>JASJBO010000165.1 GCA_030066475.1 Myxococcota bacterium
GGGCGCCGGAGGTGAACCGGCGGGTCGAGGAGGAGCTGCTGCCGCTGTGGCTGCAGCAGCGCGGCCTCGAGGGGTACGCGCCGTGAACGAGATCCCGGGCGTCGACGACATCCGCGACGAGATCTTCCGGTCGCTCGCCGGACGCGAGGTGACGGCGGTCGTCGAGGCGGACGCGGCGGGCCTCGTCGCGTGCCTCGGCCACGCGGCCGAGCGCGGGCGGGCGCTGGGCCTGCACGTGGAGCCTCTCTGCGACGACGGGGACGAGGTCGGGGCCGGCGACGCGCTGCTGCGACTCCGCGGTGACGCGAAGACGATGACCGTCGCCGAGGAGACCCTGATCGGCCTGGTCGCCAAGCCGTCCGGTATCGCCACGGCGACCCGGCGGCTGGTGGACGAGGCGCGTGGGCGCCTCCGCATCGTCGGGGGGGCGTGGAAGAAGGCGCCGCCCGAGACGAAGGCGCTGGTGCGGCACGCCGTCGCCGTCGGGGGCGCGAGCGGGCGCATGGCCGAGCACCCGATGGTGTACCTCGACAAGAACTACGTGCGGATGCTGGGCGGCCTGCGCGGCGCGCTCGAGGCCGTCGCGCATCTCGAGGCGCACCGGAAGGTCGTGCAGCTCAGCGGCGAGGAGGCGTCGCTCTTCGACGAGGCGAAGCTCGCCGTCGCGCTCGGCGCAACGACGGTCTTCGTCGACACCGGCGTCCCGGCCGACATCAAGCCCGTGGTCGAGGCGCTCGACGCGATCGGCGCGCGCGAGCGCGTGCTGGTGGCCTTCGCCGGCGGCGTCGGGCACGGCGACCTCGACGAGCTGGTGCGGCTCGGCGCCGATGCCCTCTGCATCGGCCGCTCGATCGTCGACGCGCCGCTGCTCGACCTGCGGCTGCGCGTGCTGGGGGTCTCGTCGTGAGCGCCGGCATGGGCTGGGACACGCTCGAGAAGACCGAGATCCGGATCGAGCGGATCGGCCTCGCCGGCGCCAACCTGACCGAGCTCGCCAAGGTGGTGGCCGACGTGCTCGGCCTGCCTCACGACGAGGTGCTGGTGATCGACGCGCGCGACGACCTGCTCGCGCTCGACGTGCTGCGCCGCTCGATCGACGCCTACCAGCTCGTCGGCAAGCGCGAAGCCATGTTGCGGGCGATCGGCCAGCTCGAGGGCGTCACGGTCACCGAGAAGACGGATCTCTGCGCCGAGGGCATGTTCGGCTGGCTCGCCTTCGACGAGACGGAGGGCCGCGCGGCGCTCGACCGCTCGGTGGAGATGATGCGCGAGATCGACGCGCGCATCCGGATGCGGGCCGTGGTCTTCCCGACCGGCAACGAGGTCGTGGCCGGCCAGATCGTCGACACCAACACGCCGCTGATCCGCTCGAAGCTCGAGCAGGCCGGCTATGTGGTCGACGAGCGGCCGCCGCTGCGCGACGACCGCGCGCTGATCGAAGGCGCGCTCCGAAGCGCGGTCCTGGACGAGGGATACGGCCTCGTGGTCACGACCGGCGGGGTCGGTGCCGAGACCAAGGACTGCACCATCGAGGCGCTCCAGGCCGTCGATCCCACCGCGTCGACGCCGTACCTGTGCCGCTTCGAGCAGGGGCACGGCCGACACGCGAAGGACGGCGTGCGCATCGGTGTCGGGTGCGCCGGGACGGGCATCCTGCTCTCGCTGCCGGGCCCGAACGACGAGGTCGAGCTCGGCATCGACGCCGCGCTTCGGCCGCTGGCCGAGCAGGCGGAGCCGGCCGAGATCGCGGGTGAGGTGGCGGCGGTGCTGCGCGAGCGACTGAGCGAGAAGATGCGGAGCTGGCGCGCGCCTGCACGCGCTCGGTGACGCCGCCATGGGGGAGAAGAGCAGGAGAGCCATCGGCGTCACGAGGTACCCGTGGTGGTCCCTCGGCGCAGGGCTCCTGCTGGGCGCCACCCTCGCGGCCGCCGTGGCGCTCTTCGGTCCCGACGGAGAGGAGCGGCTGTGGAGCGGTGTCCGGCTGACCGGCCGGGTCTCGTTCCTGCTCTTCCTCGTTCCGCTGGCGGCTCGACCGCTCGACGTCCTGATCGGAAGCGCTTGGACCCGCTCCCCGCTCGCCTGGCGCGGCGACTTCGGCCTGGCCGTCCCGAGCGCAGGATCGTGCCGGCGGGTGTGCACCGGACCCCTCGCCACGCGGTCGGGATCGAAGACGACCACGTCGGCGTGCCAGCCGGGCTCGAGCCGTCCGCGCTCGGCGATTCCGTAGAGCCGCGCCGGCACGTCGGTGAGCTGGCGGACCGCCTCCTCGAGCGGGAGGAGATCGTGCTCGCGGTTGTCGCCCAGCATCACGGTGGAGAACGCGAAGGTGTCGATCATGTCGAGGTGCGCGCCGGCGTCGGAGGCGCCGAGCACCGCGCGCGGGTCGGTCCAGGTCCGCGCCCGCAGCTGCCAGTCCTCCGGCGCGTTGCCGCCGGGTGTCGCACGCCGAGGCTGCCGGGGCGGGGCGGGGCGCCGGTGCCGTCGATGAGCGTGCCGCCGTCGATGCGCAGGTCGAGCACGGGGACTCCTCCTGGGGTGACGAGTCAGCCTAGCCCGCACCGGCCGCCGTTCGGGCCGCTCGATCAGGGCCGGGCGGGTGCGTCGAGTCCGCGCGCGTCCGCGGGCGTGGTTCGCGCTACGGTGACGGCTGCGTCGCGCACGGGGACGAGTGCGGACTGCACCAGCGGAGAACGAGGAGGAGCGCGTGCATCCCCAGACCCCCGTGCTCGTCGGCGCCTGCGCCGTCCAGCAGCGCTGCGAGCACCCGGACGACGGCGTCGAGCCCGTCGAGCTGATGGCCCGCGCGCTCGAGGGGGCCGCCGAGGACGCCGGGAGCCGCGCGCTGCTCGGGCTCGCCGACGGCGTGCGCGTGCCGCGCGGCTTCTGGGACTACTCGGATCCGGCTCGCCTCGTCGCCGAGCGGCTGGGCGCGAGCGGTGCGCGCACCCAGCTCGCCCAGATCGGCGTGCTCCAGACCGCGCTGCTCGGCCGCGCGGCGGCGGACATCGCGAGCGGGCGCGCGAGCGTCGTGCTGGTCGCGGGCGGCGAGACGAAGCACCGCGCGCAGTGCGCCCAGCGCCTCGGCGTGGCGGAGCGGCGCACGGCGCAGACCGGCGTCGCGCCGGACGAGGTGCTCGAGCCGCACCGCGAGGTGGTGCATCCGCGCGAGCTCGAGCTGGGGATCGCGATGCCCGTGAACCAGTACGCGGTGGTCGAGAACGCGCTGCGCGCCGCGGACGGGCAGGACCTCGAGACCCACCGCGACGCGGTCGCGCGGCTCTGGTCCGGCATGAGCGAGGTGGCGGCGCGCAATCCGGACGCCTGGAGCCGGGAGGTCGTCAAGCCCGAGGCGATTCGCGACGCCGACCGTCGCAACCGCTGGATCGCGTTCCCGTACACGAAGCGCCACAACTCGAACTGGAACGTGGATCAGGCGGCCGGCCTGATCCTGTGCGCGCTCGGCACCGCCCGGCGTCTGGGCCTCGACGAGTCGCGCTTCGTGTTCCCGCTGGCCGTCGCCGACTCGAACCACATGGTGTCGCTCGCCGAGCGGCGCGACCTGCACCGCACGCCCGGCTTCGCACACGCGGGCCGCGCGGTGACGGAGGCCGCCGGGGTCGCGCCCGCCGAGGCGGCGGCGCGCGAGCTCTACAGCTGCTTCCCCTCGGCCGTGCGCGTGCAGCAGCGCGAGCTCGGCCTCGACCCGACCCTGCCGGTGACGGTGACGGGCGGCATGGCCTTCGCGGGCGGTCCGCTCAACAACTTCGTGCTCCAGGCGACCGTGAAGATGGCGCAGGAGCTGCGCGCCGCGCCCGGCGCGACCGGTCTGGTCGACGCGGTGAGCGGCTTCCTCACCAAGCAGGGCGTGAGCCTCTGGGCCTCGCGTCCCCCCGAGGCGCCCTTCCGCCACGTGGACGTCTCGGAGCGGACCGCGGCCGACCTGCCGACGATCGAGGTCGTCGACCGCGCGGACGGCGAGGGCCGCCTCGCCTCCTACACGGTGCAGTACCTCGGCGGCGAGCCGGTGCGCTCGATCCTGCTGCTCGATCTCGACGACGGGCGCCGGGTGCTGCGCGCGGACGACGACCCCGGGCTCCTCGCCGCGCTCACCGAGGAGGAGTGGATCGGCCGGCGCCTCCCGGCCGGCTGAGCCCCGGGCCGAATCGATGTCGACGGAAGCAACCGAACGCTTCGACGTGATCGTGGTGGGAGCCGGCTTCGGCGGCCTCTACGCGCTCCACAAGCTGCGCGGGCAGGGCTTGCGCGTACGCGTGCTCGAGGCCGGCGACGACGTGGGCGGCACCTGGTACTGGAACCGCTACCCGGGCTGTCGCTGCGACGTCCCGAGCGTGGAGTACTCCTACAGCTTCTCGCCGGAGCTCGAGCAGGAGTGGGAGTGGACGGAGGTGATGGCCGCCCAGCCCGAGATCCTCCGCTACGCCCGGCACGTGGCCGACCGCTTCGATCTGAGGAGGGACATCTCGTTCCGGACGCGGGTCGCCGCGGCGCGCTACGACGACGCGAGCGGCGGCTGGCACGTCGAGACGCAGGACGGAGAACGCCTGGTCGCGCGCTTCTTCGTCCTCGCGACGGGCTGCCTGTCCACGCCCAACACGCCGCCGATCGAGGGCGCGTCCGACTTCGCGGGGCCGGTCTACCACACGGGTGCCTGGCCCCACGAGGGCGTGGACTTCCGCGGCGTCCGCGTGGGAATCATCGGAACCGGGTCCTCGGGCGTCCAGGCGATCCCGGTCCTCGCCGAGCAGGCGGAGCACCTCACCGTGTTCCAGCGCACGCCCAACTACACCGTGCCGGCCGGGAACCACCCGCTGAGCCGCGAGGATCTCCAGCGCGTGAAGGAGAGCTACGCGCGGATCCGTCGCGCCGAGCGCCACTCGCTGGGCGGCTTCATCTTCGGCTTCGGCGGCGGGAGGGCGTTCATCGGGCCCACCGAGCTGCTGCTCGAGACCACGGAAGCGGAGCGGCAGGCGGTGATGGAGGCGGAGGGCTTCGCGGCGCTCCGTCGCTACCTCGACATCGGGCTGAATGCCGAGGCCAACGAGCTGGCGTGCGAGATGTACCGCGAGCTCCTGAGACGACAGGTGAAGGACCCCGAGACCGCGGAAGGGCTGTCCCCGCGCGGCTACCCGATCGGCTGCAAGCGCCCGGTGATCGACACCGGCTACCTCGGCACCTTCAACCGGGACGACGTCACCCTCGTCGACCTGCGTCGGGGTGGCATCGAGCGGATCACCCCCACCGCCGTCGAGACGCTCCAGGGGACCTTCGAGATCGACGCGCTGGTCTACGCCACGGGCTTCGACGCCATGACCGGCACGATCCTGCGCATCGACATCCGCGGCCGGCAGGGGGCGCATCTGCGCGAGGCGTGGGAGGCCGGTCCCTGCAGCTACCTGGGGCTGCAGGTGCACGGCTTCCCCAACCTGTTCACGATCACCGGCCCGGGAAGCCCGTCGGTGCTCAGCAACATGATCGTGTCGATCGAGCAGCACGTGGACTGGATTGCGGAGTGCATCGCACACCTGGACGAGAAGGGTCTCTCGCGCATCGAGCCGGAGGCCGAGGCGCAGGCCGGCTGGGTCGAGCACGTCAACGAGGTCGCCCGGGGAACCATGCTGACGGCGCCGAGCTGCCAGTCCTGGTACCTGGGCGCGAACATCCCGGGCAAGCCGCGGATCTTCATGCCCTACGTCGGCGGGGTGGGCCAGTACCGCAAGATCTGCGACGAGATCGCGGCCGACGGCTACCGCGGCTTCGGTCTGTCGTAGGAGAGCACGAGCAGCCCGAGCGTTGCTCGGACGGAGTGCCGCGACGACCCGCGTTCTCAGGCTCCGGGAATCGGCAGACGTCGTCGCCGAGCGGACTCGCCGCGCGCGACGTGCTCGCACCGCTTCTTCGCCGGCCGCGCTCGATGGAAACGCCCCGAGCGGAATGCTAGACCCGCCGATCGGAGGGAGGCCCGCGTTGCGAATCACCGGCGCGCTGCGCCTCGTTGCTGCGCTGCTCGTCGTGCACGTGGCCGCCTGCACGCAGCCCGAGCCGCCGCCCGCGACGCCGCGCTCGGTCGCCGCGCGTCTCGCCGACGCGCCCGTGACGTCCGAGGTGCGCACGGCGCTCGAGGGTCTGCACGCCGAGCGTGGCCCGCGCCTCGCGCGGCTCGACGCCGGAGACCCGGAAGCGCTCGAGGCCTGGGGCGTGCGCGTCCGCGCCGGCCGCGTCGTGCCGGCGGACGGGGCCCTCGGGATCGAGCCCGTCGGCGGCGACAAGCTGACGCGGATCCACCTGACGCCGCCGGTCCGGCTACCGCCCTCGTTCCGGGCCGAGGTCACGCTGGCGAAGCCGGGCTCGGCCACGGCGCTGCCCGCGCGACTGCTCTGGGAGTCGGAGCGGTTCCCGGACTTCAACCTCTGGCGGCACGCCCCGCGCGAGGTGCTCGACGCGGGTGGACGAGGCGCTTCGCGCGCCGCCTACGAGATCGTTCAGTGGTCGGGCCCGATCCGCGAGCTGCGCTTCGATCTCGTCCGCCGCCGCGACCCCGTCGAGATCCGCGAGATCGCCTTCTACGCGCCGCCCGCGCGCAACGTCCTGCTCGACGACGGCGGCCGGCTATGGGCGGATCTCGACTCCGTCGCCCTGACCTCGCTCTGGGCGCCCGTTCCCTCCGTCCTGAGCAGCCGCCACACGGTTCCCGACGCCGGGCTGCTGCGCGTCTCGCTCGGGAACACCACGACTCCGGGCGCGGGTGAGATCCGCTTCCGCATTGGCCTCGAAGGCGCCGACGAGCCGCTGCTCGAGGCGACGCGCGCGGCGTGCGCCGACTGCACGAGCTGGCAGCCGGTCGAAGTCGACCTGGCCCGCTGGGCCGGACAGGAGGTGACGCTGCGCTTCGAGGTCGCGCCGGCCGACGGCGAGGCGCCCGGCGAGGTGGCGGCGCTCTGGGGCGCCCCCACGCTGCACGGCCGCGGGGCAGCCGTGCAGCCGCCCATCGTGATGGTGACCTGGGACACCACGCGCCAGAGCCAGCTCTCGGTGTACGGAAACGTCGCGCCGAACACGCCGTTCCTGGACGAGCTGTCGGCCTCCGCGGCCGTCTTCGAGCGCGCCTTCAGCCAGGCGCCGTGGACCGTGCCTTCGATGGCCTCGCTTCTCACCTCGCGGAGCCCTTGGCAGCTCGGCGTCGCATGGGGCAAGTCGCATCGCGTGCCCGACGACGCGCGGACGCTCGCCGAGATCCTGGGCGACGCGGGCTTCGTGACCGGCGCCTTCGTCGGGAACTTCGTGCTCGGGCCGAAGGCGGGCTACGCGCAGGGCTTCGACCACTACCACTTCGCCCGCCACGACATGACCGACGGGGCCGAGATCACCGCGGCCGCCCTCGCCTGGGCCGCCTCCCGGCGCGACGAGCCGATCCTGTTGTTCGTCCACTACGTCGATCCCCACGCGCCGTACCGACCGGGGAAGCGCGCGCTCGGCCAGCTGTTTCCCGACCGCGACCCCGACACGCTCGTCGAAGCGAAGTACCCGCCGTCCGACCCCGAGGAGGCCGAGGTGCTGCTGCGGCGCTACGAGGGCGAGATCCTGCGCACCGATCGCCACCTGCGGCGCCTGGTCGAGGGCGTGCGGGAGGCGTGGGGCCGCGAGCCGGTGCTCGCGCTCACCTCGGACCACGGCGAGGAGTTCCTGGAGCACGGCTTCTACGGTCACGGGGGCAACCTGTTCGCCACGCAGACCCACGTCCCGCTCGTCGTCGCCGGGCCGGGTGTGCCGACGGCGCGCATCGAGGCGTCCGTGCGGAACCTCGACGTGGTGCCGACCCTGCTCGAGCTGGCCGGTGTCGAGGCGCCGGCCGAGCTCGAGGGCACCTCGCTGCTGCCGCTGGCCCGCGGCGAGTCGCTGCCGCTCGTGGCCTACAGCGAGTCGAACGCGCACGGCCCGCGCCGCGCCGCGGTGCGCGACGACCGCTTCACCTACGTGACCTTCGAGAGCTGGGACCCCCTCTCGCCGCGCCACCCGGGCACCAGTGCGATCGTGGAGCGCCACCTGGAGCAGTTCCTCACCGATCGGGCGCTCTACGAGGGCGTCGGAGCCGACGAACCGGACGTGGCGGAACGGCACCCCGAGGTGGTGCGTCGCATGCAGCGCATCATCGACTCGGTGGAGGTGCGCCGGCACCGGGGGATCGGCGTGCGGCTGCGCGGGCCGCGGGACGGGAACACGACCGTGACGCTGGCGGGATGGATCCGGGTCGACCGCGGGACGATCGAGAGCGCGCGGACGCGGCAGGCCGACCGCGGCGGGGACACGTTCGAGCTGGCCGAGGACCGGCGGGCGCTGCGCTTCGAGACGAGCCTGCCGCCTGGAGACGAGGACTGGATCCTCGTCGAGCTCTCCGCCCCGGACGCCGAGGTCTCGATCGAGCTCGATCCCGCGCCGGGGCTCGACTACGCGGCTCTGCTCGGGGATCGACCCGCGGAGACCGGCGTCCCGCTGCGCGTCGCCGGAGCTGCCCCCAACGCCGCCACCCTGCTGGAGGCCTTCGACCGCACCGACGGCGCAGCCGTCGTGCAGGTGTGGCGCAGCGAAGAGCGTCCCGCCGCGGCCGCTGCCGCGCTCGACGACGACGAGATCGCGCGCCTCCGGGCGCTGGGCTACATGCAGTAGGACAGCATCCTGCAGCAGCAGCAGCATCCGGACTCAGAGATCCTCCAAGAATCAGATCGGGCGCATCCTGCGCCACCTCTCGCTCTCCGAGGCCGAGCGCAGCCCTAGCCGTCGCTACGGCGAGGTTTCGCAACGCAGAGCTCGGGCCGAAGGCGCGGCGAAGCACCTCGCTGGAGGCCGAGTGCGCGCGGGCGGGGTCGAGCCCCACGGTCCATCCGCCCTCCTCTCGCGGGCACACCTGCACTACGTTCCCCCGATGGCCCGAGTGAGCGTTCTCGGCGCCGGGGCCTTCGGCACCGCGCTCGCCATCTACAGCCACGAGCTCGGCCACGCGACGCGCGTGTGGGCGTACGACGACGGCCTGCCCGAACGGGTCGCTGCCGAGGGGGAGAACGCCCCGTATCTGCCCGGCTTCGCGGTGCCGGCCGAGGTGCGCTTCACGAACGACCTGGCCGGCGCGCTCGAGGCCGCGGAGCTGGTGCTGCTGGCCGTCCCCTCGGCCTTCATGCGCGCCGTCACGGGGCGCGCGGCGCCGCACCTGCCTCCCGCCGCGGTGGTGACCTCGACCGCCAAGGGCATCGAGCACGAGCGGCTCGCGCTGATGAGCGAGGTGCTCGGCGAGACGCTGCCGGGCCATCGCGAGCGCCTCACCTTCCTGTCCGGGCCGAGCTTCGCCAAGGACCTCGCCGCGGCGCGGCCCGCGGACGTGTCGCTCGCCGCGGATGACATCGACGTCGCGCGCCGGGTGCAGGCGATCCTCCACTCGCCGCGCTTCCGCGTCTACGCCAGCGACGACATCGTCGGCGTGCAGCTCGGGGGGGCGCTCAAGAACGTGATCGCCGTAGCGTGCGGTGCGGCGCACGGCCTCGGGGTGGGCGCCTCGGCGGTGGCGGCGCTGATGACCCGGGGGCTGGCGGAGATCGCGCGCCTCGGAGTCGCACTCGGCTCGAACCCGCTCACGTTCCTCGGCCTCGCCGGCGTCGGCGACCTGACCCTGACCTGCACCGGCGAGCTCTCGCGCAACCGCCAGCTCGGCCTGCAGCTCGCGGCCGGCCGCACGGCCCGCGAGATCGTGTCGTCGCAGAAGGCGGTGGCCGAGGGCTACTCGACTGCGGTCGCCGTCCACCGGCTGGCGCAGCGCGAGGGCGTCGACATGCCGGTCTCCTCCGGCGTCTACCGCGTCTGCCACGAGGGTGCCGCGCTCGCCGACGAGGCGGACCGGCTGATGCGCCGGCCGATGCGGGACGAGCTGGCGGGGATCTTCCGGGGCCGCTGAGCGACGCCAGTGCCTCGACCCCCCCCCGGGCAGTCGACCGATGACCGCCGATCGGTCGTGGTCGCAAGGCTTTGTTCTGCTCGTCTGTTCGACAATCCCTCGACGTTCCCCGGGACCGTCGCGCTCGCGCAGCGGAAAGCGAGATCCGCGTGGGAGGTCGGGCGCAACCGGGTTAGAGTCGGAGCCGCCATCGCACGACGGGAGTCCGCAATGAGCCGAGCGGAAGAGCCGCGACCGACCGGTTCCCTCGCAGTCGGCCGACGGGACGTCCTGCGTATCGCCGGCGCTCTGGGCCTCGTGAGCGCGGGCGGCGGGGTGGCCTGGGGCGGCCTCGAGCTGCTGGCGGTCCGGGGGCAGCCCACGAGCTGGCACAAGAGCGTGTGCCGCTACTGCGGCACCGGCTGTGGTCTGCGCGTCGGCATGCGAGAAGGCCGGGTCGTCGAGGTGCGCGGCGACGAGGACGCGCACAACCGCGGCAAGGTCTGCGTCAAGGGGACGCTCCTCCCGCGCCTCCTCGAGGCGCAGGGGCGCGTGCTCCACCCGCAGATCCGCGAGAACGGCAGCCTGCGACGCGCGAGCTGGGACGAGGCGATGACGCTGGTGGCTTCGCGCTTCCGCGCGGCCATCGACGAGGCCGGGCCCGACGCCGTCGGCTACTACGGATCCGGGCAGCTCTTCTCGGAAGAGAGCTACACCGCGAACAAGCTGTTCAAGGCCGGCATCGGCACCAACAACGTCGACGGCAATCCCCGCCTCTGCATGGCCTCGGCCGCCGTCGGCTACACCAAGGTCTTCGGCAAGGACGAGCCGCCCGGTGCCCACGAGGACGTCGACCACGCCGACGTCTTCTTCATCATCGGCGCCAACCCGGCCGAGTGCCATCAGCCGATCTTCGAACGCATCCTCGCCCGCAGGCGGATGCACCCCGAGACGACGATCGTCTGCGTCGATCCGCGCCGGAGCCTGACCGCCGATCACTCCGACATCCACCTGGCGCCGCGACCGGGCAGCGACCTGCTGCTGCTCTGGTCGATGGCGCACGTGATGTTGCACGGCGGTCTCGTCGATCGGCAGTTCGTCGACGCCCACGTGTCGATGCTCACGGCAGAGGGCACTCCGACCGATTGGGACGGCCTCGCGCGGTTCCTCGAGGACTACGCGCCGGATCGCGTGACGGAGCGCCTCGGGATTCCCAGCTCGCGCATCGTCGAGGTGGCACACCTCTTCGCGACGCGGCCGGCCACGATGAGCCTCTGGACGATGGGGATGAACCAACGCGTCGACGGCTCGGCGCTGAACGCCACGCTCAGCGGCCTCCATCTCCTGGCGGGCCAGATCGGGCGGCCCGGCGCCACGCCGCTCTCCTTGACCGGTCAGAGCAATGCCTGCGGCGGCGTGCGCGACACCGGCTCGCTCGCGCACGGGCTGCCCCACGGCCGGATGGTCGCGAACCCGGTCCACCGGGCCGAGATGGAGAAGCTCTGGGGCGTGCCCCCCGGTCGGATCTCCCCTCACCCCGGGTTCCACGCGATCGCCGGCTTCGAGGCGATGGCCGAGGGCAAGATCCGCTGCGTGCTCTCCATGTGCACGAATCCCGGGCAGAGCCTTCCGAACCTCTCGCGCTACCGGAAGGGGCTCGAGAGGGTCTTCCTCGTCGTCGCCGACGCGTTCGAGGACACCGCGACCTCCCGCTACGCGGACGTCGTGCTCCCGGCCGCCCTGTGGGTCGAGAAGGAGGGCGTCTACGGCCAGACCGAGCGGCGCTATCAGCTGATCGAGAAGCTCGTCGACCCGCCGGGTGAGGCGCGCAGCGACCTCGAGATCCTGGTGGAGCTGGCCGAGCGGCTGGGCCACGGCGACGTCATCTCGGCGAAGACCGCGCCCGAGGTCTGGGAGGAGTACCGGGCGCTGTCGAAGCACTCGAAGTACGACTTCAGCGGGATGACCCGGGAGCGGCTCCATCGCGAGAACGGCCTCCAGTGGCCCTGTCCGAGCGAAGACCACCCCGGAACCGTGCGGCGCTTCGTCCCCGGCGACCCCTTCGTCGCCGAGGGGCGCGCCTTCGACTTCTACGGCTTCCCCGACCACCGGGCGCGCCTCCACCTCATCCCCTTCGAGGACCGCTCGGATCCGGTGGAAGCGCAGTACCCGCTCGTGCTCACCACGGTGCGCATCGTCGAGCAGTGGCACACGGGCACCATGACGGACCGGATCCCGGCGATCCACGACAACACGCCCCGCGGGCACTTCGAGCTCCACGCCTCCGATGCCGAGAGTCTCGGCATCGAGGCGGGAGATCGCGTCCGCGTGGTGAGCCGCTACGGAGCGCTCGACGGGCCGGCTCGCGTCTCCCTGCGCCCCCGGCCGGGGACGCTCTCCGCGCCCTTCTACGACGCGAAGTTCCTGGTCAACCAGGTCGTGACCGATCGTTTCGACCCCTTCAGCCTGCAGCCCGACTTCAAGACCACCGCCGTGCGCGTCGAGAAGCTCGGGGCGGAGACGGCATGAGCGTGCTCGCGATCCTGACCGTCGTCCTCGCGGTGCTCACCCTCGCGGGATGCGTCTACCTCTTCGTCCGGGACCCCGACCGGCTCTCGCGGACCGAGCTCGTCAACCTCGGGTTCTTCGCCATCCCCCGCCTCGCCGCCTTTCGGCTGATTGCGCTGATCGTGATCCTCCTGCTGCCCGCTGCGGCGCTCACGACGGCCAACCTCGAAGTGATCGAGGGCGCCCAGACCGTCGAAGCCTGCGGCGGATGCCACATCATGCAGCCGATGATCACGGACATGGTGGACCCGGCGAGCGACTCGCTCGCCGCGCGCCACTACCGGGGCCCGGCGGCGTCCGGGCACGAGTGCTATTCCTGCCATTCGGGCTACGGCTTCAGCGGCGCGCTGGCCGCGAAGCTCGAGGGCTACCGACATCTCGTCCGCTACACGACGGGCCTCTACCCGGAGCCGGTCCGCATCCGCGGACACTTCGACTCGGCGTCCTGCCGCGGATGTCACGCGGGCACGCGCGGCTTCGAGGCGGTCAACTCGCATCGCGTCGTGCGCGATGCGGCCATGGAGCCCGCCACGAGCTGCCTGAACTGCCACGGGCTCGCCCACCCCTCGGGCGCCGAGCGAACGCCCGGTCACCCCGACTACGCTCGCCTGATGGGCAAGGTCGCGGAATGAAGCTCGAGGCCGTGCTCACCGCGATCGCTTCGCTGATCGTCCTCTGGTTCGCGCTGACCCGGAATGCCTACTCGATGGGCGCGCTGGTCTTCGTCGCCACCCCGCTCTACGCGGTGTCGATCGGCTACTTCCTGCAGACCGTGGCCCGCAAGGTGCGGCAGGAGTACCGGGAGCGATCCGACCAGCCCTGAGGCTCCGGTCGGGCCGTGTCCCCGGCTACGATGCCGGCGCATCGAAGACCTGCGCAAGGCCGTTGTCGTCCAGCGCCCTCTTCGAGGGTCGGATTGACCTCGCTCGCCGTCGCACACAGGTCTGCACCTTGCCGTTCTGGAGATGATGGACGCAGGCGACGTCTTCGAGTGTCGATCGGAAGATCGAGCTTCGTTCCCCGCAGGCTCCGCCAACGCGTTCTCGGTCGAGTCGACGTGGGGCGAGGGGGAGAGGCCCCATGCGATGCCGGCCTGAGCGAATCCTGATCGCTTAGCCGCGAGGTCCGGTGATATAGTGCGCACGAGTGTGTCGCCGAGGGCGGCGGCCGAGTGGAGGGCCTCACCATGGCCGACACCGAGCCGGAGCAGCCGGGTGCGCAGCCCCCCCCGGACCAGCAGGGGGGGAAGAAGGACCCCAGCGAGCCGGATCCGGCCGAGTCGAGCGGCCAGGAGGCGAGCCGCGCCCTGGCCTCGCCGGGAGAGGTCCTGCTCCTGGTCTGTGCCCTGCTTCTGATCTTCCTCCTGCTCATCTACCTGCTGTTCGCCTTCTGGCCGCACGGAGGCACGGGCGACGCCGATCTGCGCGTGGGCGTGTCCGTCTTCGGCCACTGGTTCAAGACCAGTGACGAGGTCCGCATCTTCATGCTGGTCGTCCTGGCCGGAGCGATCGGCAGCTTCATCCACGTCGCGAGCTCCGCCGGTGACTACATCGGCAACCGCAACCTGCGCCGGAGCTGGCTCTACTGGTACATCCTCAGGCTCCCCGTCGGGTCGAGCATCGCCCTGCTCATCTACCTGCTGCTGCGCGGCGGCGTGATGAATGCTTCCGGCGGCGTCGACCTGAGCGAGGGGCCCCCCTACGGGATCGTGGGCCTCTCGGCGCTGGCCGGAATGTTCGCGAAGAAGGCCTCCAACAAGCTGGGGGAGGTATTCGACGTTGCGTTTCGCACGTCGAGGGATGAGGAGCTGGCCGACAAGAACGTTCGCGTGCCTGTTCTCGAGGAAGTCCAGCCCAACCCGCTCAAGGTCTCCCCGCCCGGGAAGGCGACGACGATCAAGCTGATCGGCGACAACTTCCAGCCCTCCTACCGGGTGCTGTTCGCGGGGGAGACGCGCAAGCCCAAGTACGTGAGCGACCAGCAGCTGCTGCTGGAGCTCGCAGCGGAGGAGCTGACGACGGCGCGGTCGATCACCGTCCTGGTCTTCTCCCCCGAGAAGGAGGAGATCCGCTCCAACGCCATCGAGCTCGTCGTCGAGCTGGAGACGTGAAGCGCCTACGGGAGATCCTGGGTGCCATGACGCGAAAGCAGCCCGCCTACGTCGCCCTCTTCCTCTGGGTCCTCATCCTGGCCCTGCTCCTGGTGCCGGCCGTGGCCATCTTGAGCGCGGAGAACGGCCAGCACAACCGCGCATTCGAGCTGGCCCTGGAGACGACCTTGGACCTGGACCGCCCGGAGCCAGTGGAGGACCTGATTCCGCTGGTGGCAGGCCACCCGGGCCAGCGCTG
>JASJBO010000166.1 GCA_030066475.1 Myxococcota bacterium
GCTCAACCTGATGCCCTGCGTGCTGCCGGTGCTCGCCATCAAGGTGGTGGGTCTCGCAGAGCTGGCGCACCGGCCGCGGCGCGAGGCGCTGGGCCTGGCCGGCGCCTACGCGGCGGGCGTGCTCGCGACCATGGGCGCGCTGGCCGCGATCGTGGTGGGGCTGCGGGCCGCGGGCCACGCCGTGGGCTGGGGCTTCCAGTTCCAGGAGCCGCTGTTCGTCCACGCCGTGTGCACCGTGCTCGTGGTGTTCGCGCTGAACCTGCTGGGCGCCTTCGAGATCGGGCTCGACACGGGCCGTCTCGCGGACGTGGGGCAGCAGGGCAGCGGCCTGCGGCGCAGCTTCTTCGAGGGGCTGCTGGCCGTGGTGCTGGCCACGCCCTGCTCGGCGCCGTTCCTGGGGACCGCGGTGGGCGTGGCGTTCGCGAGCTCGGCGGAGCGCATCGTGGCGGTGTTCGCGTCGATCGGACTGGGCCTGGCCGCGCCCTACCTGGCGCTGGCGGCGGTCCCGGCCTGGCGCAACCTGCTGCCGCGGCCCGGGCGCTGGATGCTCCACCTGCGCGCGGGTCTCGGCTTCCTGTTGCTGGCCAGCTGCGTGTGGCTGCTGTGGGTGCTCGGGCGCAGCGCGGGCGCCGACGCCCTCGCGGTGGGGCTGGCCTGGCTGTGGGCCGTGGCGTTCGCGTGCTGGGTCTACGGGCGGCTCCAGCAGGCGGCGGCGGGCCGCCGGCCGCTGGCCGTGGCGGTGCTGCTCGCAGCGCTCGCGGTGGTCGGCGCCAACGCGGTGTCGGTGCAGCGCACCGCGCCCGAGCCCCGCTACGAGAGCGTTCCCTTCGCGCTCGAGCGGCTCGACCGCGAGCTCGCGGCCGGCCAGACCGTGTTCCTGCTCTTCACCGCCGACTGGTGCCTCACCTGCAAGCTCAACGAGCGCACCGTGCTCCGCGACGAGCGGGTGCTGGCGGCGCTGTCCCACGAGACCGTGGTGGTGCTCGAGGCCGACTGGACGCGGCGCGACGAGAGCATCCGCGCCGCGCTCGCCCGCTACGGCCGCAGCGGCGTGCCCGCCTACGTGGTCCACCACGCCGACGCACCCGACCGGCCGCGCGTGCTCTCGGAGCTGCCCAGCGTCGAGGAGGTCCTGAGCGCGCTCGGCAGCACCGCCGCGCGGTGATCCCGATCACACGTCGCAACCCGGACGCATCCGAAACGAAGAACGCCGACCCGGTGAACCGGAGGTGTGGATGAGAGGCCTTTCGATTGCGCCGCGCGTGCCTGCACGTCGCCTGCTGCTCGCCTTCTGCTCCGCTGCCGCCCTGCTGCTCGTCGCCCCGGCGACCGGGTCGGCGCTCGAGGCCGGCGACGCCGCGCCGGAGTTCCAGGCGCCGAAGCTCGGCGGCGGCAGCATCTCGCTGTCCGACTACCGCGGCAAGGTCGTCTACCTCGACTTCTGGGCGTCGTGGTGCCCGCCGTGTCGCACGGCGATGCCCGTGATCGACTCGCTGCGCGCCGAGTTCCCGCCGGAGCGCTTCCAGGTGGTCGCCGTGAACGTCGATCGCGAGGAGAGTGCGGCGCTCAAGGCGCTGCGCAAGCAGCCGGTGGGCTACCCGAGCGCGGCCGACCCGAAGGGCCAGCTCCCGGCGCGCTACGAGGTGGGCACGATGCCGACCTCCTACCTGATCGACGGCCAGGGGGTCGTCCGGTACGTGCACGAGGGCTTCCGCAAGGGCGACGGCGACGCGCTGCGCCGCGAGATCCGCGCCCTGCTCGCGCAGGAGGACTGAGCCATGCGCATCGCGACCATCGTTCTGCTCGCCGCCGTGACCCTGCTGACCACCGCCTGCGTGCGCGTGCGCCCCTGGGAGCGCGAGATCCTGGCGCGCAAGGACATGGCCTGGTCGCCGGACGAGATGGAGTCGGCGTCGCGCAGCCACATCTTCTTCGCCAAGGAGGCCGCGCTCGGTGGCGGCGGCTCGGGCGGAGGCGGCTGCGGCTGCAACTGACCATGGCGGCCCCACCCTGCCGCTCGAGGGGGAGAGCGACCCATGAGGCTCCGAAGAACCGCGAACCGCGCCGCCCGGCGCGCGCAGGAGAGCTGTCGTCGCCGCGCCGCCCGGCGCCAGCAGCCGGGCCCGGGGCCGCTCGGTGCGCTCACGGCGAGCGCGCTGGCGCTGCCCGGCCTGGCCGGCAGCGCGCAGGCCGCGGAAGACGGGTCGCGCTGGTCGATCGAGCACGTGTCCTCGTACTACATCGAGGACGAGCTCGACGAGGACGACGTCCAGGTCGGCGGCGAGACCGAGCGCTACGAGATCCAGGCCCACCACATCCGCCTCAAGATGCCGTTCACCCCGCGCACCGACCTCCAGTTCGAGGCGCTCTACGAGACGATGTCGGGCGCGAGCCCGTGGTTCATCCAGCCGGACGTCAACGGCGACCCCGTCCAGGTGATGAGCGAGGCCTCGATCGAAGACACGCGCATCGACCTGCTGGGCCGCTCCACCTACAACCTCGACAACGGCACCTTCTCGCTGCTCGGCGGCATCTCGACCGAGAACGACTACTTCGCCGGCAACGGCGGCGTCGAGATGTCGATCGACTTCGCCGAGAACAACGCCAGCTTCGCGAGCGGCGCCAGCTTCTCGATCGACACGATCGAGCCGACCGACTCCGGCCAGTTCGCGACGCGCGTCGACGAGGAGGAGAAGCAGAGCTACTCCGCCTTCGTCTCGCTGTCGCAGATCCTGAGCCGCTCGACGATCCTGCGCGGCTCCCTGAACGGGCAGTTCTCGACCGGCTTCCTCTCGGACCCCTACAAGCTGGTCTCGGTCGAGGGCGTGAACGTCGCCGACAGCCGCCCCGACGAGCGCTACCAGGGCGCGGCGATGATCCAGCTGCGCCAGCACGTCGCGCCGATCGATGCCACGCTGCACGCCGACTACACCTTCGCGATCGACGACTGGGGCATCATGGCCCACACCGCCGAGCTGGCCTGGTACCAGACGCTGTTCGGCCGGGTCCACCTGGTGCCGTCGATCCGCTACTACACCCAGAGCGAGGCCGACTTCTACGACCTCTACTTCCTGACGGCGCCCGGCGACGGCTACGCCTCGAGCGACTACCGGCTGTCGGGCTACGGCGCGATCTCGTGGAAGCTGCGCGCCGAGGTCGACTTCGAGACGCCCTGGCTGCGCGAGCTGGCCTGGAAGGCCACGGCCACCTGGGAGCGCTACCTGAGCGAGGGCGACTGGGCGCTCCAGGGCTCCGACACGTCGAACCCGGGCCTCGTGAACTTCAACGTGTTCCGCGTCAACCTCGTCACGCGGTTCTAGTGGACTTCGCTCGCCTGCGGCTCGCTGCGCGGAGGCCGGGGGAACCGGCCTCCTTGCGGGGTGCTTCTGCGTGGCCGCAGCTGCACCGTCACCGCTTCCGCGCGATGGGCGGCCCGGCCGAGGTCCAGCTCTACGCGCGCTCCGGCATCGACCCCGCCCACGTGGCGGAGCGCGCCGAGGCCGAGGTGCGCCGCCTCGAGCAGAAGTACTCGCGCTACCGCGACGACAGCGAGGCGACTCGCATCAACCGCAGCGCCGGCGACCCGCGCGGCGTCGAGGTCGACGCCGAGACCGCGCACCTGCTCGACTACGCCGCCACCTGCTGGCAGCAGAGCGGGGGCCTGTTCGACGTGACCTCGGGCGTGCTGCGCCGCGCCTGGGACTTCAAGAGCGGTCGCGTGCCGGGGCAGGCCGAGATCGACGCGGTGCTGCCCCAGGTGGGCTGGCGGCGCGTGCGCTGGCAACGCCCGCGCCTGGTGCTGCCCGTGGCGGGCATGGAGATCGACTTCGGCGGCTACGTGAAGGAGTACGCGGCCGACCGCGCCGCGGAGCTGTGCCGCCGGCTCGGGGCCCGCCACGGCCTGGTGGACCTGGCCGGCGACCTGTCGCTGGTGGGCGCGCACCCCGACGGCGCTCCCTGGAACGTGGGCGTGCGCGACCCCGGCCGCCGCGGCGAGGCCCTCGCGAGCGTGCGCCTCGACCGCGGCGCGATCGCCAGCAGCGGCGACTACGAGCGCTGCCTGGTCGCCAGCGACGGCCGCCGCTACGGCCACATCCTCGACCCCCGCACGGGCTGGCCCGTCGAGAGCGGCTTCGCGCACGTGAGCGTGGTGGCGAGCCACTGCCTGATCGCCGGCACCGCCTCGACGGTGGCGATGCTCAAGGGCGCGCGCGACGGCGCGAGCTGGCTCGAAGCGCTGGGGCTGCCGCACGTGTGCGTGACGCCCGAGGGGCTGATGGCGGGGACGCTGGCGGCGTAGGGGCGGTCCCCCGATCGAGACGCCTTGCTGGTTACAGGTCGGACAGGTGCTGGAGGACGTGCCGCGTCGGGTCGTCGAACAGGTTGGCATCGTCTCCGGCGTACACCGCGCGGACCCGCGCCAGGCAGCGCTCGACGATCGCGGCCTTGTTCAGGGCGACGTCATCGGCCATGGATGCGGCCCTCGCTGTGGATGCGCTCGAGGATCTCGCGGCGCTCCTCGTTGAGGCGCGCGTAGGCCGAGTAGGCCGTGGTCTCGAAGCGCTCGCGCAGCGGCGGATCGGCGTCGAGGAACAGCCGGCCCGTCGAGACGACCTGGGCCCGCATCACGGTCGAGGCCCGGCCGAGGTCGACCAGATCGACGTCGCGCCCCAGCCGCTCGGCCAGGCGCTCGCGGGCGACCGCCAGCTGCTCCACGTCGAGCGGGACCGGGGCCAGGACGGCGAGGTCGACGTCGCTCGCCGGGGCCGCGGAGCCGGTCGCCCGGGATCCGAACAGGTAGGCGGCGACGACCTCGGGCAGCGTCTCGGAGACGGCCCGGCGCAATGCGTCGTGGTCGGGATCGGTGGACACCGGGGCAGGGTACCAGAGTGCCCGGCGGGGAAGCGTCCGCTGCTACCTGCCGCCCAGCCAGCGCGGCCGGCGGAAGCCGGGGAAGCGCTTCGGGAGGCGGATCTTCGGCCAGGCCCAGCGCTCGGGGATCAGGTCGTCGAGCGGCTCGGTGTGGTAGTCGATGCGCAGCGACGAGGTGAACTCGTGCGCGGTGATGTCGATGTCGTGGTTGCCGGGGTCGAAGCCGGGGGCGAACACCAGCTTGGTCTCGGCGGTGCCCAGGTCGACGTAGCGATAGCCGGCGGTGAGCGTGACCCATTCGGTCAGCTCGTAGGCGATGCCGCCGCTGGCGTGCCAGGTGAAGTTGAAGTCGTCGCTGGTGCCCTTGAGGATGTTGTCGGTGGTCTTGTAGTCCATGTGGGCCAGGCCCATGCCGGCGCCAGCGTAGATCGAGAGCGGCTCGAGCACCGGGATGCGGCCGAACAGGGGGCGGGTGGCCGCCTGCACCGGCACCTCGAGATACGCGGCCGGGGTGAGCGTCCAGGACTCGATCTCGGAGAAGTAGCTGGCGGTGCCGGCCCCGGTCTTGAACTCGTAGTCGCGCCCATACAGGCCCTCGATCTCGAGGCGCAGGGTCCAGGGCGGCAGGTCGGCACCCCAACCGTCGGGATTCATTTCGTTCAGCCGGAAGCCGATGCCGAGGGTGCCGCCGTAGACCGGTGCGGAGTCGGTGTCGTCGCCCTTGATCGGGAAGAAGGTGTTGGTGCCGCTGGAATCGCCGGTCGCCGAGGAGGTGGTCAGCGCCCCCGCGAAGTAGAGATCTGCGGCGTTGGCGACGCTCGCCCCGCCCGCGACGGCAATCCATGCGCAGATCACCAACCGCAGGCGCGTCCAACGCTGTGCCATCGACTGGTCCCCCGTAGCGGACGGACGCCGCCCGGGGCGTCGCCTGTTCGCTGCGTCCGTATCGCGCGGCGCCCTCCTGCGGAGTGTGATCGGCGTCACCATGCGCAGATCGGACGCTGCCGCTACATGCGCTCGTGGCACAGGCACCCGCGTGGCTCTTCTCGTTCGTCGACCTGGCCTTCCTGCTGCTGATCGCGATGACGCAGATCAGCGGCGACGGGCAGGGCGTGGCGCCGGTCTTCGGCGAGATCGTCGTCCCTCGCGTCGAGGGCGGCGCCGAGACCGAGCTGCCCACCACCGCGTCCGAGCGCTGGCAGATCCGGGTGCACCCGGCCGCCGGCGGCGACGCCGGCCCCTTCGAGCTGGTGCGGCCCGCCGATCCCACGGCCGACCTGGAGCGGGAGCGCCTGGCGTCGGACGAGCTGGGCGCCCGGCTCGACGCGCTGGCCACCGCCTCGGCGCAGCGGCCGCTGCTCTCCCCCCACGCCGACTCGCGAAGCGAAGACATGCTGGAGGCGGTCGCGCTGCTCGAGCGCCACTGGCCCGGCCGGCGGCGCTCGACCATCGTGCCGAGGCTCGGCCAGCCGTGAGCGACTGGCGGGTCCGCGCGCGCTACGGGCGCGGCGCGGGGCGGCTCTACGTGGGATCGGAGCCCGGGTGGACGCCGTCCGCCGCGCGCGACGACGCGGCCGACGCCGCCCGCGTGGTGCTGGACGACGCCCGGCGCGACGGCGTGTGGGGCGCGGTCCGCGGCGTCTCGGGCCTGCTCGGCTCCGCGGTACTGGCCGGCATCGTGGCGCTGGCGCTGATCAGCGCGGTCGAACGCGACCGCGTGGACGACTCCGAGCTCATGGTGATCGCGTTCCACGACCCGCCGGTCGAGGAGCCGCTCGAGGAGCCGGAGCCCGAGCCGGAGCTGCTGCCGCAGCCCGAGCCCGTCCCGGAGCCCGAGCCAGTGGTCGAGGCGAAGCCCGAGCCGGTGCAGGTGGCAGCCGTGAAGCCGCCGCCCCCGCCCAAGATGCCCGAGCCGGTGAAGATGCCCGAGCCGGTGCGCGCCCCCGAGCCGCCCGCGCCCGATCCGGTGCGCGCGCCGCGCCCGAAGCCGCAGCCCGTCGTGGCGGTCGCGCCGCCGCCGCCGCCCGCGCCCGCGATGCCGGCGCTCGAGACGCTGCCGAACGAACTGCTTCCGCCGCCCGAGCCCGAGCCGCGCCGCAAGCCGGTGGTGGTGGCCGCGAGGCCGCGGCTCGGTCCGCCGCCGTCGCTGAAGGTCGACTCGCTCGCGGCGCCTGCGGACTTCGATCCCGCCGCGCCGAAGAGCGCGCGCCGCCCGGTGCGCCGCACCCCGCGCACGCCGGTGGCCGGCCCCGCGCCGCCCTCGCTGGCGGGCGCCGCGCCGCCGCCGCCGCTGGCCTTCGCGGGCGCGCCCGCGGCGCCGGCCGCGCGCGCCGAGCGAGCGATCCCGATGCAGCGCAAGTCGGTTTCCCGGGCCGCGCGGGCCGCACCGCCTCGCGGACTCGCCCCCGTGAGCCACACGGGTGCGGCCGCGCGGCCCCCTGCCGAACGGCGCCAGGCCAGCACCACGAACCGGGCGGCGCGCGTGCTGCCCGAGCCGGTGCAGACCGCGTCGCGCCGCCCCGAGGCCACGGAACGCATGCAGGCGATCCCGCTCTCCGATCTGGACGCCTGCATGTCGGACCGCCGGGAAGACGAGCTGAAGATGCAGGTGGTCGCCGCACTCGGATCGCGGAACGAGTGCCGCAGCTGGGCCGGTCGCTACCGCTTCGTCGAGACCAAGAACCTGAACGCGTTTCTCATGTACATCGAACGCGCTCCGTCGCGTCAGCACGTCGACCGCTGTGTCGAGCTCGAGCTGGCGATCGAGTGCCTTCGAGGGCGAGGGTGAAAAGGGAGCGAGTCATGAAGGTCACTAGCCTGAGGATGGGGTTTGGGCTGTGCGTGGCGTTGGCGCTGGCGTGGCCGGCTGCCGCCGAGCAGCAGGCCGACGTGTGGGCCGGCTATCTCGACTACGCCTACGTGTATTCGTCGGCCGAGGCTGCGCCGCTGCGCAAGCGCCTGGCCGAGTACGGCAAGGAGGCGGGACGCCCGCTGCGCGAGTACGTGGTGCGCAGCTTCGACTCCGTGCCGCTCGACGGCGAGCTCGCGGACGAGGTCACCACCCGGCGCCGCGCGATCGCGCACCTGCTCGAGTACCTCTCGCGCGGTGACCCGGCCTCGCTCGAGAAGAGCGTCGAGGCGGTCCACGCGCTCGAGGGACACCTCGAGCGCCACGAGAACCGCTACTGGTACCGCTACGTGCTGGCCCACCGGGCGCTCGAGATGGGGCGCCGCCACGACTTCGTGGCCGAGGTGCTGGCGCTGTGGTCCGAGGTGGTGGTGCCGCTCGAGGGCACCTACGAGACGCTCCAGACGCTGTCGCTCGACGGCTCCTCGAACGCCGGCTTCGCGGCCGCTCTGCCCTATCTCTACGAGAACGTCGCGCGGCTGATCCTGATCCGCAGCCCGCAGATGGGCGTCGACCGCGACCTCGATCCGCTGGGCGGCATCGTGCGCCTGCTGGTCGACGGCCGCGTGGGCGCGCACCCCGACGTGATCCCGCTGGCCTCGTCGTCGCGCGAGCACCTGCAGCGCATCGTGGCGCGGCTCGACGGCAACGAGTCCGACGGCGGCAGTCTCACCTTCACGCTCGCGCTGTTCGAGGCCTCGCGCTACCACGAGCAGGCGCGCGGGCTGCTGGCCAAGGAGGGCCTGTCGGAGCGCACGCTCGAGGCAATCCGCGTCTCGACCGGCGCCTACCGGGCGGCCTACGAGCGCGCCAGCCTGATGCAGGGCCGCGTCGCGGTGTTCGGCCGCGTGCTGCGCCAGCTCGGCGAGATCTACGCCGCCAAGCAGCGCCTGGGCGTCGACCCCGAGATCGAGTCGCCGTTCCGGCTGGAGGAGGCGTACGAGCTGTACGACATGCTCGCGCTGGCCAAGAACGAGGAGGACCTGGCGGCGCTCGGCTACGCCAAGGGCGGCTCGAAGGCCCACCTCGAGAGCATGCGCGTCTTCTGGGAGGAGATCCAGGAGGCCACGCTCAACGCGGCCGACTACTACCTGTTCCGCAGCGTCGAGCAGCCGCACCGCGGCTACGAGAACAGCCGCGCCGCGGCGCGCCTGTACACGCGCTACCTGGAGTTCTTCCTCGATCACACCAGCCGCGGCGTGCGCGAGGCGATCCCGGAGTCGGCGTACTTCGCGGCGCACGAGGCCGCGCGCGGCATCGGTGACTCCTACTTCCTGTACGACTCGCACCCGACCAAGGGCGAGGTGGAGCTGGGCCTGCGCCGCTACCGCCAGGCGCTGCGCATGTTCCCGTTCGACCGCACGCTGTGGTCGGCGCTGGCCTCGGCGCTCCAGCACCGCGGGCGCGAGGGGGACTACCTCGAGCTGGTGAAGCCGGCCGCCGCCGAGCTGACCCGCTCGCGCTCGGTCGACACCTGGATCCAGAACGCCGAGCCGGAGGCGAAGCGCGTGGCCGCGATGCGGCGCGCCTCGTCCGACTCGCTGGTGCTGGTGTACCTGGGCTTCGCCGACACCGAGGTGAAGGACCTCGAGCAGGAGCTGGCCGGCCTGGGCAGCGAGCGCGACGCCCTGAAGCGCAAGCTCGCCGGGCTGCTGGCCCGCCGCGAGGGCAAGCCCGGCGCGGCGGTGCCGGCGTCGCTCGACGCGGACGGCAGCGGGAGCGGATCGGGCTCTCCCAACGCGGCCGAGCTCGTGATGCTGAACCGCGAGATCGAGGAGACCCGCGCGCTGCTCGACCGTCTCGAGCGGCAGATCGAGGCGCGCGGCCGGACCCTGCCGCTGTACCGCCAGACGCTCGTCACCGACGGACTGGCCGACGACCTGCGTGCGCGCCGCAACCACCCGCTGCACACGCTGCTGCGCCGCATGTTCCACGAGGGCCGCAGCTAGCGGCATCGGAGGGAGCCCCATGGACTCGCGACTTCGACGTCGGGCGCGCTGGGCGCCGCTGTGCGCCGCCGCTGCGCTGCTGCTGACGGCCTGTGCCGGCCCGCCGGGCCCGGACCAGCTGCTCGAGCCGGGCGGCCCCGGCCTGGACGAGGCCACGCCGCTGGGCGGCGCCTCGCTCGACCAGCGCCGCAGCGAGCTGGAGCGCGCGCACCAGGACCTGATCCGCTTCCGCGACACCTACCAGACGCTGCGCGCGCGCCGCGACCGGGGCGGACAGCAGCAGTTCAAGAACTTCCTCGAGGACTACCTGCAGTCGCACCTCGACCCGCTGCTGCGCGCCGAGTGGATCTCGGATCACCCCGAGCTGCTCGGCCTCGACGCGAACATCCGGCTCTACCAGGCCGAGCTCTTCATGCTGATGGGCGACCGCCACCGCATGGAACGGGTGGTCGAGCAGCTCGAGGAGCGCTTCGCCGAGCGCGAGGACCTGCTGGTGGACTACCCCGCCGGCCGGCAGAGCACGCTGCGCGAGGCGCTCGACATCCTGGCCCGCCGCAAGTGGTGGGGCTGATCGACTCGACCACTTCCACCGTTCCACCGGAGGATCGACCTGATGGCTCCCGAAACCGTCTCTCCGTTCGCCGGCGGCCTGTCGCTGACGCTGCTCGTCTCGGTGTTCGCGCTCGTCGCGGTGTGGTTCCCCTTCTGGCGCGCGCTGCGCGTGGCGCTCCAGGCCTTCGCCTGGACCCGGCGCGTCGACGGGCCCGAGCTGGAGCGCGGGCTCCAGCAGGCGGGCGGCATCGGCCGGCCCTCGCTCACCATGCACATGCTCCAGGTGGTGCGCTCGGCCCTGCGCGAGAGCCAGGGCAGCGGCCACCCGGCCGCGTTCCTGGTCGACGCCTCGAAGGAGTGCGTGACCAACGAGTACAACCAGCGCTACGCCGGCCCGATCTCGATGTACGCCAACGTGCTGCCGCCGATCGGCTTCATCGGGACCACGGGCGGCCTGCTGATCCTGTTCCTCTCGATGCGCGTCGAGAGCGAGAGCCTCGAGCTGGGCGCGCTGGCGCTGGCGCTGACCTCGTCGATCTTCGCGCTGATGGGCTTCGCGACGCTCGAGGCGCTGCGCATCCGGCTCTACGGCCGCGTGCTGGCCCGCCTCGACGACGCGCTGGCGTACCACAAGAGCTCCGTCACCCGCGCGCGGCAGGAGGCGGGCGCCGCCGCTGCAGCCAGCGCGTAGGCCGGTCTCTCGAAGACCCGGCTCACTAGCTCCCGGCCGGGGGCGCGCCGGGGCGCGAGGGAGCGGCGCGCACGTGCCGCACCACGGCGTCCGCCGCCAGCCGGGTTCCGAGGGACGTCCAGTGGTGGTGATCCGCGATCACCGCGCCGGGGTCGCCCGCCGCGAGGAACGCGTCCTTCAGTGAGATCTGTGCGATCCCCTGGTCGCGCAGCGCTTGCGCGAAGCGGTCCGTGATCGGGAACTCGCCCCGCTCCAGCTCGATCGCGGTCGGCGCGACCAGGACGCTGAGGTCGACCCCGCGCTCGCGGCAGGCCCGGGCCATCTCGACGTACGCGGCGACCGCCGGCTCGAGCCCGTCGAGCCAGTGACTCTCGGGGCACTCGGTCACGAGCCAGCAGGGGACGGCGCGTCCGTCGACCCGGCGAATGCTCCAGAGGCGGCGATTGGTCGGCGTCACGAGCACGATCTCGAGCAGGCCCGCCCGTGCGAGCGTCCGCGCGAGGGCCGGCCGGCTGACGCTGCGCCCGACCACCGTCCGGTAGACCGCACTCAGGTCGTAGAGCTGCGGCGCCGGCTGGACGAAACGGACGCGCGGCGTCCGCGACAGGAACAGGCGCTTGGGCCCCTCCTTCGCGCCCGGCGGGAACGGCATCGGGACCGGCGAGTTGGCGACACGCCAGCCGTCCGGGGAGCGCTCGAAGTACGGCTTCTGCATGGATCCGTACGCCAGGAGCAGCGTCGCATCGATGAGGTCGTTCTCCAGGAACGTCACCACGACGACGCGATCGACCTCGTAGACCTCCAGCACCTCTTCGAGGAGCAGCAGCTCCTGCGTGGGCCCGTAGCCGGGTACGCCGAACGAGTAGGCCTCGCCCGCGTCGAGGCGCGCGTCCACGAGCACGCCCAGGTGCTCGCCCTGCCCGACACCGAGACCGAAGACCTGGGAGTCGCCGAGGATCGCGGTGCGGGACGCGCGGTTCCGGGCGCGCTGGTAGTCGCGAGGGAACCGGAAGCCCTGGCGATTCGCCCCCATGGTGCCCGGGAGGTTCGCCCATCCCAGCCGGCGGTCGTACTGGGCCGAGGGCCCGAACGCATCCCACCAAACGAGCTCCAGACGGAACCCGTCGACGCCGAGGGCACGGACGGCGGCCTCCGACAGGACGACCGCGGCGACGATGCCCAGCGCCAGGACGGCGACCGTAGCGGCGACCTCGCGAGGCGAACGTCCGCTCACGAGCCGTCCTTCCGGCGCTCGAGGAGCTGGATGCCGAACTTGCCGACCTCGCGGAACGGCGGGTCGAAGATCTGCTCCCTCAGCACGTAGTCGGTCTGCAGCCACTGCCAGACCCGCCCGGCGTTCCTGGGGTCGCGCCCGAAGAAGCCCATGCCGAAGCCGGGCAGGTGCGCGTGCACCAGCACGACGTAGTCGGGCGGGCTCTCGAGCAGGCTGCGCTCGACCGCGTCGGTGCCCGAGACGTGCTGCGAGAAGGGCGTGAACTGCCCGAACGACGAAGAGCTGGGTCGGCGCGCCTGATAGTTGAGCATCGCGCCCATCGGAACGGCGGCCACCGTCGAGCCCTCGGGCAGGGCCTCCACGAGCTCGAGGGCCCGCTGCAGGCCCACCCCGTAGGGCAGGTTGGTGGGGGGGCCGGGGCCGTAGGTGAGGATCGTGTCGGCGCCGCGCCCGAACGCGAACGTCTTGTGGCGATTGTGCAGATCCGTCACGCGCAGGAATCCGATGCACGCGGCGATCACGACGCCCGCGATCGCGCCGCGGTAGACCGGCAGCCCGCCCCAGGCGCGCGGCGCGAGCCGCGGCACGACGCCCAGCAGCACGGCCACCAGCAGGACGCCGGCCGGCATGGCGAGCGCGAACCCGTACGAGTAGATGCGCGCATTCAGCGGCATCTTCGCGAGCAAGGCCAGTGCCCACACCGACCAGGCGAGCAGAACGAGCGGCCAGCGCTCGCGCCGGTGCAGGACCAGCCAGGCGAAGCCCCCGAGTGCCAGCAGGGTGAGCACCGGAAGTCCCCCCCCCACGGCGAGCCACGCGCCCGGTTCGACCTCGGCGACGAGCACCGCCACCACGAACACACAGATCGCGATCCCCGCCCGCGAGGCCAGCTCGGCGCGGCGCGCCAGGAACTCGGCCAGCAGGCCGAGTGCGCAGACGGCGAGCACGATTCCCGCCTGGCGCAGCATCGCGAGGGCGCGCAGTGCGGGCTCGTCGAAGCCCATGCTCACGCGGTAGAACTCGAATCGCGTGAGTGACCGCCCCAGTACGGGCTCCCAGGCGCCGCCGGCCGCCCGGATCGCGTCGGCCGGCGGCATGGCCGCCAGGAACCAGCCGAAGGCGACGAGTGGCGGCACCAGGGCGGAGCCACCCAGCAGCGCCAGCTCGGCCAGCGCCGGGCGCAGGCGAAGGCCCTCGAGACGGAGCAGGGCGAGCCAGCCGACGCCCACCCCCGCGGCCGCCGCCACGAACGCCTCGGGCTTCGCGAGCCACGCCAGCCCCACGGCGAGGCCGGCACCCACGGTGGCGATCCGGCGTCCGCTGCCCAGGCGCACCCCGAGCAGCCACAGTCCGGCGGCGCCGAGGGCGATCGCGTGGGTGAGCTCGTGCGAGTACGGCGTCACGAAGTTGTAGTTCGAGATGGTGACGTACTGCCCGAAGCCGAAGACGCAGGCCAGGGTGAGACCGGCGGCCAAGGAGGTCATGCGATCGCAGCAGCGGCGGAAGACCCGCTCGGCGGCGGCGACGATGCCCAGGAAGATCGCGACGTTCAGCAGGCTCACCGTGGTCAGCGAGACGCCGAAGACCGAGAACGCGAGCGCATTCACGTGGACGGCGAGCGGACCGTAGGGATAGCTGAGGTCGCGATAGAGCACGTCGCCCTCGACCAGTCGCCACGGCATGTAGAGCTGCTGACCGAAGTCGACCAGCGGATCGGCCGTGCGCCGCCAGGTCCAGAGCGTCAGCAGCACGACCACGGGGACGAGGACCAGCAGCGGATGCGGCAGCGAGCGGCGGGCGAGGCGCAAGCGCCGTTCCGCTAGGCCGCGGCCGGGGCGGCGTAGCGGCCGGCCGGGCAGAGCAGGTCTCGGACGCGGTCGGGATCGACCTCGCGCCGCTTGATCGCGAGGAAGAGACCCTGCGGGTAGGGCGTCCAGTTGGTGATGTCGCTCGCGTCGACTTCGTAGCCCAGCACCTCGAGCACCGTCCGCAGCTCGTCGAGCGACCAGTACAGCACCTCGGTGTCCCCGGCGTGGACGACGTCCATCAGATAGGTGAACAGCGCCTTCCAGCGCGGCGCCGTCAGGATCTCCTTCACCACCACGCGCCCCCCCACGGGCAGATGGCGACCGATCGCGAGCAGCAGGTCGACCGCCTTCTCGCGCGGCAGGTGGTGCAGGATGAAGAACAGGTAGGCGGCGCTCGGCGGCTCGGGCGGCTCCCAGTCGGCGAGGTCCGCCGACTCCAGCGTGACGTTCGGGAGTCCGAGCCGCCCGATCAGGCCGCGCCCGCTCGCGAGGCGCCCTTCATCGAGGTCACAGCCCACGAAGCGCGCGCCCGGATGCGTCTGACCGAACGTCGACACGAACAGGCCCCAGCCGCACGCCACGTCGAGCACCAGTCCCTGGCTCGGCAGGAAGCGGTCGATCCTCTCGAAGTGCCGGAGCGGCAGGATCAGGAAACGCAGTCGCGTGTAGAGCCGCAGCAGCGGCGAGTCGATCGCCACGATCACCCGATCGCGCGCGGCCTGGAGCGCGGCGCCCGACCTGCCCCCATCACCCGCCTCGCCCATCGCCCGCTCACAGCCCCGGTTCGGGCGCGGGGCGCCCGGCCGAGACCGCCCGCATCGCACGCACGAGGAAGA
>JASJBO010000167.1 GCA_030066475.1 Myxococcota bacterium
GAGTGAGCCCAGATACAAGGCCACAAGCACGGACGCAGCGAGCGCCAGAATCTGAAGGGCGTACCGGGCCAGGCCCTTGACGTGCTCCTCGACGTTCCTGGGGGAAGGGAACTCATCTGCCATCTCTGTCGCTCCGTGCAGGTGCTCGTGCGTCGCGGGAGCCCGGGTGGCTCGCGCGGGCGAGGGACTTCCGGGACGGCGCGATACCGGAACGCCGGGCGGTCGGCTACTCGAGCGCGCGGACCCGCGAGCGGATCTCCTTGAGGGCCGACGTCACCACGCCCTGCTTCTCGAACATCTGGAGCATGGTCCGCTGCGCGGCGAGGGCGCTGGCCTTCTCCTTGGTAGTCTCGGCGAGCCTGCTGTAGCGATCGACGATCTCGCGGAACACGATGTTGCCGAGTGAGTCGGCGGCCTCCTCGGGGGCCTCGAGGACACTCCGCTTCAGGTGCCTCTCGACGATCTCCGGGTCCGGGTCGAGCACCTCGACCTTCGACGAGCCGGAGTCCAGCGACAGGAAGGAACCGCAGTGCTGCAGGGAGGCCGCAGCCCGGAGGGCGTGTCGCGCCGGATGGTCGGCCGGCAGCCGATCGCAGACCCAGTCGAGCTTCTCGATGACGTCCCCCATGCGGCGCGTGCCCTTGACCTGGAGCACCCGTCCGATGCGGGCATCGAACAGCTCGCGAAGCGTCGCCTCGTCCTCGGGGTTCGAGGGCCTTCGGATCTGGATCTGCAGCACCGCGCCCGCCTGTCCGCCATCGCTGTTCGTGAAGGCCGCCTCGATCCGATAGATCCCGGGCCGCTTGAACGGAAAGCCCAGCATCCCGAGCGTCAGGTTGATCGGTTGGTAGATGCTCTCGCCCGGCTTCAACGCGACGAGCGTCTCGCGGCGGCGCGTCTGGGCAAACGAGACACAGGGCGTCCGGCTGCGGTCGGGATTCGTGACTGCGACTTCGAGAAAGCCGTCGCTCGGGTCGAGATTGGCGTTGACCACGATGGGCTCGTCGGAGACGTTCTTGACGCGCGCTTCGACGAAGATGGGCTCGCCGAACTCGAAGTGGCTCTTCTTGGTTCGAACCCGCAGCTCGATGCGCGGGTCGCGGCGGGATCGGCTCGCGCGACCGTGCTTCACGAACCAGGGGGTGTCGCCCATGCGCACGTGCTCTCGCGGAGCGTGCCGCATGAAGAGGCGCTCGCCTTCGTCGAACGAGAAGCGAAAGCGCTCGTAGAACCACTTGGCGCTCGGGCCCGGGGTCGGCCGGTCGGGGTAGTTCATCCACGAGAGGGATTCGTCGTCCGACTGCAACGGGGCCCAGCTCGGCGCGTCCCAGCCCTGGCCGAAGTGCTTCTGGAAGGAGTGCGCGAGGTTGAACGCGTGGCCGGTCTCGTGGATCAGATTGAAGAAGAGCTCGCGATCGACGGCCTCCGCCGTCGGGGGATTGGCCTGGATGTAGCCTCCGGCCTCCGTATGGAAGTAGGGGCATCGCGTGAAGAGCGCGGTGCCCTGTCGATCGACGCCCCCGGGCTCGTCGATCTCGCCGTCGAACATGATGCCGCCGAGGGTGTCGCTGTTGGCGCGCTCGGCGAGGAAGAGCCACATCTTCCACTGCGGGCGGTTCTGGAACGCGCTCCAGTGGTCGTCCATCGCGTCGTGCAGCTCGGCCTCGTTCCAGCGCCGGTCCGGCCCTGCGCTCGAGGTGTCGATCACGTTGCCCTCGCTGGAGCGCGATACCCGAATGCCGGCCTTCGCGAACACGCTCTCGAGGGTGATCTCCTCGCGCGGGAGGTCGGCGGGGCGATCGGGGTGTGCATGGGTGTCATAGCGATCGATGGCGACGGCGCCGTCCTCGCGATCGATCTCGAACTCCACCTCGCGAAAGGCGGTCGAGGTGCGCGAGGCTTCGAAGGGACCGTGCGCCGCCGTGCCCCCTTGCGCCTCGAAGACGGCGCGGAGCTGCGGACCCTCGGGAGTCGACCACAGGTCGAGCTTCAGGCGCGTGATCGTGTCGGCCGCAGTGGGCCAACCGAGCGCGAAGTCCTCGACCACGACCTGCCGCAGGCTCGTCGTCGCGGTGTCGCTCGTCACGCGACCGACGAAGTGTCGCGTGCCGTGATTGCCGGCCTTGAGGGTGCCGCTCACGACCGAGAGCGCCTGCTCGCCGTCGACGTCGACGTGGAGCGTGAACCGGATCTCGTTGCTGCGCGCGCTCGCCTCGTCCTGCTCGAGGTAGATCGGCTCGCGGAGCTCGTAGCCCGGGTCGTTCACGAAGAACGCACGATCGCTCAGGAGATCCTGGGCGCTCGCGCGATCCTCGGCGCCGCCGTTGTGTGCGTAGCGGCCGTCGATGTCGGTCGGGGCCGGGAGTCCGACCGGGGGGGCGTCGACGATCGGGGGCTCGCTGACGACGGCCCCATCGAGGACGTCCGCCATCTGGGCCACGAGGCTGCGGAGCCGCTCGAGCACATCGGAATCGTGGGGCATGGGGCTCTCCTGGAGTTCGAGCGCGGCCGCGGCCGTCGCGACGTTCATGCGTACGATGGCCGTGGCGAGCGCGTGGTCGATCTGGTCGAGGGTATCGTTGGCGGTGTGGATCTCGGCGTTCGCGCCATCGGCGGCCTCGATCGTCAGCACCGCCGGGATGCCGGCCTGGAGGAAGGGGACGTGGTCGCTCGCGAAGGGCGAGAGCGAGGTCTGGACCTCGAGCGACGTGTGGTGGTCCGCCGCCTCCGCGAGCCGGTCGATCAGCCCTTGCGAGAGGCTGGAGCCTTCGAGCAGCACGGCTGCTCGGGCCGTGTTGAGAGAGCCGATCATGTCCATGTTGATGACGGCGGAGATCCGGGCGCGCTCGTCGGCGCCGAGGCCGCGGACGTGGCTGCGGCTGCCGTGCAGGCCCTGCTCCTCTCCGCCAAAGAAGACGAGGCGGAGGTCGTGTTGCGCCGAGCTGCCCGCGAAGACGCGCGCGAGCTCGAGCAGCCCCGCGCTGCCGCTCGCGTTGTCGTCGGCGCCGGGCGCGGGAGCGCTCGCGCCGCCCGCGACGTTGACGGAATCGAGGTGCGCAGTGACGAGGACGAGATCGCGCGACCCGTCGCCGCTTCCCGGCAGCTCTGCAATCAGGTTCTCGCAGGACCCGCCGGCCCCGAGCGGGAAGGGCTCGCGTCGCGTTCGATAGCCGAGCGCGTCGAGCTCGCGTTCGAGGAGCAGGAGCGCCTGCGGATAGTGGGGGCTCGTCGAGTGGCGGGTGGGGAACGCGACCAGCCGCGCGAGGCCCTCTCGAATCCTCTCGGGCGAGACACGGGCCGCCATGCGATCGATGAGCGGGCTCCGGCTCCCGATGGCTCGCCCACGCGGACGCTGGTCGAAGACCACCGTGCCCGGCTCGAGCGGACGCACCTCGAAGCAGGGCTCCGGCCGGGCGCGCATCGCGGCGGTGGCCTCGGGCGAGAGGCTCACGACGAGATAGCGACCCCGGTCGACGAGCACCGTGCACTCGGGATGCTCCCGTTGGAAGAGCCGGCCCTTCTGGACGACGAGGTGCAGGCTCTTCGCGTCCGCGGAACGCTCGCTCCCGGCCACGAAGTCGATGCCCGCGCTGCGCGCGAGCGCGCCGAGGCGCGACCACTCGGATTCGTCCGCGACGATCAGGAGCTGATCGCCGAATCGAACCGACGCCCGTTCGAGCGGGGCAGCGATGCGGCTCAGGGCGTCGCGGGTGAGCGACCTGGCATCGATCAGGGCCAGCTTGTTCATCGGGGCTTCTCCTCGCACCCGTCTGGGTCGTGAACGAGAACGCGAGTCGATGACCAGCGGGAGCTGCGGGAGGAGCAGCGCAGTCGCGTGCAAAGAGGTTACAGACCAGGATCTCGACTCGCGACGGCGATCTCGGCACGTGCGGGGGAGACGCCACGGTGGCGGCGCGTTTTCTCGCTTCCGGGTTCCAGTGGCGACATCACTTCGGGGATGACGGGGATGCCGTAGTGGGATGATCGATGAGCAAGCTGCGTGCCGTCGGTGGACGATCATCGAGGACGCGGTTCGGCTGGCCCAGCTGCCCGAGAGGCTCCTGGCTCTGCGGATCGACGACGCGTCGAGTCCGCCCGGAGCGGGTCGGATGTGCGCGGTCCTGGCCGGCGTCCCTTTCTCGCGCGGACCCTGGCGACATCCGGCGTTCGTCCAGGTTCTTCATCTCGGTGCGCGGGGCACGCGCCACCGCGCTAGCTAGCCCGATCGGAGCAGCCGAACGTCCAGCTCGAAGGGCTCGGGATCGCTGATGCTGACCCGGGAGAAGTCGGGATGGCGCGGGTTCAGCAGGAAGTTGTGCTCTCCGGGCACGACGGCCGAAGGTACCCGGAGCACCGGTGTCTCACCTCGCTCGGCCCACTGGGTGCCGACGTCGCGAAGCTCCTGCGGCCCCGGTTCGAGGCGCCACTCCGTGGGCAGCTCTTGTATCTGGACCTCGCGGATGTCGAAATCCGCAGGGATCTCCACACCAAAGCAGACGAAGTTGGGAGGCAGCCGGTTGCGATGCAGGTGCACCAGCTGCTCGACTGCAACGAGCGCCCGGCTTTCTGAGCAGTAGACGACCGCTGTTCCGGCGTGGTGCCAGCGGCCGGGGTAGAGGAGGGCGCCCTCGCCCGTGAAGGCCGTCGCGGCGTGCTCGGCCTTGCAGATGCGCCAGACGCGCATCAGCCGATGATGCCGTGCTCGATCCTGCCGAGTACCTGGTCGACCTGCTGGACACCGATGTCCGTGTCGAGGAGGCTCAGTGGCTGCTGCCTACCCAGAGCCGCATTGGGGCTCTGGATCCAATCCGCGGACTCCTCCGGGTCCTCGAAGACCCGATTCGCGTGCTCAATCACGCGAGCCAACCGGTAGAGCCGGTCGGATTCATCTGGCGACAGGCGCTTCTGCTCCTTTCGCCGCAGGAAGTTCCGGGCCGAGAGATGGAGGATGGTGCAGAGGACGTCGCGGGAGATTCCGTACTGCTCCATCACCGCGAGCAGGGCGGCGAAGGGCAGGCCCTTCCTCACTCGCTCGGCCAGGTCTTCAGGCGAGCGCACTCTCTTCCCTACGACCTTGGCTCCCCCGAGGACGCTCACGACTCCCTCGAGCGGCCGCGGATGGCCCACTCGAAACCTCCTGGACCAGGCTCGCCGTTTGGCGTGATTATCGCGCCAAACGGCTAGATCGTCAATTCGGAGCCGAGGTTTGACCGGGTTGCTGGAGGAGCCTCGGTCTAGCCGAGGTCCCCTCGCTCGGCGGCTGCCAGCAGCTCGTCGAACGATTGGCGCAGCATGCTGCGGAAGGGCGCCAGGTCGGGCATCGCGGTGCCGTCCGCGTCGAGCCCGATGTAGAGCCGGCCGCAGTAGCCGTACAGCGCGATGCTCACCGGCGTGTGCGGCGCGGTGGGCGCGATCGGGTAGGCGCCATCGATCGCGGCGCCGGCGAGGTAGCGCGTCATCGGAACGCCGGGCACGTTGGTGACGATCAGCTCGAGGCCCGCCGACGCGGCGGGCGTGAGCACGCGGTAGAGCCAGCGCGGCATCCCGCTCAGGAACTCGGTGATGGCGGGCAGCGCCTCGGCCGCCGGGTGCGCCTTGCGCGCCTCGACCCGCTCGTGGATCTCGCGGAGGCGCTCGAGCGGGTCGTCGATCGAGATCGGCAGCCGCACCGTGATGCCCGTGGCGCGGTTGCCGACCGCCGCCTCGAGCCCCTGCTCGGCCGGCGGGCGCAGGTTGATCGGCACCAGCGTCGCCAGCTCCTCCACCTGGTCGTGGCCGGCGTCGCGGTGCCAGCGTCCCATCGCCCCGGCCACGCCGGCGAGCAGCAGGTCGACCATCTTGCCGCCGACCCGGCGCTTGGCGGCGCGCAGCGCCTCGAAGTCGAGCTCGACCCCGGAGAGGTGGCGCGAGCGGCCGAACTGCGTGAGCGGCGACTGGCTGCGGAAGCTCGCGTCCTCCACCACCTGCGACACCACGCGCGCCACGTCGGCCCAGCGCGACGGATGCCGGGTGTTGCTCCAGACCGCTCCGGCGAGCTGGCCCCAGCGCCGCGCGTCTTCGGACGCCCGCTGGCGCAGGGCCTCGCCGAGCTGCTCGACGAAGCGCGACTCCGGCCAGGCCCCGGGCGGCTTGCGCGCCGGCGGCGGCAGCGGCTCGCCCTCGCGCTCGGCGTCGGTGAGCGCCGCCAGCACGGCGTTGCCGCCGACGCCGTCGGCCACCGCGTGGTGCAGCCGGAAGAAGATCGCCGACCGGTCGCCGGGACGGTCGATCTCGATCATCTCCCAGAGCGGGCGGGTGCGGTCGAAGGGGCGCTCGTAGATCGGACCCACGGTGTGGAACAGCCCGTCGAGCTCGCTCTCGTGCGGCTCGGGCGCGGCCTGCGCGTAGCGGCGCACGTGGAAGTCGAGGTCGAAGGTCGGGTCCTCCTCCCAGCGAGGTAGCGCCAGGTCGAACGGCGCGTCGACCACGCACTGGCGCAGCCGCGGCACCGCCTCGACCGCGCGCTCGGCGGCCGCCCGCAGGCGGGCGGGATCGGGCCGGCGATCGAGCAGCATCAGCATCGCCATCGTGGTGCGCTGGCGCGGCTGGTCGGCGTACCAGAAGGTGAGGTCTTCGGCGCTGAGGGGGGTGGGCACGGCCGCGGTCCTCCCGGGACCATGTTCGCATCCCCGCCCGAGGTGGACACCTGAGGCAGTTTGCCCCGCCGCCGCCCAGGCGCGCCATTCGCTAGCTTGGCGCGCCATGTTGCCCGAGCGCGAGGCGCCGCGAGCGCACGAGGTCCCGCCGGACGCCCTGGGCTTCCTGCGCGCGCTGGGCGGCCCCACCTGGCTGCGGCAGCGGGGGCGCGACGACTCGCGGCGCCGGGTGGTGAGCACGCTGCTGCACGGCAACGAGCCCTCGGGCCTGCGCGCGCTGCACGCCTGGCTGCGCGAGGGCAGGACACCGGCCGTGGACGTGCTGTTCTTCGTGGGCGCCGTGGACGCGGCCCTCGAGCCGCCGGGCTGGGCCTTCCGGCACCTGCCCGAGCGCCGCGACCTCAACCGCTGCTTCGCGCCGCCGTTCGAGGGCCCCGAGGGGCTGCTGGCCGAGGCGCTGCTCGAGCAGATCGAGGCGGCGCGCCCCGAGGCGCTGCTCGATCTGCACAACAACACCGGCCACAACCCGCCCTATGGAGTGGGGGCCGCCGTGGGGCGCGCCGAGCTGCGGCTGGCGTCGCTGTTCGGCGAGCGCTTCGTGCACAGCCCGCTGCGCCTCGGCGGGCTGGTCGAGACCACCGCGGCGCACTGTCCCAGCGTCACGATCGAGTGCGGGCGCGCCGGGGACCCCAACGCCGACCGGGTGGCGCACGACGGCCTGTCCGCCTTCCTGACGCGCGACCTGCTCGACCCCGCCGGCGCGCCCGACCCCAAGATGCAGGTGCTGGTCGATCCGGTCCGCGTGCGCGTGCGTCCCGGGGCGACCCTGGCGTTCGACGAGCGGCCGGCCGCGGACTTCGACCTCACCGTGACCCACGACGTCGATCGCCACAACTTCGAGCGGCTCGATGTCGGCACCACGATCGGATGGGTGCGCCAGAGCGGCGACTGGCCGCTCGAGGCGCGCGACGCGACTGGCGCCGAGCGCTCGCGCGAGCTGTTCGAGGCGCACGACGGCGCACTGCGCACCCGCCGCGAGCTGATCCCGATCATGATGACGACCCACCCGCGCATCGCGCTCGACGACTGCCTGTTCTACACGGTCCAGGAGCAGGACCCGGCCGGCGTGCGGCGCTGAGCCGCCCGCGAGCGTGCGCACCCGCATCGCCATCCTGGGCGCCGCCGGCCGCGACTTCCACGACTTCAACGTGGTGTACCGCGACGACCCGTCGGTGGAGGTGGTGGCGTTCACCGCGGCGCAGATCCCCGGCATCGCCGACCGGCGCTATCCGCCCGAGCTGGCCGGGCCGCTCTATCCCGAGGGCATTCCGATCCGGGACGAGGCGGAGCTCGAGCAGCTGTGCGCCGAGCAGGGGGTGAGGCGCGTGGTGTTCGCCTACAGCGACCTGCCGCACGCGCGCGTCATGCACCTGGCCTCGCGCGCGCTCGCCGCGGGCGCGGACTTCGTGCTGCTCGGCCCGGCGCGCACCATGCTGCGCGCGGCCGTGCCCGTGGTCGCGGTCTCGGCGGTGCGCACCGGCTGCGGCAAGTCGCAGACCGCTCGCTGGCTGTCGCGCCGGCTGCGCGCGCGCGGGCTGCGTCCGGGTGTGATCCGCCACCCGATGCCGTACGGCGACCTCGCCGCCCAGGCGGTGCAGCGCTTCGCGTCGCGCGCCGATCTCGCGGCGGCCGACTGTACGGTCGAGGAGCGCGAGGAGTACGAGCCCCACCTCGCCGCCGGCAGCGCGGTGTACGCGGGCGTCGACTACGCCCGGATCGTCGAGCTCGCGGAGCGCGAGTCGGATGTGATCCTGTGGGACGGCGGCAACAACGACTTCCCGTTCGTGCGGCCCGACCTGCACCTGGTGCTGGTCGATCCGCTGCGCCCCGGGCACGAGACCTCGCACCATCCGGGCGAGGCCGTGCTGCGGATGGCCGACGCGGTGGTGGTGGCGAAGGCCGACGCGGCGGCCGAGGCGGACGTGCAGCGGGTGGAGGAGGCGGTGCGCGCGATCCGCCCCGACGTGCCGCTCGTCCGCACCGGCTCGCCCGTCGTGCTGGACGATCCGGACGCGGTGCGCGGCCGGCGCGTGCTGGTGGTCGATGACGGGCCCACGCTCACCCACGGCGGCATGCCCCACGGCGCCGGCTTCGTGGCGGCCTCGCGCGCGGGGGCGGCCGAGATCGTCGATCCGCGCGCCTCGGCCGCTCCCGAGATCGCGGCCGCGTTCGCTCGCTACCCGCACCTCGGTCGCGTTCTCCCCGCGCTCGGCTACGGCGCGGCGCAGCTCGAGGCGCTGCGCCGCAGCATCGCCGACTCCGACGCCGAGGTGGTGGTGGCGGGCACGCCCAGCGACCTGGGCGCGCTGATCGCGGTGGGCAAGCCGATCGTGCGGGCGCGCTACGAGCTGGTCGACCTGGAGGAGCCGGGGCTGGGCGGGCTGGTGGACGCGTTCCTCGAGCGGACAGGGCGCGGCGGGGGGACGACGTGAGGGTGCTGGTGGCGCTGGGCGGCAACGCGCTGCTGCGGCGCGGCGAGACGCCCGCGCTCGAGGTGCAGCAGCGCAACGCGCGCCGCGCCGCCGAGTCGGTGGCGGCGCTGGCGCGCGACCACGACGTCGTCGTCACCCACGGCAACGGCCCGCAGGTCGGCCTGCTGGCGCTCCAGTCGGCGGCGCACGCGGCCGCGCACGGGGCGGCGGGCGGCGACGGCCGGCCCGACCCGCTCGACGTGCTCGATGCCGAGTCGGAGGGCCTGATCGGCCACCTGCTCGAGCTCGAGCTGCGTGTCGCGCTGCCGGGGCGCGAGCTGGCGACCCTGCTGACGCAGGTCGAGGTGGATGCAGCCGATCCCGCCTTCGCGGCGCCCAGCAAGCCGGTCGGCCCGGTCTACCCGCCGGACACGGCGCGCGCGCTGGCGGCCCGACACGGTTGGCAGCTCGTCCCCGACGGCGACGGCCTGCGCCGCGTGGTGTGCTCGCCCGCGCCGCGCCGCATCCTGGCGTTGGGGAGCATCCGCCGGCTGCTCGATGCCGGGACGCTCGTGGTGTGCGCGGGCGGGGGCGGCATCCCCGTGGTGGCCGAGGGCGGGCGCCTGCGGGGCGCCGAGGCGGTGGTGGACAAGGACCGCACCAGCGCGCTGCTGGCCGCCGCGCTCGACTGCGACGCGCTGCTGCTGCTCACCGACGTGGACGCCGTCTACGCGGACTGGGACGAGGGCCGCACGCGGCCCTTCCGCGACGTGCCGCCCGAGGCGCTGCGCGCGCAGCGCTTCGATCCCGGCAGCATGGGTCCGAAGGTGGAGGCGGCGTGTCGCTTCGCCGACAGCGGCCGAGGGTTCGCGGCGATCGGCCGTCTCGACGACGCGGCGGCGATTCTCGACGGGCAGTCGGGAACGCGCGTGCATCTGGGCTGAAACCCCGAACGCCTCCGGAAATCGCGATTCCCCTGCGGGCCCCGAAATCGAGCGGCTTCCGCGCCTTCTTGCTCAGGCGCGATCGCGAACGGTCGATACGCAGCTCGAAGCCCCATGTGTTCGCGCGAACTCCGGCAAGGAACGGGCATGAGCGAGTCGAGTCCCGCCGCGGTGGGCGCGCGGCCGCTCGATGCAGGCGCGCGCGCGGCGATCCTCGACGACCTCTCGACCGCGCTGCTCGTCGTCGGCGACGACGAGACCATCGCCTACGCGAACCCGCGCGCGGAAGAGCTGCTGGGCGCCGCGCTTCCCCTGGCCGGACGCGCGGCCGCCGGTGTCCTGGCGCCCATGGACCGGCTGCGCGAGATCGCGGCGGCGGCGGTGCGCGACGACAGTCGCGCCTCGGTCACGATCCAGCGCGACGGCGAGGCCCCGAAGGAGATCGGGATTCAGCTGAGCGAGATCGACTTCGGGCAGGGGCCGGCGACGCTGATCGTATTCCAGGACATCAGCCACTTCCTGCGGCTGCAATCGGAGCGCGACCACCTGCTGAAGCTCGCGACCGTGGGCGAGGTGCTGCCCTCGATCCTGCACGAGCTGAAGAACCCGCTCGCCTCGGTCACGAGCGCCGTCGAGCTGCTGGTCGAGGAGGCACCCCCCGGGCCGTTCCAGAACGATCTGCACGCGATCCTGACGGAAGTGCGCCGCATGAAGCTCGGCTTCGAGGGGATCGGCATCGCGGGCCGGGCGCTCCACAGCGAGCGCCACACCGCAGTCGACCTCGCGCTCCGACACGCGGTCCAGGTGTTCCACGCCCGGGCCGAGCAGGACGGCATCGAGCTTCGCTGCGAGGTCCCCGACCTGCCCCTGCTGCGACTCGACGACGCGGTCATGCGCGCCATCGCGTTCAACCTCGTCAACAACGCCCTGCACGCCTGCCGCCGCGGCGACTCGGTGCGGGTCGCGGCCCACCTCGAGGCCGGGGGCGGACGTTTCGCGCTCGAGGTCACCGACACCGGCGTCGGCATGAGCGCCGAGACCTGCGCCCGCTGCACCGAGCTGTTCTACACCACGAAGAAGAGCGGCAGCGGGATCGGGCTCGCGCTGTGCGACAGCACGCTGAAGGCGGCGGGGGGCGAGCTCGCGATTGCCTCCGAGCTCGGAGCGGGCACGACGATGTCGGCCCGTGTCCCGCTGGAAACACGTCCATGAGGACAGGAAGGAGAGGGCAATGAGCTCCCGAACGGATCAGCTGAACACGATCCTCCGCTCGCTGCAGTCGGGGAGTCCGGAGATCGAGGCCAGCGCGCTCGTGTCGGAGGACGGCCTCATGATCGCGAGCGCGCTCCCCCAGCACATCGACGAGGTCCGCGTCGCGGGCATGAGCGCCACCCTCATCAGCCTCGGCACCCGCGCCGTCAGCGAGCTCGACATGGGCTCGATGGAGCAGGTGCTGATCCGGGGCGAGAAGGGGTACGCCGTGATGGTCAAGGCGACCGAGGGGACCGACCTGCTCGTGTTGACCACGGCCGAGGCCAAGCTCGGCATGGTCTTCCTCGACATGAGCCGCGCCGTGAGCGAGATCAAGAAGGTCCTCTGACCGCCCGCCACGCTACCGAGAAGGAGAAGATCCGATGGCTTCGACCGTTCTCTTCGAAGACGGGCCTCACAAGAACATCCTGCTCGAGGACTTCAGCGGCGGCCTCGCCGTCCAGGCCAACCAGCACGTGATCGTACACGGCGACGAGGCGATGATCCTCGATCCGGGCGGCCACAAGGTCTACAACAAGGTGATGGCCGAGCTGAACAGCGTGCTCGGCGGCGGCGCGAAGCTCCGCTACGTGTTCCTCTCGCACCAGGACCCGGACATCGTGGCGGCCTGCAACGGCTGGCTGATGACGACGGACGCAGACGCCTACATCTCGGAGCTGTGGCAGCGCTTCGTGCCGCACTTCGGGCTGGACCGGCTCGTCGAGGACCGGCTCAAGACGATTCCCGACGCCGGCATGCAGCTCGAGCTGGGCGGCTGTCCGCTGAGCCTGGTGCCGGCCCACTTCCTGCACTCGGCGGGGAACTTCCAGGTCTTCGACCCGGTGGCGAAGATCCTCTACTCGGGCGACCTGGGCGCCTCGCTCGGCCAGGACTACGTGGAGGTCGCGGACTTCGACGCGCACGTTCCGTTCATGGAGGGCTTCCATCGCCGCTACATGGCCTCGCAGAAGGCGATGGCGGCATGGGCCGGCATGGTGCGCGATCTGGACCTCGAGATGATCGCGCCGCAGCACGGCGCCCTGTTCCGCGGCCCGGAGCAGGTCGGCCGCTTCATCGACTGGTGCGAGAACCTGGCGTGCGGCGTGGACGTGCTGGTGGACCTGTTCAAGGTCCCGGGCGCCTAGCGGGGAGGCACGGCGTTGGTGCGCGTTCTCGTGCTGGAGGACGAGCAGATGCTCCGCAGCTCGATGGTGCGGGGGCTCTCGAAGCTCCCCGACGTCACCGTCGAGGGGGCCGGAACGCTCGCGGAGGCGCTGGTCGCGATCGACGCGGCGGCGCCGGACCTGATCCTCTCCGACCTCGACCTGCCGGACCGCTCCGGCATCGAGCTGGTGGGCGAGCTGGCGACGCGCCGTCTGAAGATCCCGATCGTGTTCATCTCGGCCTACCTGAAGGCCTACGGCTCGCAGATCCCGCCCCATGCGGCCGTCAAGGTGCTCGAGAAGCCGGTCGAGCTGAGGACCTTGCGCGAGCTGGTGCTCGAGTACGTGGGAACGAGCCGGGCCACCGTGGAGCGCTCCACGCCGTTCGAGCTGTGGGACTACGTGCAGCTCGCGGCCATGGGCGGACACTCGGTCCGGATCGCGGTGTGCGACGCGGAGGGCCGAACCGGCGAGGTGGTCACGCACCGGGGGCAGCTCTGGCGCGCCGAGGACGAGTCGGGCGCCGGGCGGGAGGCGCTGTTCCGGCTGCTCGCCGCGAAGTCCACCTCGCTCGACTGCCGCGCCCTGGAGGGAGACCCGGGTCCGCGCTGCATCGAGGGTCGCTGGGAGGAGCTGCTCCTGGAGGCCGCGCGACTGCACGACGAAGGCGCTCGCGCCTCGGACGGGGACGAGCCGCTCGACCGGGCTCTCGAGCGCGCCTTCGACGCGCCGGAGGCAGCGGTGCCGGAGCCGGATGACGGCTTCGGCGCGGCGATGGAGCGAGGACTCGAGGCGATGCTGGCCAAGGACTACCCGCGCGCGCTCGCAGCCTTCGAGGCGGCGCAGCAGATCCGCCCCGACGACCGGGTCGTCGTGGCCAACCTGACCCGCCTGCGCGACATGGGCATGGGTGACGAAGGGGGCGAGTCGTGACGAGCACGCGCATTGCGATCACGAGTCAGAAGGGGGGCGTCGGCAAGACGACGGTCGCGCTGAATCTGGCCCCGGCGCTGGCAGCGCGCGGTCTCCGGACGCTGCTCGTCGATCTCGATCCGCAGGGCGGGATCGTCCTCTCGCTCGCCCAGGAAGACGGCAGCATGCCGGGTCTGGCCGACGTCCTGGCCGGGCGCGCCTCGCTCGCGGACACGCTGCGGCCGACCCGGCTGCGCGGGCTGACCCTGCTTCCTCGGGGACGCCTGGCCGCGATCGACGTGCCCGACTTCGAGCAGGCGCTCCACCGTCCGGGGGTCCTCGAAGGCCTGCTGGACGGCGCGGAGGCCGACTACGACCGCGTGCTGATCGACACCCCGGCCGGGATGGGGCTGGTCACCAGGGCCGCGCTGTCGGTGGTCCACTTCGCGCTGGTTCCGTTCCAGGCGGAGCCGCTGGGGCTGCGCTCGCTCGGCCAGGCGCTCGAGGTGATCGAGCACGTTCGCAGCGGCGCGAACCCCGGGCTCGAGCTGCTGGGGATCCTCCCGACGATGCTCGAGTTCGGCAACGAGGAGGCCCTGGCCGTGCTCTCGGAGATCTGGACCGGCTTCGAGGGGGTGCTCGAGTCGGCGATCCCGCGCTCGAGCGTGTTCGTCCACGCCAGTCGCAAGGGACTCCCGGTCTCGTTCCTCGGCGGCGCTCCGGCGGCGGAGGCGCGGCGCTTCGAACACCTGGCGGACGAGGTCGAGGTGACCATCGCGGCGCTCTCGGCAAAGGACGACGACGATGCAGAGCGACCCGAACGCGCCCTCCTCTGACCTCGAGCGAGCGCGCGCCATCACGAAGCGGCTGCGTCGCCCCGGAGCGCGGCGCGGCCGCGAGGCCACGCCGCGGGTCGGACGCCCGATCGCCGGCGCCGCCGGCGCGGCGGTCGAGTCCGCAGCGGTCTGCGAGGACGCGACCGGTCTCGGCATCCGGGCGGCGGACAACCTCGGCTCGCGCTTCTGGAACGACCTGCTCTCGCAGTGCCTGGAGCTGGTTCTTCGGGAGGGCGGCACCGCCGCGTTCGCCGTCGACGAGCGGGGCCTCGGCATCGCGCAGGTCGGCGATCTGGACTCCGCGGAGGTCGAGGGCACGGGTTCGCGGCTCGTGATCGCTCTCGAGCAGGCATCGCGCATGGAGTCGTTCGCGGGCCGTCGGCCCGGCTCGATCCTGATCGAGTTCGGTCGGCAGTGGCTGACCGGCTTCGCGATCGAGGCCGCCAACGGCACGCGCGTCGTACTCGGCATCGTCGCCAGCGAGCCGCTCGCCGAGCGCTCTCGCGAGCGCGTCTCGAGCCTGGTGACCGAGCTGCTCACCTAGGCTGGTCGACTTCGCTCGCCTGCGGCTCGCTGCGCGCTCCGGCTGCGCCTCCGCTTGCGGCGTCCTGATGGACTTCGCTCGCCT
>JASJBO010000022.1 GCA_030066475.1 Myxococcota bacterium
CAGGCCGTCGCCCCCGGCGAGCGAGGCGGACGCCCGGCGGCTGCTGCAACGCGTCGGCGGTCTTCCGGTCGAGCGGGCCGCGGACCTCCACCTCGAGCTCTTCGCGCCGCTGCGCGCGAAGGCGCAGGGCTTCCTCGACTCGCTGCGCCTCGCCCTGCCCGAGCCGTCTCGCGCGGGCGACTGGAAATCGGTGGAGACCGGGCTCGACGGTCGCCGCAACAACCAGATCCTGGGCGCCATCAGCTACGGCGCCAACAACCGCCTCGTCCACGAGCTCTACGCCCTGGTGATGGCCCGCTGCGGCGCCACGAGCAACGGCGGCGAGGGCGGCGTGCCCGACCACGTGCGCGCGCTGTTCGTGACCGGGCGGCTCGCGACCCGCGGTGCGACGGCGCGCGCCCTGGCGCGACAGCTCGCCGAGGAGGTGCCCGCCTACGTGGCGGGGCTCGACGCCGAGCAGTGCGAGGCGCTGTGCCGCCGCCTGCTGCGCACCGTGCCGGCCGACTTCGCCGCCTCGCGCTTCGAGCAGATCAGCACCGCCCGCTTCGGCGTCGACGCCTACGCCTTCCAGGACGCGCGCCTGCTCGAGATCAAGATCGGGCAGGGCGCCAAGCCCGGGGTCGGCGGAAGCCTGCCGGGCGAGAAGGTGCTCTCGGCGATCGCGACCACGCGCGGGGTCAACCCGGGCCAGACGCTGAACTCGCCGACGGTGCACCACGACATCTACTCGATCGAGGACCTGCGCCAGCTCGTGACGGCCCTCAAGACGCTCACCCCCGAGGCGCGCGTGTGCGTCAAGCTCGCCGCGATGGACGACCTCGACGTGATCGCGCTCGGGGTGGTGAAGGCCGGCGCCGACCTGATCTGGATCGACGGCTACGAGGGGGGCACCGGCTCCGCCAAGGACGCCCACAAGGAGCACTGCGGGCTGCCGGCCGCGCCGTCGCTGCGGCACGTGCACGAGACGCTGGCGGCCGAGGGGATGCGCGGCGGCTACCGCCACGTCGAGGCCGAGCGCTGGATCTCGCGCCGCGACTACCACCGCCTGGTCCGCGCCGAGCGGGCCCGCTACCGCTGGCACGGGCCCCGCATCGTGGGCTCGGGCGGCGTGCGCCACGCCGAGGACGCGCTGAAGCTGATCCTCGCCGGGGCCGACTACGTGGGCTACGGCGACGCGGCGCAGAACGCGGTGGGCTGCATCCGCTGCAGCAACTGCCACAGCGGACGCTGCCCCTCGTACGTCGCCACCAACGACCCGCGGCGCAGCGAGGCGTTCGACGCGGCCACCGGCGAGTCCACGCTCACGCGCTTCGTGGAGCTGCTCGACGTCGGCCTGCGCCGGCTCGCGGTCGCTCTCGACCCCGGGCTGCGCCACGTCGAGGAGCTGGTCGGCCGCACCGACCTGCTGCGCCCCGCCCACGGGGCCGGCCTGCGCATCGACGCCGGCTTCTTCGCACCGGTCGCGTCGAGACCGGCCTTCCGCCTCGACCCGGGCCGCGACCCCAAGGCGGTGCGCAATCGCCCCGCGGCACGCCGGCTCGCGGCGGCCTTCGCCGACTGGCGCGACGCGATCCACCGCACGCTCGGCGAGCAGGGACTCGAGCCTGGCGACCCGAACGCGCTGGCGGAGGTGGAGCCGGGTGCGCTCCGCCTCCCCGAAGGCGAGCGCCGGCTCGAGCTGGAGCTGGAGGCGGACAACCGCGACCGCCTGCTCGGCACCGGCCTGGTGCGCGAGTTCGTCGAGCTGCGCCGCCTGGTGCGCATCGCCACCGGGGCGCGGCTCGAGCTGGCGCTGCGCGTACACGGCGCGGCAGGCAGCGGCTTCGGCATGTTCGCCGTGCACGGCATGGAGCTCACCCTGGCGGGCAGCGCAGGCGACTACCTGGGCGAGGCCGTCCATGGCGCCCGCCTCTTCGTGCTGCCCGCGCGTCGCGCGGACGGCAGTCTCTTGCCGGGAAGCGGGGGGAGCGGGAGTGCCAGCGCCTACGGCATGCGCGACGGCGAGCTGCACCTGTTCGACCACCCGGGCACCCGCTTCGCGATTCGCCTCTCCGGCGGCACGGTCTTCGTCTGGGGGGATCCCGAGGGCGTCGAGGCGAGCTTCGCGCCGGACGCCGTGAAGCCGCTGTTCACCGGCGAGTACATGACCCGCGGTACGCTGGTGCTGTGTCGCGACCCGGGCCACCATCTGCTCTGCGCCGCCACCGGTCGCGACACGCAGATCGTGTCGCGCAAGCCGGCGTCGCTCGCGCGCGAGGCCTGGGCGCACGAGCTGGGCGGCCGGATCCCGGCGAGCTTCGAGGTCGCCGCCCTCGAGACGCGACACGTCGCGCTCGTCGAGCGCGGCGCGCAGGCCTACCGCGCGCGCGCCCGCGCGCTGGGCATCGAGCGCCCCGTGACCCCGCTCGCGGCGGACGAGGATCCGCGCGAGCACTTCGTGCTGCTGCGCGAGCGGCGCTGATCAGGCTGACTTCGTTCGGCTTCGCCTCACTGCGCGCGCCCTCCGGGCGCTTGCAATGGACTTCGTTCGGCTTCGCCTCACTGCGCGCGCCCTCCGGGCGCTTGCAATGGGCCTCTGCCGCACAGGAGTAGCGGTAGCGGGTGCGATGCCGGATCGACAGCCTCACGGGCCGACGGTCGGTGCCTCGGGGACGGCGTCCGACGCGGGCTCGACCGGACGGTACGACGGGTTGCGCGACACGCGCACGCTGTGCTGCAGCGCCTCGACGGGCGGGTCGAGGTAGTCGCGGTGGAGGGCGTCGCACAGCTCCGCGTTGGTCTCGACGATCCAGGTGAGGGTCTTGTGGATGCCCCACTCCATCACGTCCTCGATCCCCATCTGGATCAGGTGGCCGCGGAAGCGCTCGAGCACGTTCCAGGAGTGGCGGCGCGTTCCCGGCGGCTCCTCGACGCGCAGCCGCATCAGCAGGCCGCGGGCCCGGTCGAGGTTGTGGAGCACCGAGCGCGGGAAGGGGCGGTCGAAGATCAGGAAGCGCGCCACCTTGGGGCCCGAGAGCACGTGGGAGCTGCGCTTGAAGTAGGGCTCGAAGGCCGAGCAGGAGCGCAGCACGGCCAGCCACTGGGCGGCGTCGTCGGCGCTGGAGTCGCGCTCGTCGGCTCCGCCGTCGAGCGCCTGGTACTTCACGTCGAGGAGCCGCGCCGTCTGTCCGATCCGCTCCACGGCGCGCCCGAGCTTCATGAACACGAAGGGCTCCTCGTGGAGCATGGTCGAGTAGCAGATGCCGTGGAACAGCATGCACTGCTTGCTCAGGTGGTCGTAGAAGGCCGCGCGGTCCTTCTCGTACAGGGTCTGGGCGGCGCGGTCGCGCAGCCACAGCCACTGGTCGTTGATCGCCTCCCACATCTCGACGCTCATGGTCTCGCGGATGGTGCGGGCGTTCTCGCGCGCCCAGCGCAGCGACGAGAGGATCGAGGCCGGCTCCTCCTCGTCCCAGGTCAAGTACGACTGCACCGCCTCCGCGTCGTCGATGGCTTCGGCGCCGACGCGCTCCAGAAAGCCCTGCTCGGCCCCGGACACCACCACGAGCGGGCGCCAGCGCTCCGCCGAAGGCAGGTCGGCGTCGAGCTGGAACGCCTGGTTCACGTCGAGCAGGCGCGCGCAGCTGTCGACGCGCTCCAGGTACCGGGTCAGCCAGAAGCAGGAGTCGGCGACGCGCGAGATCACGGCTGCGGACTCCCCACCACCCAGGTGTCCTTCGAGCCGCCGCCCTGACTCGAGTTCACCACGTACGACCCCTTGATGAGCGCCACGCGCGTGAGCCCGCCGGGCAGCACCCAGGTGGATTCGCCCGTCAGCACGAAGGGCCGGAGATCCACCCGCCGCGGCCCCACGCCCTGGCGGGTCCAGGTGGGGACGGTGGACAGCTCGATCAGCGGCTGCGCGATGTAGTTGCGCGGCTCCGCAGCGATGAGGCGGCGGAACTCGGCGTGGTCGCGGCGCGAGGCCTTCGGCCCCACCAGCATCCCGTAGCCGCCCGACTCGTTCACCGCCTTCACCACCAGCTCGCCGACGTGATCCAGCACGTAGCGGCAGTCCTCCTCGCGGTCGCACACGTAGGTCGGCACCTGGGCGAGGATCGGCTCCTCGGAGAGATAGAAGCGCACCATGTCGGGCACGAAGGGATAGATGCCCTTGTCGTCGGCCACGCCGTTCCCGATGGCGTTCACCAGCGCCACGTTCCCCTTGGCGTAGGCGGCCACCAGGCCCGGCACGCCCAGCATGCTGTCGGCGCGGAACCAGTGCGGATCCAGGAAGTCGTCGTCGACGCGCCGGTAGACCACGTCGACCGGGCTCGGGCCGCGCGTGGTCTTCGCGTACACGCGGTCGTCCTCGACGAACAGGTCGCTGCCCTGCACCAGCTCGCAGCCCATCTGCCGCGCCAGGAAGCTGTGCTCGAAGTAGGCCGAGTTGAACGGCCCGGGCGTCAGCACCACGCAGCGCGAGTCGGCCGCCCCCCCGGGAGCCACCGCCGCCATCGCCTCGCGCAGCCGGGCGGGATACATCTCGATCGGCGCGACCGCGCTCTCCTGGAACACGGACGCGAGCACCTTCTTCATCATCATGCGGTTCTCGAGCACGTACGAGACGCCCGACGGCGTGCGCACGTTGTCCTCGAGCACCAGGAAGCCGCCGTCCTGCCCGCGGATCAGGTCCACGCCGGCGATGTGCACGTAGACGCCCTTGGGCGGCTGGATGCCCCGCATCTTCGGCTGGAACGCCTTCGAGCTCTCGACCATGAAGCGCGGCACCACGCCCTCGGCGAGGATGCGCTGCTCGCCGTAGACGTCGTTCAGGAACAGGTTCAGCGCGCGGATGCGCTGCACCAGGCCCTCCTCGACCACGCTCCACTCGCGGGCCGAGACGATGCGCGGAATCAGGTCGAAGGGGAAGATGCGCTCGGTGTCGGTGCTGTCGGAGCCGTAGACGGAGAAGGTGACGCCGCTGTGCAGGAACGTGGTGTCCGCCAGCTTCTGCCGGCGGCGGAACTCCGCCGGGCCGAGCTGGTTCAGCCGCCGCACCACGCCGGCCACCGTCTCGTGCGGCCGGCCCGCCGCATCGAAGAACTCGTCGAACGTGCCCGGGAGGGGCTCGTAGCCGCTGAACAGCTCGGGCGTCGTGGGCGTGCCCATGACGCGTGATTAGGAAATTTGATACTGGTCGCAACGCCACCGCCGCGGGGGGTCTCCCCGACGCGAAATGAGCCGCCCGAACCGGCCGAAATCGGCACAGTGGGTCATCCGCCATGGCAATCCGCGTCGCCCTGAACCATCGCACGCAATACCGCTACGACCGCCGGGTGGAGCTGTCGCCGCAGATCGTGCGGCTGCGCCCCGCGCCGCACTGCCGCACCCCGGTCCGCAGCTTCTCGCTGCGCGTCGAGCCGCAGCCGCACTTCCTCAACTGGCAGCAGGATCCCCAGAGCAACTGGCTGGCGCGGCTGGTGTTCCCGGAGCCGGTCGACCACTTCGGGCTCACCGTGGACCTGACGGCCGAGCTCTCGGTGATCAATCCCTTCGACTTCTTCCTCGAGGAATCGGCGCAGCACTTCCCCTTCGCGTACGAGGCCTGGCTGTCGAAGGAGCTGGCGCCCTTCCTGCAGACGCTGCCCCCGGGCCCGCGGCTCACCGACTGGCTGGCGAGCGTCGACCGCAGCGAGGCCCCGACGGTCGACTGGCTGGTGTCGCTCAACCAGCGGCTGTCCCACGAGATCCGGTACCTGATCCGGATGGAGCCGGGCGTGCAGAGCTGCGAGGAGACCCTGGAGCGCGGCAGCGGCTCCTGCCGCGACACGGCCTGGCTGCTGGTGCAGGTGCTGCGCCACCTCGGCCTCGCGGCGCGCTTCGTGTCCGGCTACCTGATCCAGCTGCGTCCCGACCAGAAGCCGCTCGAGGGGCCCGCCGGCGCCGAGGAGGACTTCACCGACCTGCACGCCTGGGTCGAGGCGTACCTGCCGGGCGCGGGCTGGGTGGGTGTCGATCCCACCTCCGGGCTGTTCGCCGGCGAGGGCCATCTGCCGCTGGCGGCGAGCCCCGACCCCGGCTCGGCGTCGCCCGTGTCCGGCGCCGTGGGCGAGTGCGAGGTGAGCTTCGAGTTCGCGATGCGCGTGGAGCGCATCCACGAGGACCCGCGCGTCACCCGACCCTACGAGGACGCGACCTGGGAGCGGATCGAGAGGCTGGGTGAGCAGGTCGACGCGGAGCTGCTCGCGGGCGACGTGCGGCTCACCATGGGCGGCGAGCCCACCTTCGTCTCGGCGGACGACATGGAGGGGGACGAGTGGAACTACGCCGCGCTGGGGCCCACCAAGCGCGTGCTGGCCGAGGCGCTGCTGCGCCGCATGCGGGCGCGGCTGACGCCGGGCGGCCTGCTGCACTTCGGGCAGGGCAAGTGGTACCCGGGCGAGCCGCTGCCGCGCTGGGCGCTGTCGTGCATCACCCGGCGCGACGGCGTGCCGGTGTGGCGCGATGCGAAGCTGCTGGCCGAGAGCGAGCGGGACTACGGATTCGGCGCCGCCGACGCCGAGCGCTTCACCCGGCGCCTGGCCGAGCGGCTCGAGATCGATCCCGACTACGCGATGCCCGCCTTCGAGGATCCGCTGGAGCACCTGCGCAGCGAGGGGCGCCTGCCGGTGAACGTGGATCCCCTCGACAGCAAGCTCGAGGACCCGAAGGAGCGCGAGCGGCTGCGGCGCGTGTTCGAGCGCGGGCTCGGGACGCCGGTCGGCACGGTGCTGCCGCTCAAGCGCTCGCACGGCGCCCACGGTCCCGCCTGGCAGAGCGGGCTGTGGATGCTGCGCGGGCGCCACCTGGTGCTGATCCCCGGTGACTCGCCGCTGGGCCTGCGGCTGCCGCTGGGGAGCCTGCCCTGGCAGGACCCGGAGCGCGCCGAGTTCGTCGAGCCGCTCGATCCGATGGCCCCGCGCGCGCCGCTGCCGCGCGCGGTCGCGGAGCCGCCGCGGCGGCATCCCCCGGTGCAGATCCCGCTGGGCGGCTCGGCGCCCCGCGAGCGTGTCCACGAGCAGCGCCTGTCGGCGGCGGAACCCGACCGCGCGCCCGCCCCGGGCGAGTCCGCCAGCTGGGTCGTGCGCCCGGCCCTGTGCGTGGAGGCGCGTGACGGCCGCCTCTACGTGTTCCTGCCGCCGGTCGAGACGGCCGAGGACTTCCTCGACCTGGTGTCGGCGATCGAGTCGACGGCCGCGGAGCTGGGCGCGCCGGTGGTCGTGGAGGGCTACGCGCCGCCGTCCGATCCGCGCCTCGAGCGCTTCAGCGTGACGCCCGACCCGGGCGTGCTCGAGGTGAACGTCCGCCCGGCCGCCAGCTGGCGCCAGCTCGTCGACGAGACGACGGCGCTCTACGAGGACGCGCGGCAGCTGCGCCTCGGGACCGAGAAGTTCATGCTCGACGGTCGCCACAGCGGAACCGGCGGGGGCAACCACGTCGTGATCGGTGGGCCCTCGGCCGCCGACAGCCCGCTGCTGCGGCGCCCGGACCTGCTGCGCAGCCTGCTCGGCTTCTGGCTCGATCACCCCTCGCTCTCCTACCTGTTCTCGGGCCTGTTCATCGGGCCCACCAGCCAGGCGCCGCGCATCGACGAGGCCCGTCACGAGAGCGTGTACGAGCTCGCGATCGCCTTCGAGCAGATCCCGGAGCCGGGCGCAGAGGAGTGTCCGCCCTGGCTGGTGGACCGCATCTTCCGCCACCTGCTGACCGACGTGACCGGCAACACCCATCGGGCGGAGTTCTGCATCGACAAGCTCTACGCCCCGGAGACCTCCACCGGACGCCTGGGCCTGCTCGAGCTGCGCGCCTTCGAGATGCCGCCGCACGCCCGCATGAGCCTGACCCAGCAGCTGCTGCTGCGCGCGCTCGTCGCCTGGTTCTGGCGCGAGCCCTACCGCAGCGAGCTGTCCCGCTGGGGCACGCAGCTCCACGATCGCTTCCTGCTGCCGCACTTCGTGGACCGGGACTTCCGCGCCGTCCTGGGCGAGCTGTCCGAGGCGGGCTATCCCTTCGAACGCGCCTGGTTCGACGCCCACTTCGAGTTCCGCTTCCCGAAGATCGGCAGCGTGGCACCGGAGGGCACCGAGATCGAGCTGCGCGGCGCCATCGAGCCCTGGCACGTGCTCGGCGAGGAGCCCGGCGGAGGCGGTACCGTACGCCACGTGGACTCCTCGCTGGAACGCCTGCAGGTGCGGGTCCGGGGGCTCCGGCCCGACCGCCACGTCGTCGCCTGCAACGGCCGCGCGCTGCCGCTCCAGCCGACCGGCGTCGAGGGCGAGTCGGTGGCCGGGGTGCGTTTCCGCGCCTGGCAGCCGCCCTCCTGCCTGCACCCCACGATTCCGGTCCAGGCGCCGCTGGTCTTCGACCTCGTCGACCGCCACGCCGGCCGCTCGCTGGGGGGCTGCACCTACCGCGTGGCGCACCCGGGCGGCCGCAGCTACGAGACCTTCCCGGTCAACGCCTACGAGGCCGAGGCGCGGCGCGCCGCGCGCTTCGAGCCGTTCGGCCACACGCCGGGCCCGATGACGGTGGGCGAGCCCGAGCGCAACCCGCAGTTCCCGTACACCCTCGATCTGCGCCGGAGACCGAGTTGAGCGCCGCCGTGGACGGGCACTGGGACGAGACCGCTCGCTCCGACGGCGCGCCCAACCCGATCTGGCAGCGGCTGATGGGCGCACTCGAGGGGATCGGCCGCGCCGAGTTCGTCTCGCGCTGGGAGCGCGCGCGCCGGCTGCTCGAGGAGAACGGCGTCACCTACAACGTGTACGGCGACCCGCGCGGGGTCGACCGCCCCTGGCAGCTCGACCCGATTCCGATGCTGCTCGACGCCCGCGAGTGGGCGGGCATCGAGGCGGCCGTCGGGCAGCGGGCGCTGCTGCTCGACCGCATCTTGGCCGACCTGTACGGGCCGCAGCGCCTGCTGCGCGACGACCTGCTGCCCCCGGAGCTGGTCTTCGCCCACCCGGGCTTCCTGCGTCCGTGTCATGGCATCGACCTTCCCGGCGACCGCTACCTGCACGTGTACGCGGCCGACCTGGCGCGCTCGCCCGACGGGCAGTGGTGGGTGATCGCCGACCGCTGCCAGGTGCCCTCGGGTGCCGGCTACGCGCTCGAGAACCGCGTGGTGATGTCGCGCATCCTGCCGGAGCTGTTCGGCGAGTTCTACGTGCGGCGGCTCGCGCCCTACTTCCGGGCCTATCGCCAGGTGCTGCGGCGGCTCGCGCCCGAGGGCTGCGAGTCGCCGCGCATCGTGATGCTGACGCCGGGGCCCTACAACGAGACCTACTTCGAGCACGCCTACCTCGCCCGCTACCTGGGCTTCGACCTGGTGGAGGGCGGCGACCTCACGGTGCGCGACGACCGCCTGTTCCTGAAGACGCTCTCGGGGCTGCAGCGGGTCGACGTGGTGCTGCGCCGCCAGGACGCCCACTTCTGCGATCCGCTCGAGCTGTGGGGCGAGTCGGCGCTGGGGGTGCCCGGGCTCACGCAGGCGGTGCGCGCCGGACGCGTCACGGTGGCCAACGCGCTCGGCTCCGGCCTCGCCGAGACCGCGGCCACGATGGCCTTCCTGCCGGGATTGTGTCGCGAGCTGCTGGGCGAGACGCTGCGCATGCCCTCGGTCGCCACCTGGTGGTGCGGCCAGCCGCGCGAGCTCGAGCACGCGCTGGCCCACTTCGACCAGCTCGTGTTCAAGCCGGCCTTCCCGGGACCGGCCGGGCCGGACCAGGACGTCGTGTTCGGCGGCGAGCTCTCGGGCCCGCAGCAGGAGGCACTGCGCGAGCGCCTCTGCACGGCCCCCCACCGCTGGGTGGCCCAGGAGAAGGTGGCGCTCTCGACCGTGCCCACCGGCGACGGGGAGGGGCTGCAGCCGCGTCACATGGTGCTGCGCGTCTACGCCGTGGCCGACGGGGAGGGCTGGACCTTGATGCCCGGCGGGCTGACCCGCGTCTCGACGACGGCGGACAGCCTGGTGGTCTCGAGCCAGCGCGGCGGCGCGAGCAAGGACACCTGGGTGCTGGCGGACGCGCCCACGCCCTACGTGAGCCTGCTCTCGGAGACGACGCGGCCCGCCGAGGTGTCGCGCAGCAGCTTCTCGCTCACGAGCCGCGTCGCCGACAACCTGCTGTGGCTGGGCCGCGGCAGCGAGCGCGTCGAGGCCAGCGTGCGGCTGTTCCAGGCCGCGCTGCAGGCGCTGGCCGACGAGCCGCTGCGCCCCGCCGACGCGCCCGTGCCCGACGCCATCGCCCTGGTCGAGCGGCTCGGCCGGCTGCCCCGGCCGGCGGCGGACGAGGACCTCCAGACCCGGCTGCTCGGCGCGCTCTTCGACGCCTCCCACGCCGACTCGGTGGCCGCGAGCGTCTCCGAGGTCCACCGCCTGGCCTGGCTGCTGCGCGATCGGATCTCGCCCGACGCGTGGCGCGTGCTGAGCCGGCTCGACCAGGACTTCGTCGCGCCCGAGGTCCATCCGGCGCTGCGCGTGAGCGGCGCCCTCGATCGGCTCGACCGCGCGCTGCTGCGCATCGCCGCCTTCACCGGGCTGGTGGTGGAGAGCATGACGCGCGCGCTGGGCTGGCAGTTCCTGGAGGTCGGCCGCCGGCTCGAGCGCGCCGTGCAGATGGTCGATCTGCTGCGCGCCAGCCTGGTGGAGGAGATTCCCGAGGGCTCGCGCTGGCTCGAGACCGTGCTCGCGGCGGCCGACTGCTCGATGACCTACCGCTCGCGCTACCAGGCCGCGCTGCAGCTCCCGCTGGTGCTCGACCTGCTGCTGGTGGACGAGCTCAACCCGCGCTCGGTGGGCTTCCAGCTCGTGGGTCTCGAGGAGCGCTTCCGCACCCTGCACCGCGCTCCCCACGAGGAGCTGCGGGAGCTGCTGGCGCAGGTGCGCGAGACGCCGCTCGACGAGCTCGTGCAGCTCTCCGCCGGCGACGACGGCCGGGCCCGGCGCGCCGCGCTCGAGCAGGTGCTCGACGCGCTGGTCGTCGGCCTGCCGGAGCTCGCCGACGCGATCAACCACGCGTACCTGAGCCACGCGGTCCCGCAGCGCCGCGGCCCCGGCGTCCGCCGGGAGCAGGCCTGATGCTCTACCAGGTCACGCACGAGACCCGTTACGACTACAGCGAGCCCGCGGTGATCTCGCACAACCAGTGTCACCTGCTGCCGCGGTCCGACGGGCGGCAGGTGCTGCACGACCTGAAGCTGCGCATCGATCCGAGCCCGGCCCACGTCGACTGGCACCGCGACTACTACGGCAACGACGTGGTCTTCTTCAACCTGCAGGAGCCCCACGAGCGCCTCGTGGTGCGCACCGAGAGCCGCGTGGAGGTGACGCCGCGGCCCGAGCTGCGCGCGGCCGAGTCCCCCGCCTGGGAGCAGGTGGTGCAGCAGGTGCGCGCTGCGCGCGACGAAGCCGGGCTGGCCGCGTTCGAGATGGTCTGGGCGTCGCCCTTCGTCGTGACCGGAGCGCTCTTCGCCGACTACGCGCGCGGCTCGTTCCCGCCCGGGCGCCCGCTGGCCGAGGCGCTCCTCGACCTCAACGCCCGCATCCACCGCGAGTTCCGCTACGACCCCGAGGCCACCACGCTCGCCACGCCGATCGGCGAGGTGCTCGAGCAGCGTCACGGTGTCTGCCAGGACTTCGCCCACCTGATGATCGGCTGCCTGCGCTCGCTGGGGCTGCCGGCCCGCTACGTCAGCGGCTACCTGAGGAGCGCGGCGACCGAGGGCGCAGAGAACGGGGGCGCGGACGAGCTGGTCGGCGCCGAGGCCTCACATGCCTGGGTCTCGGCGTGGTGCCCGGTGGGCGGCTGGATCGATCTCGACCCGACCAACGACCTGGTCCCCTCCGACCGCCACGTGGTGCTCGCCCAAGGCCGCGACTACGACGACGTGAGCCCGGTGAAGGGCGTGACCCTGGGCGGGGGCGCCCACAGCGTGGCGGTGGAGGTGGAGATGCGACCAGTGGACGAGCCCGAGGCGCGCTGACGCGCTAGCGCCGCCGCGCAGCGCGCAGCGCGCACAACGCCCCGAGCGCCGCGGCGGCCAGCGCCGGAGCGCCCGGCTCCGGCACGAACAGGCGCACCGAGTCGCTGTCGGAGCTGCCCTGGACGTTGTTGCAGTACAAGCTGAAGATCACGTCGGAGACGGGCGAGACAGTGCGCGTGCCGCTCGGCCCGACGTTCTGTCCGAACGCGGGAGGACCGCCGACGCGCTGAGCCACGTAGGTGCACGAGCCCACGTTGGTCGAGCTCCAGCTCACGGTGCTGCTCTGGCCCTGCTGGATGCGCGGCGGGCTCGCCACGACGGTGACCCCGGCGATCGGCACGTCGTGAGTCATCACGTACTCCACCGCCAGCTCGTTGGTGTCGAAGCCCGAGACGCCGATGCGCCAGTCGCCCGGCCCGAGCCAGGCCGAGACGCTCTCGCGCCGCACTCCCGAGGAGACGTTGTCGTCGAGACTCCAGTCCATCGCCTGGGTGAGCGCGTAGTTGGTCAGGACCAGGTCGAGATCGGTCGACCCGAAGCTGGGATCCCACTCGATCGAGACCGTCACCTGTCGCGAGTTGACCAGATTGAACGTGAACCAGTCGTGGACGGGGAGGTCGCTGGTCACGCCCGTGATGAAGATCGGATAGGAGTCGTCGGCCTCGTGCACCGTGCCCGCCAGCGTGTCGGCAGCCGGCAGCGGCATCGGCTCCTCGAACGAGCTGGGCTCGGCCTCGAGCTCGTAGGCCGGATCGGGATCCCCCTGGAAGGACGTTCCGACGAGCCCGATGTCGCGCTCCGTGGTGCTTCCAGCGGGGATGCTGTTGTCGATCCACGAGCTGATGTAGTAGGCGCCGACGGGTCCGAGCTGTCCGTGCCAGTAGTCGCGACGCGTGCTGTAGGCGTAGTCCTCTCCGACGCACACGTAGCCTCCGTCGGGGAGCGGGGTGCAGGACGGGGACTCGGACTCCGACTGCACCTGCTCGCTGGCCGCCCCGCTCCAGAAGTCGTTCTCCACCGTGGTCGAGCGCACCAGCGTGTTGGCGGTCGCGTCGAAGTAGTTGAACAGGGCCTTCTGTCCGCTCTGGGAGCCGGGGGTGCTGCGGAAGACGCGAACGCGAACGTCGCTGCCCGCCTCGGTGACCCAGACGCTCCCGGTCGGGTCGACGCCCATGCGGTCCCAGATGGGCATGAAGGGGTTCTCGCGCAGCTGGGTGATGCCCCGGATGTAGTGGGTGCGGCCCGAGGTCTCGAGGTCGTACATCAGGATCCCGTCGAGCAGCGAGGGGCTGCCGAGCCGGAAGCGGATGCGCCCGTGCTCGTAGCGGGTCGGATAGCTCCAGGTCGCCTTGGACTGGGACCAGCGGTACTCCCAGAAGGCGCCCTTCTCGAACTCGATCGCGCTCCCCGTGTCGGGCAGCAGACACGACAGCGTCACCAGGGCCAGCAGCGGGATTCGTCCAGCACGCATGCTCTCTCCTTGGCGCAAGAACGGTGCCATGGCGGGAAGGGGCGCTCCGGCCGCGACACCAGCCCGGGTGTGTGCCGTCGCCTCGCTGTGTCGGCCCACGTGTGCCGGTGAGTCACTCGGCACCGGCCGGGCGGCGGGGGAGCATGCCGGGGCGCTGCCTGCTAACTGCACCAGATGCTCCGACGCGTCGCCCTGGCCCTGGTGCTGCTGCTCGCCGCCGCCGCCTTCGCGGTGGTCACCGCCGGGCGCGGCTGGTACGGAAGCCTCGAGTCCGGCGGTGCGCCCCGCGCCGCGCGGCGTCCGCCTCCCTCGGTGGCCGCGGTGGAGCGCGCGCGAGCGGACGCGGCGGACCGGATCGGCGCCACGCGCCCCAAGCAGATCCTGTTCGGCGACCTCCACGCCCACACCACCTTCTCGACCGACGCCTTCACCTTCAGCCTGCCGATGGCGGGCGGCGAGGGCGCGCACCCGCCGGCCGACGCCTGCGACTTCGCGCGCCACTGCGCGGCGCTCGACTTCTGGTCGATCAACGACCACGCCGAGGAGCTGACGCCGCGCCAGTGGCAGGAGACGCTCGACTCGATCCGGCAGTGCAACGCGGTCGGGGACGACACGGTGGCGTTCCTCGGCTGGGAGTGGACGCAGGCCGGAACCACGCCCGACGATCACTTCGGCCACCGCAACGTGGTGCTGCGGTACACCGACGACGCGCGCATCCCGGCGCGGCCGATCGGCGCGGCGCAGCCGCCGGGCTCCGCGCGGGTGGGCCAGCTCGGCACGATCCCGCGCGGCGTGGCGGCGCTGCTCGTGGGCGGACGCTTCCACGACTGGGCGAGCTTCCTGACCGAGCGCGAGGCGGCGCCGCGCTGCGACCCCGACGTGCCGGTGCGCGAGCTGCCGTCCGACTGCATCGAGCTCACGCCGACGCCCGCCGGCCTGCTTCGGCGCCTCGACGAGTGGGGGCACGAGTCGCTGGTGATCCCGCACGGCACGACCTGGGGTGCCTACACGCCCGCCGGCTCGCGCTGGGACAAGCAGCTCCGGGGCGCGATGCACGACCCCGATCGGCAGCGCCTGCTCGAGGTGTACTCGGGCCACGGCGACTCGGAGGTCTACCGCAGCTGGCGCGCGGTCGAGGTCGGCACGGACGGGACCCTCACCTGCCCCGAGCCGAGCGAGGGCTACCTGCCCTCGTGCTGGCGCGCGGGCGAGATCATCCAGGCGCGCTGTCTCGCGCTTGGCGAGAGCGCCGCCGAGTGCCAGCGGCGCGCCGCCGTGGCGCGCGCGCACTACGTCGAGGGCGGCATCCCCGGCCACCTCACGGTGCCCGGCGTGCGGGCCGAGGAGTGGCTCGACGCCGGCCAGTGCGCCGACTGCATGCAGCCGGCCTTCAACTACCGGCCCGCCGGATCGGCGCAGTACGTGCTGGCGCTCGGCGACTTCTCCGACGACGCGGAGCGGCCGCGGCGCTTCCGCTTCGGCTTCATGGCGTCGAGCGACAACCACTTCGCGCGCCCCGGCACCGGCTACAAGGAGCGCAACCGCATCGGCTCGACCGAGTCGATCGGCGCCTCGCGCGATCCCGACGACCTGGGCCCGCTCGCCGCCCTGATCGCGCCGCCCGACCGCGAGCCGGCGCCGCACTCGCTGCCGTTCGCGGAGGCGTCGCGCGGCGTCGTCGGCTTCCAGCGGCTCGAGTCCGAGCGCTCGATCGCGTTCCTGCTGACCGGCGGCCTGATCGGGGCCCACGCCGAGGGCCGCGACCGCGACGCGATCTGGGAGGCGTTCGCGCGGCGCGAGGTCTACGGCACCACCGGCCCGCGCATGCTGCTGTGGTTCGATCTGCTCAACCCGCCCGGCTCGCGCGGCCGCACGGCGCCGATGGGCAGCGAGGTGGCGCTGCGCGGCGAGCCGGTGTTCCAGGCGCGCGCGGTGGGCTCGTTCGAGCAGCAGGCGGGCTGTCCCGACGAGAGCGTGCGCGCGCTCGGTACGGACGAGCTGCGTCGACTGTGCCAGGGCGAGTGCTACCACCCGGCCGACACGCGCCGCCTGGTGACGCGCATCGAGGTGGTGCGCATCCGCCCGCAGATCGCACCGGACGAGGACGTCGCGAGCCTGATCGACGACCCCTGGCGGCGCTTCGACTGCGATCCCGATCCCGCCGGCTGCGCCGTCACGTTCTCCGACCCGGAGTTCGCGGGATCGGCGCGCGAGGCCGTCTACTACGTGCGCGCGTTCGAGGCCCCGAAGCCCGGCATCAACGCCGGCAACCTGCGCTGCGAGCGCGACGCGGACGGGCGCTGCACCGGCGTGAAGCTGTGCCCGGGGCCGGACGGCGCCGCCGACGCGTGCCTTGCCGAGCACGAGCCGCGCGCCTGGAGCTCGCCGATCTACCTCGACCCGGCCGGCAGCTGAAGCAGGGGCTCGAGCACCCGCTCGGCGAAGAGCGCCTCGAACGCGTCGGCCTCCAGCTCGAGCGCGACGTCGGCGTTGGGCTCGCGGCGGGCGAAGGCCGCGCGCAGCACCGGGTTCAGATGCGCGACGGTGGCGCCCGCGGTGTGGGTGCCCTCGGTCTCGACCGCGACGTAGGCCTCCTGCGTGCGCACCAGCTCGGGCCGAAACGCGACGGCGACGGCCAGCGAGTCGTACAGGTGCAGGTCGCTGGCGCCGTAGACGGCGCGGCGCAGCGCGATCCACGGCGCGACGGCGCGCGCGACGAAGCGGGCCAGCTCGGAAGGGGCCGCCTCCAGGCGGCGCACCGCCTGCTCGTGCAGGTGCGTCTGCTCGCAGACGTCGAGCCCCACCATCGTGATCGGCACACCCGACTCGAACACGATCGCCGCCGCCTCGGGGTCCGCCCAGAGGTTGAACTCGGCGGCCGGGGTGATGTTGCCGGGCACCGTCGCGGCGCCCCCCATCATGACGATGCGCGGGATCTTCTCCGCCAGGCCCGGCTCCCGCCGCAGCGCGCTGGCCACGTTCGAGAGCGGTCCGATCGTGACGAGCGCGATCTCGCCCGGGCTCTCGAGCACGCTCTGCACCAGGAACTCGACCGCGTCGGGGTCGCCCGCGGCGGGCGCGACCTGCGGCACCAGCCGCTCGAGCCGCCCGCGCGACTCGAGCCACTCCAGCTGCGCGCGCCGCCCCGCGTCGAGGGGTCGCGCCAGGCCGGCGCACACCGGCACGTCGCGGCGACCGAGCAGCGCGAGCAGGTGCACGGCGTTGGCGTAGCCGTGGTCGACCGGCACGTTGCCCTGCACGACCGTGAGGCCCGCCACCTCGAGCTCGGGCGAGTGCAGCGCCAGCAGGATCGCGAAGCTGTCCTCGGGATCGCCGCCCGCCGAGCCCATGGCGGGATCGGTGTCGATGATGATGCGCGTGACCGATTCCCCCGTCTCGCCGCGCGGCGCGGCGCGGAAACCTAGCCCAGGCGGCGTCTCGCTGGACGACGATCCCTCCCCGTCGCTACCGTCGGCGATCCGCCACCGTCCGGAGGAGCTCGATGCCGCGACTCACCCGCCTCAGCCGCTCGGTCGCCGGGCGCACGGCGCTCGTCACCGGTGCCGCGAGCGGCATGGGGCGCGCGACCGCGCACCTGTTCGCCGACGAAGGCGCGAACGTGGCCGTGACCGACCTCGACGCGGCCGCGGTGCAGGCGGTGGTCGACGAGATCACCGGAGCCGGTGGCTCGGCGGCGGGATGGGTGATGGACGTGGCCGACACCGAGGCGGTGCCGCGCGTCGTGGACGAGGTTGCCGCGCGCTTCGGGGGCCTCGACATCGTGGTGAACAACGCCGGGATCGCGCGCTTCGCTCCCATCGACTCGGACGCCTTCGAGGCGGCGTGGGCCGTCTCGCTGGAGGTGATGCTCACCGGCCAGGCGCGCGTGGTTCGGGCGGCGCTCCCCCACCTGCGCCGGTCGGACGCGGGCCGCATCGTGAACGTCGCCTCCACCGAGGCGCTGGGAGCGACCCGCTTCGGCAGCCCCTACACCGCCGCCAAGACCGGCGTCGTCGGGCTCACCCGCTCGCTCGCCGTCGAGCTCGGACGCGAGGGCATCACCGTCAACTGCATCTGTCCCGGTCCGGTGCGGACGGGCATGACCGCCGCCATCCCGGACGACCAGAAGCACGAGTTCGCGCGCCGCCGCACCATCCTCGGGCGCTACGCCGAGCCGGAGGAGGTGGCGCACGCCACGTTGAACTTCGCGCTGCCGGCGTCGAGCTTCACGACCGGGGCGGTGCTGGTCGTGGACGGCGGGGTGACCGTCCGCAACGCCTGACGACCCCGGGCTGCTAGCTCGCCGGGGACTTCTCGGGCTCGCGCCGGGTCTCGTCCTCGAGCCGCTCGTAGAAGCGAGTGGCCGCGGGGTGGAGCGGGAGCGCGATGCCGAGCCGCATCGTGTCCCGCGAGATGAAGCCCGCCCGGAAGAACACGCCGGACAGCTCGCCGGCGCTCTCGATCAGCAGCTCGAGGACGCGCTCCACCTGCTCGTCGGGCGTGACGCGGTTCGTCACGAGGACCGCGGTCATGGCGATCGTGCGGACCGGCTCGAGCTGACCGGGGTAGGTCTTCGCCGGGATCTCGAAGGGATAGTTGGAGAAGTACTTCTCCGAGATCTGCCCGACGATGTCCGCGTCGATCGGAACCAGGCGCACGTCCTGCCGGCGCTGGTGCAGGGCCTGGAGGCTGGGGGCGGGCACGGCCTCGGTGGTGAAGAACGCGTCGACCTCCCCGCTCTCCAGGCCGGCGATCGACTCCGCCAGCCCGACCTCGCGGACCTCGGCGAAGTCCTTCCGGGCCAGTCCCGCGGCGAGCGCCAGACGGGCGGCGTTGAAACGGCTCCCCGAGCCGGGCTGCCCCACCGCGATCCGCTTGCCGCGCAGGTCGGCGAGCCGCTCGATCCCCGACTCCTCGAGCGTCACGACGTGGACCGCCTCGGGCCACAGGCTCGCCAGCGAGCGGAGGTCGGGGTTCGCGATCTGCTCCTGCTCGACCCAGCCGGTGAACAGGATCTCGGCCACGTCGCTCTGCATCAGCGCGAAGTCGAGCAGCAGCGAGTGGACGTCGAAGCCGTTCTGCACGCTGCCGTCGGACTGGTGGTCGTGCATCGGCAGGCCGCGCGCGGTCGCCAGGTCGGCGAAGGCGGCGCCGAAGTCCTGGTAGGTGCCGGGAGTCTGCCCGGTGCCGAGCGTCAGGCTGCCGTCGAGCTCGGCGAAGCGCCGATCGATGCGGTCCGCCGCCCGCCGCAGCTCATCCACGATGGCGGCGTTGCGCGACGCCGGCGCGGCCGCGACGTCTCGCTCGATCAGCCTGCGCACGCTGCGCAGCACGGCCGCGGGTCCGCTGCCCTCGAGGGCCTGGGGCCCCGGCGCCTCCGCCATCTCCGGCACCGGCGCTGCGACCTCCAGGGGCGTCCACGCGCCGTCGGACTCGACGTAGGCGATCCGACCCTGGACCCGCAGCACGTCGCCCGCCTGGTTCTCCTGGCCTCGGAACCCCCGGATGCCGGCCTCGCGAGCGCCGAGGGCGAGGGCGAGCGTGCCGAGGTTGAGGCGCGTCCACGAGGTGAGGTCGTAGTCGCGCAGGAACTCGAGCTCGGCGTCGTAGTAGACGTACACGCCCGAGACGCCGCGCTCGGCGTCGCGGAACGGCGCCGAGCCGGTGCGGCGGAAGCTGCGGATCTCGAACAGGTCCGCCTCGAAGCCGACTTCGATCTGCTGCTGCAGGTCGCCGGGGAGCTGGGCGCGATCGGGGCCGCGGCTGCAGGCGAGCCCCAGCAGCGCGCCGGTGAGGAGCGCGCTCCACGCGATCGGTCGCGTCGCCACGAAGCGCATCGCCGCGTCAGAACCCGTAGATCGGCAGCGAGAGGTAGCCCTGGATCACGGCCGCGTTCAGCAGGTCGATGAAGAAGGCGCCCGTCAGCGGCACCACCAGGAACGCCTGCGGCGACGGCCCGAAGCGCCGCGTGAGCGCCTGCATGTTGGCGACTGCGGTCGGCGTCGCCCCCAGGCCGAACCCGCAGTGGCCGCCGGCGATGATCGCGGCGTCGTACTGGCGGCCCAGGACCCGGAACGTCACGAAGGTGGCGAACGCGGCCATCCCCAGGGTCTGCACCGCCAGCAGCGCCAGCAGCGGCCCCGCCAGGCCGAGCAGCTCCCAGAGCCGCAGCGACATCAGCGCCATGGCGAGGAAGAGCGCCAGCGACACGGTGCCGAGCAGGTCGACGGTGGGCCGGTGCACGCGCAGGAACGGGACGAAGGGCCCGAGGTTGCAGATCACGACGCCGGTCATCAGGCACCACACGATGCCCGGCAGCGTGAACGCGGCGTCGGCGAAGCGCTCGGCAAGCGCGCCGCCCACGATCAGGCACACCAGGACGAGCAGCAGGGTCGGCAGCAGCGTCTCCATCGCGATGGGGCTCTCGGGCTCGTCCTCGTCCGCCTGCTCGGCCACCGCGTCCGCCTCCGGGCCCGGCTCGAGCCGGTGCCGGCGGATCAGCCGCCCGGCGACCGGGCCGCCCAGGAAGCCCCCGATGATGAGCCCGAAGGTGGCGCACGCCATCGCCAGCTCCATGGTGCCCGCCAGGTTCTGGACGTGCGCGAAGCGCTCCGCGTAGGCGGCGCCGGTCGCGTGCCCGCCCGAGAGCGTGATCGACGCGCTGAGCAGGCCGAACAGCGGGTGCAGGTCGAGCCCCAGCGACACCAGCACCCCGAGCGCGTTCTGCACCAGCAGGAACGCCAGGCACACGCCCGCGAAGACCAGCAGCCGCGGACCGCCGCGACGCAGGCTGCGCACGTCCGCGGTCAGGCCGATGCTCGTGAAGAACATCAGCATCATGGGGTCGCGCAGCTCCATGTCGAAGGCGATGCGCGTGTCGAAGCGCGAGAAGAGCACGCTGGTCAGGACCGCGAAGAGGATCCCACCGACCACGGGCACCGGGATGTCGTTGTTGCGCAGGAAGCCGACCTTCGACAGGACGAAGCGACCCAGCAGCAGCACGGCGACCGCCGCCGCGAGGGTCTGGGTGGGATCGAGGTCGATCGTCATGGCATCTCCCCGGGGTTCGCGGCGTGAGGGTAGTGCAGCGCGGCGGTCGCTCCGCGCTAGCCGTCTTGGATCTGGCGGGTCAGCGCCTCGGCGCGTGCGCTGGCGTCCATCGAGGCGAAGAGGTCGCCCGAAGTACTCGCGCAGGATCTGGAGGATCGGCAGCAGCGAGATGTTCTTGCCGTGCGCGACGCAGTACGGCCGTTCCGCTCGAGGTACTCGCGCACCCGGCTGATGACGTCGAGGGGGTTCATTGGTCGGGCATTGTGCCACGCCGAGGCCGGCTTCAGCACGGGTTCTTCGTCCGGGAGCCGCCTCAGGGGGCCACGGCGTCTCCCGCCAGGAAGCCGTGGGTCCGGTCCGGGAAGGCGACTACGCCTGGTTCCAGGACCGAGGCCCGACCTACGGGCGGCGCTCGAGCAGGCGAGGCCGGGGCAGCGCGGCGAAGGCCGGGTGGTCGGTGCGCCCCTCGGCCAGCGTGATCGCGTACAGGAAGGGGGGATAGGCGAACGCCCGCCGGTCGTTCACCAGGACCAGCGGCGTGCCCTGGATGTCGAACGTGCCGGCCCGGTCGATGTCGCCCTGCAGATGCGCGTCGGTCTCGGGCGAGGTCATGCACGCCTCGAGCTCCGCGCGCGAGCGATGGCGCGCCGCGATCTCCACCACGCGCTGATCGTCGAGTGCCGGGTCCTCGAACATCGCGCCCGAGGCCTCGAACGCCTCCTCGGGGTCGTCGATGCACAGCAGCGCCCGCGCGGCCGCGCAGCGCACCGGATCGTCGGCGCGCTGCGGCAGGCGCGGGTTGCAGCGGCCGTCCAGCGGGAAGTGGCGCGCCTCGAACGCGACCGTGCCCGCCGGGGCGCTGTCGCGCAGGCGCTCGAGCACCACGTGGAGCTGCGCACAGTGCGAGCAGCGGATGTCGGAGAAGTCCGTGATCCGGACTGGCGCGTCCGCGGGGCCCAGCAGCCGACGGCGCGCGAAGTCGCGCCGCGCGGGCCGCGTCGTCGCGAACATCGCCAGCGCGTTCGACAGCTCCTGCTGCACCGGCTGCGGCAGCGACTGCACCCAGCGCGAGAGGTCGTCCGTGGGATCCAACGTGGCTACCGTCGCGCCCGTGCTCGGCGGTGTCTGGAGCCCGGGGTACAGAACTGCGAGATAGCCCGCGACCGTCGCCGCCGCGGCGAGACCGAGTCCAGGTCCCCAGGGCGACCCGGCGGGGCGCTCGACGCCGAGGAAGACCACGGCGGCATATGCCAGCACGAGCCCATAGGTGACGGCGCACGTCGAGCAGAACGAGCCCGCGAGGAGCAGCGAGCCGGCGAGCCCCACCACGGTGAGCACACCGGCCAGCGCCGTGAGCTGTACGGCGGCGACCGCCGGCCCCGCGCGCCGCCGCCAGGCCCAGAGCGCGAGTCCGGCGGCGACCCCGCCCCAGACCACCCCCCAGCCCGCGACCGGCACGGCCGTCGCCGCCTGGACCGCCGCCGCGAGTGGCGAGTCCCAGACGTCGGCGCAGCCGCTGCCGCCGCCGATGCAGAACACCTCGCCCCCGCGGCGCAGATCGAGCAGCTCGCGCCACTGGAAGACGGACCACGCGGCCTGGGCCGCGCCCAGCAGGGCGGCGGCGAGCAAGGCTCGTTGCGATCGCTCGACCGGTGTCACAGCGAGCAGGCTAGGCAATACGCGACGCGCCGCCCCGACCCGCGAGCGCGAGCGTCGCGCAGGCTGCGGCGAGCCGGGTCGACTTCCTCGTGAGGTCCACGGCGGCTCTCTCCTGTCTCGCCGTCCGTATCGGCCCGGCTGGGCGAGCGATTGAGACGCCGCTGCTCCTCGCGTGCGGATCTCACGAGGCGAAGCTTCGCGCTCCAGCCGCGCGACGCGGCGGTCGCGCGGCTCCGAGGCCGCGGAGCAGCGCCAGCAGGGCCAGCGCGGCGGCGAGCTGCAGGGCCTTCGCGGGCTCGGGAACCAACGCGGGCCCACCGGGATCCACGATCCGCCCGTCCGCCATGCCGTCCTCGTCGCCGGCCCCGCCGTCGGTCAGGTCCAGCACGATCGGATTCGGGAGCGGCGGGCCGCCACCCAGGAACAGCACCGGCGGGCCGACCGCGGGCACCTTGTACCAGGCGTTGGGGAACGGCGTGGTGCCGACGTCGAGGTGGATCTCCACCCGGACCGAGGCGCCCGGCGCCAGCCCCTCGATCACGAACTTGAACAGGCCGACCGGGAAGAACGGCCCGATGCCCGGGTCCGGGTTCGACACCACGTTCGCGAGCATCCCGTCGTTGGTGGCCAGGCTGACGTAGCTGCCGTCCTCGGCGTTCGGCAGCGAGGCCACGTCCGGGTCCCGGTCGTCGGGCGTGCCGTCTCCGTCCACGTCGCCGGCGGGCGCGGCGGCCTCCAGCTCGTCCGAGACCCCGTCGCCGTCCATGTCCGGCGTGAGGCGCACCAGGATGTCGGGCTCCACCCCGTCGATCTCCACCTTGGCGACGATCTGGCCGGCGTCGTTGAAGCCCTGGCGGCCGAAGGAGATCTCGGTCACGCCGCCGCCGTTCACCTTGTCGGTGCGCAGCAGCGGCCGCAGCGTGCAGCTCGAGGGCACGACCGGGCTGCCCGCGCAGCTGCTGCGGTCGAGCACGTACAGGGTCTCCTCGGGGTTCGGGCTCGAGGAGCGCGCGAGGAAGGCGACGTCGCCCCCGGCGTTGATCGCGAGGAAGCCGGGCAGGATGTGCACGATGTCGATCCCGGGCGGCAGGTCGCACTCGTCGAGCAGCACCTGCTCGGAGCCGAGCACGACCGGCGCGTTCGCGTCGAGCGTGTAGATCCGGTCGACGATGTTGCGCGGCGGGTCGGCGGGCGGATCGGCGGCTCGCAGGAAGGCGACCGTGCCGGCGTCGTTGATGTCGGCGCTGAGGTCCGACGCCATCACGTCCCGGCCGTCGCAGGTCTGCGAGAAGGCGCCGGCCCGGGGGCGCGTGAGCTGGTCGTAGCTGGCGGGCGGCTCGGCCAGGAAGAGGCCGTTCTCCTGGGGCGAGACCGGGTTGGTGGGATCGGCCTGGCAGGTGCCGCGAAACACCGTCCGCGTGCCGGTGGGCGCCAGCGCAACGATCGCGTCGCCGGTCAGGATGCTGCACGCGCCGCCGGGCGCCTGCGCGGCGACCACGAAGCCGTCCACCACCAGCGCGAACTCGTCGTCGACCGGGAAGGAGGCGTCGCACAGGCGCGTCTTGAACGCCGCGAACCCCTGCTGGTTGAAGGCGAACTCGAGGTCGATCGGGTCGTTGAACAGCTCCGGCAGCAGCGCCAGGTCGCCCATCGGGTCGTTGGGCTCCGGCCCGCAGGCGCGCACCGGCCGCGAGGTCGGGCCGCCGAAGACGTCGCCGACGTACAGGCCACCGCTCGGCCCAAACGAGACCTCACAGCCGCTGGGGGTGGAGTCGATCTCCACCTCCTCGCCCTGGGCGACGAAGGCGACGCGGCCGCTGTCGTCGACGCGGGCCTCGCTGAAGTCGCCGCTCCGGAGCGGCAGCGGGGACGGCGTGGTGGACTGGCAGGAGAGCTGGGTGTTGGTGTCGTACACGATC
>JASJBO010000168.1 GCA_030066475.1 Myxococcota bacterium
GGGTGGTCGGCGCGCAGCAGGTGACTGGCATCGGTGTGGGCGAAGCGGCCGTCGCCGCGCTCCTCGAAGACGCCGACGCTGGCCAGCAGGCGCAGCACGCGGCGCAGCGCCGGGGCGTGGGTCGCGGTCGCCGCCGCGATCTGCTCCGCGCTGGCGCCGTCCTCCCCGATCTCGTCGGCGAGACCGAGCGACGCGGCGAGCGCCAGGGCGCGCGAGACGTAGTGACCGACCGCGAGCTGGTAGAGCACCAGCGGAGGGGGAAGCGGGGGACCTGCCATCTCGTTCTCCTCCTCGACGGGCCGCGCTCAGGCGCGCGAGATCGAGTGCCTCCCGGCGCCGATCCGCTCCGGGGCCCGATCCGGGAGATCCAGCTCCACCGGCACCGGCGACTCCAGCTCGACCTCGCCGCGGTCCGCCCGCACGTGCACCAGTCCGTGCGGCGTCGGGGCCGCGCCGCGCGCCCAGTCGAGGTCGCCGAGGCGGGGGGCGACGCGCGCCACCGCGAAGCCCGGCTCGGCGGGCTGGATGCCGAGCGTGTACTGCACCAGGTCGCGGGTCGGGGTGCTGCCCCAGCCGTGGCAGTGCGTGCCGCCCTCCCACAGCTCGGGCCAGGTGGTCTCGCCGCGCTCCAGCAGCTCGCTCCAGTCGCGGCACAGCGCCGGGATCTGGTCGGCGCGGCCGGCGCTCGCCACCGCGTCGTGCACGACGTAGCGGTAGAAGGGCTGGGCCGCGACGATCTCGCGCTCGACGTCCCAGGTCGGCGCACCGTGTCCCAGCGCGAGATACGCGGGACCGCTGATCTCCTGCCAGGTCGGGCGCACCAGGCGCGCGCGGTCGAGGACCGTGTCGAGCACCCGCTCGATGCGCGCCTCGGGCACGAGCCGGGCCCACACGGCGGTGGCGCCCGCGTGCTGGCTCATCGGGCGCTGCGGCTCACCGTCCAGCGCGTGGTCCACGTAGCTGCCGCGCGCCTCGTCCCAGAACAGCTCGAAGGCGTCGCGCAGCTCGCCGTGCAGACCGCGCGCCCAGGCGGCGCGCCCGGCGTCGCCGAGCCACTCGCTCAGCTCGGCGAACTCGAGCAGCGCCCGCGCCCACTGCGCGTTCAGACACGAAGAGGTGTCGGAGAGGTGGAGCGCGGCCCAGTCGACCAGCACCCACTGCTCCACGTGGCACACCAGCCCGTGATCGCCGCGGTAGGGCAGGAACCAGCGCAGCACGTTCTCGGCGCCGGGCAGCAGGCGCGCGACGAGGTCGCGGTCGCCCGTGTAGCGCCACAGGTTCCAGATCGAGCGGATCCAGTGGAGCGGCCACTCGGGGATCGTCACCGACATCGGCTCGAGGTCGCTCCCGGCCGCCATCGGCAGCATGCCGTCGGGACGCGGCGAGTTCGACATCTCGGCGTGCCAGCGCGCCAGCCCCCAGTCGGCGTTGGTGGTCAGGTGCACCATCTGGTGGACCACTGCGTCGCCGGTCCAGCCGCGCTGCTCGCGCGAGGGGCAGTCGAGGTAGGCGTCGTGCGCGTTGATCGCGACGCTGCGCCTGCCGACCTCGTAGATGCGCTCGAGCGAGGGGTCGCTGCAGGTGAACGCGGGCCCGGGCCGCACCGGGTAGAGGCGCTCGCGCGTCCAGAAGCGCCGCACGGTCACCGGCTCGCGCGCGCCGCGGATCGCCAGCAGCGCGAAGCGGAAGCCCATGGGGTCGGAGCTCTCGAACACGTCGTCGCGACCGCGCGTGCGGTAGCGGAAGGTCGACTCGGAGGTGGGGTCGAGCACGCGGGAGCTGGGCGGTGCCTCGGTCTCGCGCACGGCGAGCTCGATCTCGACGCCGGCCGGCGCGTCGACCTCCATGCCGACCAGGCCCGAGACGATCTCGCCGAAGTCGAGCCGCAGCAGCCGCGTGCCGTCGCCGTCGAGCGCGACCGGCAGCGCCGCGCCCACCTCGAGCTCGGCCAGCGCGGGGCGCTGCTCGTCGGCGCGGGCGGCCTGCGGCGGCGGCAACGTCGGCTCGGCTGCCTCGACCCGCCAGGCGCGCGCGACCGCCGGCACGCGCGTGTCGCCCTCGAGCTGGGGAATCGGCCGCGCGCGCAGCGCGCCGTACGGGCTCGAGGGCGGCGAGGTGACGCGGGCGTCGCCACCGATCGTGAGCGGATTGATCTCGACCGCGGCCGGCCAGGCGGCGTCGTCGAAGTCGGGACGCTGCCAGCCCACCGGGAGCTTCGACGCGTCGACGTCCTCCTTGGGGACCGTGCTCACGCCGCCCCGATCGAGGGGACGCCACGCATCGGCGGCCAGGGCGCGCCACGACGCGTCGGAGCCGAGCCAGGCGCCGTCGCCGAGGTCGAGCTCGAACGCGAGGGCGCCGCGCCGGCCCAGGCCGATCGAGGGGCGCGCCGGCGTCCACCAGGGCGTGGGGAGCGCGTAGAAGCGCGCGTGGATCGCGATCGTGTTGGGCCCGGCCCGCAGGAAGGGCGCGAGATCGAGGGCGTCGTAGTGGAGCTTCGAGGGGTCGCCGCGCACCGGTCCGCGCGACACCTCGACGCCGTTCACGGAGAGCACGTAGCGGGAGTCGGCGACCACGCGCGCCGCGGCCTCGCGCGGCGCGCGCTCGAGCTCGAAGCCGCGCCGCAGCAGCGCGTGCTCCTCCCCGGTGCCCTGCGTGTCGAGCCCGAAGACCTTCCCCTGCGGCGCGAGCGGCGAGGGCGCCCAGATCCAGTGGGCGTGCCAGCGTCGGTGACCCATGCGACGGCGGCAGTCTAGAGGAGATCGCGGCCGAGATGGCAGCTCTCCGGCAGCGCTCGTGCAGGAACGCGACGGCGCCCGGGCCGGCAGCGCGCGCACAGCCGCTCTGATACGCTCGCCGGTCACCTCCGGCCCGGGCCGCTGCGGTCCGCACTCAGGGAGCCATGGTCGGCGCTTTCGAGCACACGGGGCACGTCACCGACGCAGGCGCCGTCCGGATCTCCTCGCGCGACGCATGGACGGCCGCGCTGCTCTTCCTCGTCGCGATCGCCTGGTTCTCCTTGGGCGTGGACAAGACCTTCCACGTTCGGGACGAGGGCTACCTGATGAGCCGGAGCGCGCGCGTCGCGGCGGGCGAGCTGCCGCACCGCGACTTCGTCGACGTGTACGGTCCCGCCACCTTCGTGCTGACCGGCGCCGTCGTGCGCGTCCTGGGCGAAGACGTGCTGGGAGTGCACTGGTTCCTCGCCGGGGTGAAGGCCGCCGCCGTCGCGACCGGCTACCTGGTGACGCGGGCGATCGCACCGCGCTCGTTCGCCGTGTTCGGCGCGCTGCTGGCGACCGCGTTCTGGGGGCGCCTGATCTGGAACCTGAACGCGCCCTACGCGTCGCTGTACACCGTGGCGCTCGCGCCGCTCGCGCTGCTGGCCCTGATCGTGGCCGAGCGCCGCCGCTCGCTCGCGGGCCTGTTCGTCGCCGGCGCGGTGGCTGGCGCCACGATGCTGTTCAAGCAGTCGCTCGCCGGCTTCCTGGTGCTCGGCATGGGACTCGCCCTGTGGGCGATCGGGATGCTGCGCGAAGAGCCACCCACCGCCCACCGCGCGCGCGAGACCCGGCTCGCGCTCGGCGCCTGGGCGCTCGCCGGCCTGGCCGTGCTGGTGCCGATCGGGCCCTTCCTGGGGTCGAGCGAGTACCTGCTCCACATCCTCCCGATCCACGCCCTGATGGCGCTGGTGGCGCGCGGCGTGGTGGCGCGCGGCGGCACGGGCTCTCTCGCCGCGATCCTGCGCGACCGGCTGCTGCCCTTCGGTGCGGGGGTCGCGGCCGTGCTCGGAGCGGTCGCCCTCGCCTACCTGGCCATGGGCGCTCTCGGCGCCCTGTGGGACGACATGTTCGTGCTGCCCATGACCCTCACCAACTACGCGCGCGCGGTGCACCTGCCGCCCGCCAAGCTCGCCGCCGTCGTGGGTGGCGCAGCCGCGCTGCTCGGCGCCGTCCTGCTCGCGCTGGCGGAGCGGCGGCGCCTCGCGGTCGGGCTCGCGAGCGTCGCGGCGCTGGCGCTGGGACTCGGCGTGCGGGCCCAGTGGGAGGGTCCGTGGCACTGGTTCGTGGAGGGTCCCACGCTGCTCGGCGGCCTCCAGCCGGCGGCCATCGCGTGGGCCGGGATCCTCACCGTCGCGCCGTCGCTGCGGCGCGGGCGGCTGCCCGGGGGAGCCGCGGGCCCCGCCTGGCTGGCGCTGCTGTTCCTCCACGTCTTCCTCGCCTTCCAGGGCTTCCCGCGCGCGGGACCCGACCTGTTCGTCGCCCAGGGCGCGCAGGTGCTGCTGCTGGCGGCCGTGCTCGCCACCTGGCACGGCGCGCTGACCGCCGGCTGGAGCAGCCGCCCGGCCCGGCTCGGCGTCGCGCTGCTGCTGCTCCTGCTTCCCACCTGGCTCGCGGTCGCGCCGGTCGGCAGCGTGATCGGCCCGCTGCGCGCGCCGCAGAACCTGCGCGAGCTGCGCTTCCCGCAGACCGCAGGCATCTCGATCCCGCGAGCGGAGAGCCGCCGGCTGCACGTGCCGGCGCTCGAGCAGCTGGTGGAGCGCCTCGGCGCCGAGCCCGCGGGCGCCCCCGTCCTGGTGCTGGGCAACGAGGCGGTGATCCACTTCGCGAGCGGGCGCCCGGCGCTGCTCCCCGAGCGCAGCGCGCACCTGTTCTGGATGGGCTGGGGCATGGGCTCGCGCCGCGGGCGGGCCGCGCTCGAGGCCGAGGTGATCGAGCGCCTGGAGCGGAGGCCCGACGCGCTGGTCGTGGACTCGACGCTGCCCGAGACGCGGCGCATCCACGCCGCCCTGCCCCGCGTCCAGCGCCACCTCGCCGCGCACTACCGCATGCGCGATCGATTCGGGAGCTACCGGATCCTGTCGCGGCGGGAGGCACCGGCCTCGTGACGGCACCCTTCCTGTCGATCGTCATCCCCGCCGCCGACGAGGCGGCGAACATCGGGAGCCTGCTCGAGGAGCTGGGCGAGGTGCTGCGCAGCGACGGCCGGCCCTACGAGACGATCGTCGTGATCGCCCGGCCCGACGACCCGACCGGCGAGGTGGCCGCCGCGGGGGGCGCCCGCGTGCTGTGCCAGAAGCGGCCGGGCTACGGCGGCGCCCTCAAGGAGGGGCTGCTCGCCGCCCGCGGCGAGTACGTCGTGACGCTCGACGCCGACGGCTCGCACCCCCCGGCCGCCGTCGCGAAGCTGCTCGCGCACCGCGACGACGCCGAGGTGGTGGTCTGCTCGCGCTACGTCGAGGGCGCCTCGGCCGCGCTCGAGCCGGGCCGGCGGCTGCTCAGCAGACTCCTCAACTGGGTGTACTCGCGCGCCCTCGCGCTCCCGATCCGCGACGTCTCGAGCGGCTTCCGGCTGTACCGCCGCCGCGTGTTCGACGAGATCGAGATCCTGGGCGAGAAGTACGACGTCCTCGAGGAGATCCTGGTCCAGATCTACAGCCAGGGCTGGCGCATCGTCGAAATCCCCTTCGACTACCTGCCGCGCGTCTCGGGCGAGTCGCACGCCCGCGCCCTCGAGTTCCTGCCGCACTTCCTCACCACCCTGCTGCGGCTGTTCCGGATGCGCAACCACTTCTCGGTGGCCGACTACGATTCGCGCGCCTACGACAGCCTCGTCGTGCCGCAGCGCTACTGGCAGCGCCGGCGCTTCAGCATCGTGAACGAGATGGCCGGCTCGGGCGGCCGCCGGCTCGACATCGGCTGCGGCTCGAGCCGCATCATCCAGTCGCGCCCCGACTCGGTGGGCATCGACATCGAGCGCGCCAAGCTGCGCTTCCTGCGCCGCACCAACCCGCTGCTGGTGCGCGCGAGCACCTACGACCTGCCGATCGCCGACGAGTCGTTCGACGTCGTGGTCCACTCCCAGGTGATCGAGCACATCCCCTACGACCGGAAGATCTTCACCGAGATCAACCGCGTCCTGCGTCCCGGTGGCACGCTGGTGATCGGAACGCCGGACTACGGGCGCGTGCAGTGGCGGCTGATCGAGTTCCTCTACAAGGTGCTGATGCCGAACGGCTACGGCGACGACCACATCACCCACTACACCCGGCAGTCGCTGATCGAGGAGATCGCCGACGCCGGCTTCGCGGTGCGCCGCTACGGCTACATCCTGGGCGGCGAGCTGGTGATCGAGGCCGAGAAGCGCGACGCGCCGGGGCCGCGTTCCGGGCGCCCGCCCGCGATCGCAGCGTGAGGCCGGCGCTCCGCCGCACGCGCTCCGCCGCGCTCGCGGCCCTGGTCGCGGCGGCCGCGGCCACCGGCTGCGGTCCTCCGGCGGGGACCGACCCCGCCGCGCACAACGTCGTGCTGTTCCTGCTCGACGCGGCGCGCGCCGACCACTTCGGCAGCTACGGCTACGGGCGCGACACCACGCCGCGCAGTGACGCCTTCGCGGCCGAGGCCACGCGCTACGACGCGGCCATCGCCGACAGCGCCTACACCTTCGCCTCGGTGGCCGCTCTGCTCAGCGGCCACCCGCCGCACCGCACCGGGCTGCTCGACCCCCGGCCGCTCCCCGAGTCGCTGTCGCTGCTCGCCGAGACCGCGCGCGCGGCCGGCTTCCACACCCTGGGCTACTCCGAGAACCCCTACGTGACCGCGACCTTCCGCTTCGACCAGGGCTTCGAGCAGCTCGAGGAGACCGCTTCGTTCGAAGGCTTCGCGGGGCGCGGCGAGGCGCCCGCGGTCTCGGACAGCGGACCCGCGATCCGGCGCGCGGTGGAGCGGGCCGCGGCCGACGGGCGCCCCTTCTTCCTGTACCTGCACCTGCTGCGCCCGCACAACCCGTACGCGCCGCCGGCGCCGTACGCGGGGCGCTTCGGCTCGACGCCGGGAGACCGGCCGCTCGGCGGCACCGCGACGCTGCTGGCGCTCGACCGCCGACGCGACTCCGTGCCGGCGGCGCGCCTCGACCGGATCCGGACCCTCTACGACGAGAACCTCGCCTACGGCGACGCCCTGTTCGGCGAGCTGCTCGACGCGCTGACCGCGCGCGAGCTGCTGGAGCGCAGCGTCGTGATCCTGGTCTCGGACCACGGCGAGGCGTTCCGCGAGCACGGGCGGATGCTGCACAGCACGACCGTGTACGAGGAGATGATCCGCGTCCCGCTGATCGTTCGCGTGCCCGGCGTGCCGGCCGCGGTGCGCGAGGGCCCGGTGCAGCTCTCGGACCTGGGCGCGGCGCTCCAGCGCTTCTTCGCCGACGGCGGCCGCGAACCGGCTGCGCTGGCGCGGCTCGGTCGCGGGAGCGGGGACGGAGACGAGCCGCCCGCGCTCTCGTGGACGCTCCCCAGCTCGAGCCGGGCCGCCGTCCGCTCCCGCACCCACAAGCTCGTGCTGGAGCCGAGCGAGCCGCGCGCCATCGACCTCTTCGACCTGGTCGCCGATCCCGCCGAGCAGCGCACCGTCGAGGCCGGCGCGGTGTCGCGGTCGCTGCTCGACGTCTTCGAGGCCGCGCGAGCGAGCGAGCCGGCACCCGGCAGCGCGCCCGCCGACGGCGACGTCGACGAGGGCACGCGCCGCCTGCTGCGCGCGCTCGGCTACGTCGAGGAGTAGCCCGCGACGGGCCCGCTCCGAGGCACCCGGCGTCTCGGGCGAGCCCCGGACACCCGGCCCGACCGGCGACGCCGTCGCGGAGGTCGGCTCAGGAGCCGCGGCGATGGCGCTCGAGCCACTCGGCCTCCTCGCCGGGCTCGGGCAGCAGCTCCCCGCCCTCCATGTTCCACTTCGAGGGCACGTCGACGGTGGCGACGCCGACCTCGTCGCGCTCGCGCCCGAGCACGTCGGCCACGACGTCCGTCAGCTCGGAGACGATGCGCGCCTTCTGCTCGTCGGTGCGCCCCCAGCGGATCGATCCCAGCACGAATGCCACCTTGCCCGGCGGCAGCTCCCCGGGCGCATGCTCGGCGAAGAACGCGTGCACGAACGACGGCGGTGCGGCCGTCACGCCGCAGTGGATGCGGACCACCTCCACGGCGATCCGGGCGCGCTGCGCCTCGGTCGAGAGCCCTTCGGCGACGGCGCATCGGTACAGAGGCATCGGCGTTTCCTCCGTGGCTAGAGCGGAAGCGGGCCGTCCCAGGCGGTGACGACGATCTCGTCGACCGAGCAGCCGGTCTCGGTCTCCCACAGCGCGCAGACCTTCCGCATGAAGGCCTCGCGCTGGTCGAGGGGCAGGCCCACCGGCACCGAGCGGATCACGATCGACGACCGGCTCGGCTCGCCGGCGGTCCAGCCGAACCCCTTCCGCACCACGTTCCAGCGGATCTCGCAGGCGGACGGGTCGTCGCCGAAGCACTCCTGGCCGATCCGGCGCAGGCCCGCGGCCAGCGCCTCGCGCGTCCGGTCGGCGCGCTGCCCCTCCTGGATGATGCAGGCGTACTGGGTCACGGACGGATCCTCCCCCGAGCGGGGAGCGAGGTCAAGGCGGCGAGCGGGACCGGGGCTCAGCGGTCGGGCCGGTCCGCGCCCTGGCCGAACACCGCGGCGTTCTCGGCGCGGATCGCCTCGATGATCGTCGGGAAGTCGTCCTGGGTGATCCAGCGGTTCGACGCGTCGACCAGCGGGAAGTGCCGGGCGATGCCGGGCTCCACCTCGATCTCGAGCGCCGCCATCTCGCGGAACGGGACGCCCTCGAAGTCCTCCTCGTAGTGGAGCACGACCGGATCCGTCTCGGAGCCGCAGTGCTCCGCGAGCAGCGCCACCACCTCCGGCGACGTCGCCACGTCCTGCACCAGCCAGCCGCCCACCCGCGGCCCGATCTCGAACTTGCGGCGCCGCACCAGGTCCCAGTCGGGCAGCCGCTTGCTGGAGTCCCACCAGACGCCGTCGACCTCGCGCATCGCCGCGACGCCCACGTCGACCGGCACCGCGCCGAGCTGCTCGAGCACCGTGGCGAGCCACAGGTTCATCGCCTCGTTGTACAGGGGCTCGCTGTCGACCAGGAACGCCATGGCGACGGCGCTGGCGATGCGCGCACCGAGCAGGTTCGAGTACAGGTCCTCGGGCGAGAACGCCGAGACCTTCTCGGGATAGGAGGGGACCGCGGACCAGCCGTACCACTGGATGATCTCGTGCCAGATCGAGAGCTGGTAGGAGAGCCACCGGGCCAGGGGCACCACCGACTCCCAGCCGTGCGCGTCGAGCATCGCGAAGAACGGCGGCTTCACGACGATGCGCCGCACGCCCGCCTCGTCGGGAAGCTCGAGGACGGCCTCGGGACGCTCGGAGCGCAGCAGCTGGGCACCGGCGAAGAGCATCCAGTCGGCGTAGTCGCGCACGTGGGCCGTGTCGATGAAGCCGCCCCGGCAGGTGTAGACCTGGCCGTTGTTCTCGCTGCGCAGCTTGCCGCTGCGCTCCCGGGTCAGGATCCCCGCGTCGTAGTTGTGGTGACCCAGGTCCTCGACGCCCTTCACGTTGCCGACCGAGAAGCCCGGCACCGGCACGAAGCCCGCGCGCACGCTCAGGTCGTGCCCGAAGGCGCAGCACGGCCGCAGCGCCTGCTTGGCGGGAACGTCGGGGATCTCGGAGGGGTGGAACGCGGGGATGTCTCCCTCGTCGAGCCCGATCGCGACGCGGCGCAGGTCCCGGCTCGTGGGCGAGACGGCTCCTTCCCACTTCGGCACGGCGCCGCAGCCCAGGAGCAACGCCGCGGCCGCCGCGATGGCGATTTCGAGCCTCACCGCACCCCCAGCATGCGAGCCGCGTACGATACCGGCTGTCCTTGGGCGACTTCAATGGGCCGGGGCGCCTTCGGGCCTTCGGGGCCTCGCGCCGCGCCGGAGCGCGTGCGGCTCACCCCATGCGCTCCACCGCCACCGCCATTCGCTCGAGGATCTGCTCGAGGATTGCGCGCGAGGTCGCGAAGTTCAGTCGCACGAAGCCCTCGCCCGGCGGGCCGAAGTCGGTGCCGCGGTTGAAGGCGACGCGGGCCTGCTCCAGGAAGAACTCGAACGGGTCGCCCGGGAGCGCGAGCTCGCGGCAGTCGAGCCAGGCGAGATAGGTCGCCTCCGGCGGCAGGCAGCGGATCCCCGGCAGGCGCCCGGCGAGGAAGCTCGTGACCAGGGTCCGGTTCTCGAGCAGGTAGGCCAGCACCTCGTCGAGCCAGGGCTGCCCCTCGGTCCAGGCGGCGTGGGTCGCCGCGTCGTCCAGGATCCCGGAGTGTCCGAGCACGTGCGGGGGCAGCCGGCGAAACGGCGCCCGCACCCGGTCGCTGCCGAAGATCGCGAAGGCGCTGGGCAGCCCCGCCAGGTTGAACGCCTTGGTCGCCGCGGTGAGCGTGATCGTGCGTGCCTCGAGCTCGGGACCCAGCGTCGCGAACGGCACGTGGGTGTGACCGGGAAAGGTGAGGTCGGCGTGGATCTCGTCGGCCACGACCACGAGGTCGTGCTCCACCGCGAGCTCGCCGAGCGCGAGCAGCTCGTCGCGCTCGAAGACGCGACCGGTCGGGTTGTGCGGGTTGCACAGCAGCAGGACGCGGGTGGCGCCGTCGAGCTGCGAGCGCAGGTGGTCGAAGTCGATCTCGTAGCGCTCCGGCCCGGCCACGAGCGGGCTCTCCACCAGCCGCCTGCGGCTGCGCTCCACGGCCGCCAGGAACGGCGGGTAGATCGGCGTCTGGACGACGACGCCCTCCCCTTCCGCGCTGTGCAGCAGCACCGCCGCGTCGAGCCCCTGCACCACGTTGACCAGCGGCGCGATCCGACCCGGCTCGACCTCCCAGCCGAAGCGCTCGGCCATGCGCGCGACCAACGCGGCGCGCAGGTGCGGGGACAGCGGCACGAAGTGGTAGCCGAGGTCGTTGCGCTCGACGAGCGCGCGGAGCGCGCGCTGGATCGCAGGGGCCACCGGGAAGTCCATGTCGGCGACCCAGGCCGGCAGCACCTCCTCTCCGTAGAGCTGCCACTTGATCCGGGCCGAGCGGTGCAGCTCCTCCGGACGGAGCGTGTCGAGCGCAGTGCGGATCTCCGCCCGGCTGTCCTTCACGGGCCGCTCCCCTCGCCACCCCGGATGGGGACGAGCGGGCGGATGCTACCCCAGGCCGGGGGTCGGAGCCGACGGCTCCCGCAGCGCGAGCATGCCGACGTCGAGGTTCCCGTCGGCCACGCGGTTCGACGCGAGCACGGTCGCGGAAGGCCGGCGCAGGTCCCACACCAGGCCGAGCGCGGCGAGCGCGCGCAGCACGTAGTAGGAGAGGTCGATCTCCCACCAGAAGAAGCCCATGTTCGCGGACGACTGGTAGTAGTGGTGGTTGTTGTGCCACCCCTCGCCGAACGTGAGCAGCGCCATCACGAGGGAGTTGCGGCTGGCGTCCGTCGTCACGTAGCGGCGGCGTCCGAACAGGTGGGTGAGCGAGTTGATGAGGAACGTGCAGTGGTAGGTCAGCACGGTGGAGAGGAAGAAGCCGATCCACAGCGCGCTCCAGCCGCCCGCCAGGAAGCAGCCCACGGCGAGGACGATCGGAGGCAGCCAGTGGTGGCGGTTCAGGAACACCAGCTCGGGGTACCGGGCCATGTCCTTGATCGCATCGAGCTCGGTCGCCTGGTAGCGCGAGCAGAGGATCCAGCCGACGTGGCTCCACCAGAAGCCCTTGCGCGGCGAGTGCACGTCCTCGGGCCGGTCCGAGTGGAGGTGATGGTGGCGGTGGTGGGCGCCCCACCAGAGCGGTCCCTTCTGCGCCGCCGTGCAGCCGCCGAAGGCCAGCACGAGCTGCATGGCGCGACTCGTCCGGAACGCGCGGTGCGAGAAGTAGCGGTGGTAGCCGGCGGTGATGAAGAACATCCGCACGGCGTAGAGTGTGGCGCAGAGCACCACGTCGAAGAGCGTGACGCCCGTCCAGAGCGCACCCAGCGGGGCCAGGTGCACCAGGAAGATGGGGATGCTCTTGATCCAGTCGATGCGCTCTTCGGGCGCTCGCTCGGTTCGGCGAAGCTGGTTCCACGGCACGGCGGGTCGACCTCGGCGTTGGATCGGTTGCGGCAGCATGTGTTTCGGAACTCGGGCGGCATCGCGCAAGAGCCTCGGGGCGGTTGGAACAGAACCTTGACACGGTCGAGGTGGGATCAGGCGACGGGACCACCCGAGGGGGCAAGGCCGGTGCCCTGCTGGACGCCCGGCGCACGGAGGCGGGTCGGTTACCCTCGGCGCGATGCGCATCCACGTGCTCGGATCGGCGGCGGGTGGCGGCCTGCCGCAGTGGAACTGCGGCTGCGAGAACTGCGTGCGCGCGCGCGCTGGCGACTCCGACGTGCCGCCGCGCAGCCAGCCCTCGGTCGCGGTCTCGGCCGATGGCGTGCGCTGGTCGCTGATCAACGGCAGCCCGGACGTGCGCGAGCAGCTGGCGCGCTTCCCGGGTCTGCACCCGCGGCCGGGCACGCGCGACATCCCGCTCGACACGATCCTGGTCACCAACGCCGACCTCGACCACGTGCTGGGCCTGCTGGTGCTGCGCGAGTCCCTGCCCTACCGGATCGTCTCGACCCCGTGGATCCGCGACGCCGTGCTCGAGCACAACGCGGCCTGGCGCCTGCTCGAGCCGGCCTGGGGCGCGTCGAAGCTCGACCAGCCGATCCGCCTCGATCGCGACGGCCTGCTCGAGGCGCGCTTCTTCCCCGCGCCGGGCAAGGTTCCGATCTGGCTGTCGCAGCTCGCGTCGAACTCCCCGGAGGCGACCTGCGGCGTGCGCATCACCGATACGCGGACCGGGCGGCGCCTGGTGTACGCGCCCGGCTCGAAGACGCTCGACGCGGGCACCCTGGCCGAGCTCGAGGCGGCCGACCTGGCCTTCGTCGACGGCACCTTCTTCACGCCCGACGAGCTGCAGGCCTCGCGCCCCGGCGCACCCGACGCCTTCGCAATGGGCCACGTGCCGATCGCGGGCGAGACGGGCAGCCTGGGCCCGCTGGCGCGGCTGCGCGGGCGCGCGCTCTACATCCACCTGAACAACACGAACCCGGTGCTCGACCGCGGCTCGGAGGCCGCCCGGGTCGTGCGCGATGCGGGCGTCGAGGTGGCACACGACGGCATGGACCTCGAGCTGTGACGAGCGACCCGCAGGCCTTCGAAGCGCGCCTGCGCCGGATCGGCAGCGAGCGCTACCACCACCGCCACCCGTTCAACCTGCGCATGCACGAGGGCGAGCTCAGCCCCGCAGAGATCCGCACCTGGGTGCGCAACCGCTACTACTACCAGACGCGGATCCCGCTCAAGGACGCCGCCATCCTCACCAAGTCGGCGGACGCGCCGTTCCGCCGCGAGTGGATCCAGCGCATCCACGACCACGACGGCGCGCGCCCCGGCGAGGGCGGGCTCGAGCTGTGGCTGCGGCTCGCCGAGGCGGTGGGGCTCGAGCGCGACGCGGTGGCGAGCCTGCGCGACGTGCTGCCGGGCGTGCGACGCGCCTGCGATGCCTACGTCGAGTTCGTCGAGGGCCACGACCTGCTCGAGTCGGTGGCGTCGTCGCTCACCGAGCTGTTTGCCGGCGACATCATGGGCGTGCGGATCGCGGCGTTCGAGAAGCACTATCCCTGGGTCGACCTCGAGGGGCTGGCCTACTTCCGCTCGCGCACCACGCAGGCGCCGCGCGACGCGGCCTTCGGGCTCGGCTTCGTGCTCGAGCACGCGCGCAGTGCGGAGGACCAGGCGCGCTGCGCCGCCGCACTCGAGCGCAAGTGCGAGATCCTGTGGAGCCTGCTCGACGCCGTCGAGGCGGCCGGGCAGCGACCGCGCCTGGCGTCGCACGTGGTGCTGCGCGACGACGAGGAGCGGCCGGGCTCCGGGATCGCCGTGCTGCCCGAGCGCGCGGTGCGGCTCAACGACGCCGGGCAGGAGATCCTGGCGCTGTGCGACGGCGCGCGCAGCGCCGAGCAGGTGGTGGAGACGCTGCGCGAGCGCCATCCGGAGATCGAGTCGCTGGCGAGCGACGTGCACGAGTTCCTCGAGCAGATGGTCGGACTCGGCGTGCTCGAGCGCGGGTGAGCGGGCCCTTGGCTCCGCGGCCCTGGAACCTGATCGCCGAGCTCACCTACCGCTGCCCGCTGCGCTGCCCCTACTGCTCGAACCCGCTCGGCTACCGCGACGTGCGCGACGTGCTCGACGCAGACGCCTGGGGCCGCGTCTTCCGCGAGGCGGCCGCACTGGGCTGTGTGCACGCGGGACTGACCGGCGGCGAGCCCTCGGCGCGGCGCGACCTCGCGGCGATCGTGCGCCAGGCCGCCGGGGCGAGTCTCTACACGCACCTGGTGACGGCTGGCGTCCCGCTCGACGGCGACGGCCTGGCAGAGCTGGCCGAGGCGGGCCTGCGCAGCGTCCAGCTCTCGCTCCAGGACGCGGAGGCCGAGCGCTCCGACGCCATCGCCGGCACCCCGTGCTTCGAGCGCAAGCTCGCGCTGGGCCGCGCCGCGCGCGCGCGTGGTCTGGCGCTCACCGTGAACGTCGTGCTGCACCGGCACAACCTCGAGCGGGTCGCCGCGCTGATCGCGCTGGCACGCGAGCTCGACGCCGACCGGCTCGAGCTGGCCAACGCCCAGTACGACGGCTGGGCGCTGCCGAACCGCGACGCGCTGCTGCCGACGCGCGAACAGCTCGACGCGGCGACGGCGGTGGTGCGCGCCGAGCGCGGCCGCGCGGCGCGGCCCGAGATCCTGTACGTGCTGCCCGACTACCTCGCGGACCGCCCGAAGCCGTGCATGGGCGGCTGGGGGCGCCGGCTGCTGGTGGTGGCGCCCGACGGGCTGGTGATGCCCTGCCAGGCCGCGCGCGACCTGCCCGGGCTCGAGTTCTGGAGCGCGGCGGAGCGC
>JASJBO010000162.1 GCA_030066475.1 Myxococcota bacterium
GGGGCGCCAGCGACGGTTCCCTGGACCGCAGCAATCGCGAGGCTCGCCGCAAACGCCAGAAGCCAGAGCACCTTGCGGTCCCTCGGAAAGCGATGGCCGCTCAGCGCGAAGTCAATCGCCAAGAAAATGCCCAGAAGTGCCGTGAGGAGCTTGAATGGCGTCATCGACACCGGGCCGCCAGCGAGCACGTCGATGCCCTGGATGGGCAGACTGACGCCGAGGCAGAACAGAAGCGTTCGTCGCAGGAAATCGGACATCCGCCGAGGAACTCCAGCCGAGGGTGCAGGCATGGTGCGACGGCTCGTATCGGACGCACCTCCTCCACGCATGAACCTAGCCGAATCCCGCCTCGCCCCCAGGGAATCCCGGCGGGAGCGGCCCGGCGGCGCCTTTGCCACCCCGCGCCCCGATGGGCCCGAGTTCCTCATCCCCCGGGGCCGCTGACCGAAATTCCGCTTTCTACCCTCCGACTCGCTCGGCTCGTGATCGGCGCTGACGCGGCAGCGGCTCTGGGGGGCTGGCTCTCGCGGAGGAGCTCGAACGCAATTCCCGCGCACGCTCTTGGCAGTTCCCCGACGAGGCCCGTTCCTGGGCCTACCTGCCCCACCCGCTGGCGGCGAGGTCCCAGTGTCCGCGGTGCGGACGGCACACGGTCACCAGCTGGCCGGCCGTTGGCTCGCGGTGGTCGAGAACATGCGGTGCGGGCGAGGGGACAGGCGCTTGCCGGAGCGAGGAAGCCGGGCGACAGTCCGAGCGCAACGAATCAGGCGGGAGTCACGGGTTGTCTGGAGACGGCAAAGGAAGCGGACGCGTAGGAGTCTTGCAGGTCACCGACAGTCTGTGCATCGGCGGCGCCGAGCGTGTGGCCATCAACCTCGCCAACCACCTTCCGCGCGATCGCTTCGAACTTCACTTGTGCACAACGCGGGAAGAGGGGGAGCTGGCTGGGGACGTTTGCCCGGACGTGTCCCGCCTGCAGCTCGCCCGCCGCTCGCGCTTCGACGAGCCAAGGGCAGTCCTGCGCCTGGTGCACTACGTGCGGGAGTACGACATCCGGCTGCTGCACTGCCACAAGGATACGATCTTCCTGGCCGCGCTGGCGTCTCTCTTCCTGCCCCGGACCAAGCTGATCTGGCACGACCACCACGGGGAGTTCAGCTTCGACGGACGCTCCCCCCGACTCTATCGAGTTGGCAACCTGCGAACGGACGCCGTGATCGCGGTCAACGAGCTCCTGGCCGGATGGGCGGTACGGGAGCTCGGGATTCCAGAGGACCGGGTCTCCTTCGTTCCGAACTTCGTCATGCCGCACGAGCCTGGACCGCTCGCCGAAGCTCTGCCAGGGGAGCCGGGTGGGCGGATCGTGTGCGTGGCGAACCTGCGCAGGCAGAAGGACCAGATCAATCTGATCCATGCCATGGCGATCGTCGTGAAGGAATTCCCGGGCGCCCACGCGCTGCTGGTGGGCGTGCCCATGGGCGACTATCCGAACGCGCTTCGCGGGGAGATCGTGAAGCAGGGCCTCGAAGATCAGATCTCCATCCTCGGGCCTCGCACCGACATCGCGGCGATTCTCTCGGCCTGCGACGTCGGCGTGCTGAGCTCGGCAGACGAGGGATTGCCGCTCTCGCTGGTCGAATACGGCATGGCGGGTATGGCGGCGGTCTCGACCCGAGTTGGCCAGTGCGAGGACGTTCTTGCAGGCGGTGAGGTGGGCCTGCTCGTTTCACCCCGCGACCCCGAGGCGCTCGCCGCGGCGCTGGTGGAACTGCTGGCTTCCGAGGAGCTGCGGCGGGAGCTGGGTGAGCGCTTCCGGCGTCACGTCGAGGAAGGCTACGGCCGCGACGCCGGGATCCGGAAGGTCTGCGCCGTGTACGATCGGGTCCTCGATGCCCCTTCCGGCTAGCGCTTGACCGCCTCGATCAGCCAGGCAAACCCGAAGCGGGGGCCGATTGCCCGGACCAGCGGGCGCGGGTACAGGCGGAACAACAGGCGATGGTGCGCGCCCTGGTACTTCTTGCTGGCGCGCATGTGGAGCAGGTCGCCGCCCAGGAGCTGGCTCTCGAGCCGCTGGATCCGAAACTCGTGCAGCAGCTGCTCGATCTCGCTTCGCGTGTAGGCCTTGGTTCCGGGGGACTCCAGGAAGTGGTAGACCGCCCAGCGGGGCGATTTCCAGGGCCTGCCCTTGGCCAGGCAGTGCAGCGCCCAGAGGTTCCAGGCAGTCCAGCTGCGCAGGTTGTAGAGCATCAAGAGCGCGGTTCCACCCGGCCGCAGCACGCGGTGCACCTCGGCGATGCAGCGCTCCGTGTCCGGCGAGTGATGCAGGACGCCGTACGAGTACACGATGTCGAAGTGATCGCTCGGGAAGGGCAGCTGTTCGGCGTCGGCGACGCGCAAGTCCGGCGCAAAGCCCTCGAGCTCCAGCCGCTCCGAGGTCAGGTCGACCGCTTCCTGGGTCAGGTCGACACCGGTCAGGAGGGCCCCGGCGCGCGCCCACTGGACGTGGTCGGTGCCCGCGCCAACCCCCACCTCGAGCACGCGCTTTCCCTCGCCGCGCTGCCAGCGCGCGAAGTCGGGGATGTACGGCTCCAGCGCGTACCGCTCTTGCTCCAGCTTCGCGAAGAAGGCGACCCGATCGTCCCGCGAAAGACCGCGAGTCCCACAGGTCTCGTCCGACCAGTGGGCCCGAACCCGGCCCTTCAGCTCCTCGGCACCCGGATCGGCTGCGTCGCTCTCGGCCACTCGCATGCGCTCAGTATATCACCGGTCGGCGCGAAGCAGCCCGGACTCGTTCGGATGAACGGCCGATCTGCTAGCGTCGCCGGCTTGCGGCTCGCTGGGGTGGGCTGGGGCTCGTTCCCACGAGTCCCTTGCCCGAGTGACGCGCGTGGAGGGAGGGTCGGGCGAATGACTCCGGAGACGCTCCGGGTGGGACTGATCGGCGCGGGCAGCATGGCCCAGCACCGCCACGTCCCGGCCTGGAAGAGGGATGGCCGCGCCCGGCTGGTGGCAATCGCCGACGTGAACCTGGACCGTGCGCAGCAGCTGGCCGGGGAGCTGGGCATCGCCCGGGTCTACGAGAAGTACGAGGACATGCTCGAGGCGGGAGACCTCGACGTCTGCGATGTCTGCACGCTCTCCGCCAGTCACGCGTCGGTGGCGACGAGCTGTCTCCAGGCGGGCATGCATGTGATCGTCGAGAAGCCCATGGCGATGACCTGGGAGTCCGGACGAGCGCTTCACGACGCGATCCAGGCCTCGTCGAAGAAGTACACCGTCGTGTTCAACTACCGCTTCACGCCCCTGATGGTCGCCCTCAAGCGCCTGATCGCGGACGGTGGGCTGGGAGAGCTGGTCTCCCTGCGGGGCCAGTTCGGCTGGCCCAGCACGGACCATCACGACCAGTTCAAGCAGGAGTTCCCGACCGGAATCCTCTTCGAGACCGGGATCCACGGTATCGACCTGGCCGTCGCACTGCTCGGCGACGTCCACCGGGCGTTCGCGGTGCCCCTGTGGTCCGAGGCCGGCGGGGCGACGATCGTCACCTCGATTCTCGAGCACGCCCACGGCACGACTTCCAGCCTGAACGTGTCGTTCCGCCATCCCCGCAGCGAACACTGCCTCGAGGTGTTCGGGACGCGCGCGGTGGCCCGGCTCGACTTCGAGACCCACGGGCTGACCGTGGAACGCGGAGGTCGACTCGACCGGGTGCTCCCGCACTGGAAGCGATTCGCCACCGGCGTGCATTCCCTCGTCCGCGGGAGGGGTCTCTCCTTCGGCAGCCAGCACCCGTTCGACCGGATCGTGTCGGGCTTCGTGGATGCCATCCACGACGACGGCGCTCCGCCGGTGACCCCGGAACAGGCGCTGTATACGCTTCGAGTCGCAGACCGGCTGCGAGCCTCCATCGAGACGGGTGAGGTTCAGACGCTCGAACCCCGCTAGCAGCCCGTTGAAGAACCCTCCCGTCGCCTGGCACGCGCCATCGGCCCGAGCTCTGCGTTGCGAAACCTCGCCGTAGCGACGGCCCTGCCTATCCCTTTGTCTCAGCCCTGTGACCGGACGCGTCACAGCGGGCAGCGAGGTTGAGGGGTGGGGAGGATCGCTCAATGGAGTTCCCGGCTTCGCTGCTCGAGTTCGAGGACCGCTTTCCGGACGAGGAGGCCTGCTGGGACGCCCTGCGGCGGCTTCGCTGGCCCCAGGGCTTCGTGTGCCCTCGCTGCGAGCAGCGGGCCAGCAGCTTCGTCTCGACGCGGAAGCTCGAGCAGTGCCGCCACTGCCGCTACCAATGCTCGGTCACGGCCGGAACGGTCTTCCACCGGACCAAGATCCCGCTGCGGACCTGGTTCTGGGCGATCTTCTTCGTGGCGCGGCACAAGCAGGGGATCTCGGCCCTGCAGCTGCAGAAGGATCTGGGCCTCGGGAGCTACGAGACGGCCTGGACGATGCTTCACAAGCTGCGCTCGGCCCTGAAGCCGCGCCGGAGGGCCCGGCTGCGCGGCCTGGTCGAGGCGGATGACACCTATGTCGGAGGGGTCGAGCGCGGCCGGCGGGGAGGCCGCCAGGCCGGGACGAAGACGATCGTCGCCGCCGCGGTCGAGCAGCGGCGCCACAGTGCGGGGCGACTCCGACTCGCCGTCCTGGAGGGCCTCCAGTTCAAGCGCGACCTGGGGCCGTTCCTCCTGGGTGCCATCGACCCCCACGACACGACGCTGCGGACGGACGGATACGCCACGTACCGCAGCTTCGAGAAGGCTGGCGTTCGCCATGATCGCCAGATCCAAGGCGACCCGGTGCGCGCTGGGGAGATCCTGCCGTGGTGCCACATCGTGTTCGGGAACCTCAAGAACTGGCTGCGCGGCACGTTCCACGGCGTCAGTGGCAAGCATCTGCAGCGCTATCTCGAGGAGTTCGTCTACCGATTCGATCGCCGCTGGAGAGAAAGCGAGATGTTCGGGTTCGTGCTCCAACGCGCCGTCCGCGCCGCACCGCTTCCCTACCGAACCCTCGTGGCTGAGCCAGCCGGATAGGCAGGGCGACGGCTATGGCTGCGGTTTCGCGCCTTGATCTCGGGCCGAATTCGCGCGCCAGGCTCGGTCCGGGTTCTTCAACGGGCTGCTAGGCGCGCGCGATGAGGCGCGCCACCGCGGTCAAGTGGGCGAACGCATCGACCGATTCGAAGGCTCATGGACCGCATCGACGAGGACCTGATGGCGCTGTCCCTGGGCCGGCGCCAGCTGGCGGCGCAGACCCTGGCTGCGGTCGCCGTCCTCGGCGCGCTCGTCGCTCTCGCACCGGCTCTCGACAGCGCTCGCGCCGAGGCCCACGCGACGTTCGCGATCGCGGTCATCGGCACCACGGTGGCCTTCCTGCGCTTCCTGTTCGGCGCGATCGCCGTGCTCGACCACGCCTGCCCGCGCTGCTTCTCCCCGTTCCACGGCGGCTTGCTGCGCGTCCTGGCGAGCCTCCCGCGGCTGCCCCGGAGCTGTCGGAGCTGCGGGCTGGCGCTGCCGGCCAGACTGCGGCGCCCGTCGGGCTCCCTGCGCGCCCGCTAGACGCGTTCGGCCGCGCCTCAGGCGTTCGGGACTTCGTGTCGCAGCGGGTGGCGATGCGCTCCGCGCCCCAGCACGAGACACGTCTCGGACGGCCTCCCGCTCGGTCCGCGTCTTGCAACACCTGCTCTCCCATGGAGGGTATCCGAGTACGTTACGGGATGGTGGCTGTCGCGCTCGTGACAGTCGGGCTGCTGGCCGCGGCCTCCGCGGGCGCGCAGAGCGTGGACTTCTTCGACGGCTTCGACTCGAACGTCATCGGCTGGACGTCGTTCGATCCCGCCGTCGCGATCCGCTGGGACGGTGAAGTCGACCGCACCGACCCGGCGACTTCGGGCGCCGCGCACGTCGTGAACTCGCGCGCGACGCCCGACAACCGGCCGATCGAGTACGGGTTCGCCTGCTTCCCGATCGATCCCGCTCTCGACTACGAGATCGGCGGCTCGATCTGGCTCCCGCCCGGCAACGACGGTGCGGTCGCCCAGCTCAGCGCGGTCTGGTACCGGACCGGATCCTGCACAGGGATCCTGGGCTTCGGAGGCAGCTGGGACGTGCGCATCCCTGGCGACGACTGGATCGACGTCGCGGACGTGCTGCGGCCTCCGATTACGGCTTCGAGCGCGCGCCTGGGCCTGATGGTCTTCAGGCTCGGCCCGGCTGACAGCGTCGAGGTGTACTTCGACGACGTCTACTTCGCCCCGGAGCCCGAGGCGGCTCTCGTGGCGCTGCTCTCGCTGCTCGCGCTGAGAGCCGCCCGCGGTGCGTCCCGTCTCACTCGAGTCGGGCCCGGATCGTGGCCAGCGCCACGATCAGCCACGGGAGCATCACGGCGCCCAGCACCGCGGCGGTGAGCCGCGAGGGCCGCGCGGCGCCGAGCAGCAGCACCAGCGTCATGGCGCCCTGGCTCCCGCGCTTGGGGAGCCACAGCGGCTCGCGTAGCAGCAGCAGCTCCGAGCACGCCAGCCAGGCCATGAAGCCCGCCATCGCCAGGAAGAAGCTGCGCCCCATCGTCTCGAAGCGCTCGGAGAGCTCGAGGCGCCCGGTGTCGGGCAGGTCCGGGAGCAGCAGCGTCGCGGACAGGTACAGGAGCGACGGTCCGATCAGCAGGAAGATCAGCGCGAAGTAGGTCCACAGCTCCGACTGGACGTGGCGCAGCCCCCACGAGATCCACCACAGGCCCACGAACTCCAAGAACACGATGATCGACCAGACGGCGTGTGGCCAGGAGAATGCGACGCGCTCGCGCTGCTGCAGGTACTGCGACAGCGAGTTCACGATGCGCGCGACGCCCAGGCCGATCACGACCCCGATCGGGACGACGACGTGCTTGAAGGCGCCCAGCTCGAGCGTGTCGACGGAGTCCAGCATGAGAGCAGACTAACGGACGAACGCGGAGCCGCTGGCCCGACTACGGGACCTGACCCGGGATCGGCTCGCCCGGCGGCGCGCAGTCGGGACACTCGTACTCGTAGTAGTCCTGCTGCCGGTCGTCGATCGGATCGAGCTCGTCCGGTCCCCCGGTGGTCGGGCAGCCCTGCAGGAGAAGGACCGCGAGTTGAACGGACGGGATCTCAGCTGAAGGTCACGACGGCCGACGTTGACCCGGATGCCGCGGTGGGCGGACGAGATCCCCGAGCGCTACCACGGCTTCGCCGTCGAGGTGGTGCGCATCCGCGGTCACCGCCCGCGCCCGGGCTAGGGCTGGGGGCAAGGCTCGAACCGGATGGCGACCGCGATCTCATCCAGGTCGTCGCGCTCCTCGAAGTGGCGCCACATTCCCGTGCCGATCGCGATGCGCTGCGCCAGGTAGAGCTCGGAGCGGCGCCGGAGCAGCGTCTCGAGCGTCTCGCGATCGACGTGTCGCTCCGCCAGCCAGCAGTGCGCCTCGCCGCGGCGGAAGATCTCGACGCGCGGGTCGGCAGCGAGTGCGGCGTCGTGCGGAGAGCCGCGGCCCGTCACCACCCAGGGCGAGCCCTGGTGGTCGACGACCCACAGCCGCGTCTCTCGCGTCGCTCCGGCCCCGTCGTTGGTCCGGAGCACGACGACCTCCTCGGCCTCGTGACCCATCGAGACCAGCGCGAGCAGGAACAAGACCGGTGACAGCCCCAGCAGGCAGCGAGTCGTGCGCGGGAGGCCTGGTTGAGAGCGGCGCTGACGCGGGGCGCGGGCCAGCAGGCCGCCGGCCAGCAGGGCCGCGCAGCCGGACGCCAGGTCGATGACGCCCGGGAAGGGATACGGTCCGGCGTGGTGCAGGCGTACCGCGAACACCGATAGCCCCGCGACGAGCAGGACGGCGCCCACGATCCGCGGCCGGACCCGCGGGGCCGCCGCGAACAGCGCGATGCCCAACGCGATCCAGGGGACCAGAGCGACGGGCTCCATGGCGGCTCCCGGGCGGCGCTTCGGTGTGTTCCCGACTCGCTCCCGACGCTAGCAGGCACGCTCGGGGCCCGCCGGGGTCGCCCGGGGCTACGCGAGCGCCTCTTCGCGCACGATCGCGCGCAGCACGGTCTCCTGGAAGCGCCGCACCGTCGCGCGGTCCACGTCGCCCAGCGCCAGGCGGGCGATCGACTGGGTCGACGAAGCGAAGAGCCGCGCCAGCGACTCGGTGTCGGCGTCCGGCGCCACCGAGCCCTCCTCCTGTCCCCGCAGCAGGGTGCGCTGGGTGATCGCCACGGCGTTCTCGGTGAAGGCGCGATAGCGCGGCCAGACGTCTTCGCGCACGGCGGCGCCCCACTCGAGCCACACCAGAACGTGGCTGCGGTGGCTCTCGAGGAGGTCGAGAAACAGCGGCCCGGCCTCGCGCAGGATCTCGACGCAGGGCTTCTCCTGGCCGTGGAGCCGCTCGAGCAGCTCGAGCAGGAAGCGCGCGACCTCGTCCAGCACTGCGTCCACGAGCTGCTCGCGGGTCGGGAAGTAGACGAAGGTGGTCGAGACCGCGACGCCAGCGCGCTCCGCGATCTCGGCGTGACGCGCGGCCCCGATGCCGCGCTCGGCGAACACGTCGATCGCGATCGCGAGCAGCTGCGCCCGCCGCTCCTCCGGCGGGAGTCGTCGTCGGGGGCCGGCTCCGGCGGCGGTGGCGGCGCTCATCAGACGACGGCCAGGACCTCGTCGAAGGCCTTGCGCATGCACTCGAGCAGGAGCGCCGGATCTTCGACGGCGGCCGGGTCGGTGTTGATGCCGACGTGCATGGTGCCGTTGTAGCTGAACACCGTGAGGTTCGCGCCGGCCCCGGCGAGCGGGCCGAACGGCATGAACGCCTCGACCCGGGCGCCGCTCATCCAGGTGGGGCGGCGCGGGCCGGGGACGTTGCTCGTCGTGAAGTCGGTCGCCTTCTGCATCGCGCCGAACAGCCCGAGCACCGCCGCCGGCGGCAGCGAGCCGAGGGCGCTCGTGATCTCCTCGATCCAGGGCAGCGCGGGCTCGTCGCGCTGCTCGCGGCACAGCCGGCCGATCGCGCGCATGCGCTCGGCCGGGTTGCGGATGCCCACGGGCACCGCGAAGCGGGCGGGCGCGAACTGGTTGCCCGCCCGGTCTGCCTTCTCGCCGTTGCGGACGTTGACGGGCATCAGCATCCGCAGCGACTCGACCGACTGGCCCAGTGCGGCGTGGTAGCGGGCCAGTCCGCCGGCCACGCCCGCCACGAACGCGTCGTTCACGGTGCCGCCCACGGCCTTGCCGGCTCGCTTCAGCTCGGCCAGCGACAGGGGCAGGTAGTCGAAGTGCACCCCGTTCGAGCGCCCGCGCATGACCGGCGAGAGCGGCTCGGAGGCGGGAGCGAGCACGCGTCCGACCGAGGAGAGCGTGTCGCGCACCTGGCGCAGCGTGTCGAGCGGGCTTCGCACCGCGCCCGTCGCGTGGTCGCGCAGGTACGCGCCGAGGCTGCCCAGCCGCCCAGCGCGTTGCCGCACCCGGTGCGCGAGCGCGTCGCCGATGCGATCCCACGCGCTCGGCTCGCTCGCGGGCGCCGGCACGGTCTCGGGCGGTGCGTCGAGCACGCGGGTGTCGTCGGGACCGCGCTCGATCAGGCACTCCGTCATCTTCACGAGGCCCACGCCGTCGCTGATCGCGTGGTGGAGCTTCATGATCACCGCGCAGCGGTCGCCCTCGAGTCCCTCGACGAGGTGGAGCTCCCAGAGCGGTCGGTCCTTGTCGAAGGCCTGCATCGCGAGCGGCTCCGCCAGGTCGAGCAGATCGCGCACGCTGCCCGGGGCGGGAACCCGCGCGCGCCGCAGGTGGAATCGGAGGTCGAAGTGCGGGTCGGCCTCCCAGCGGGGCGGGGCGATCCCCAGCGGGTCGGCCACGACGCGCTGGCGCAGACGCGGAATCACGTGGGTCGCTCGCTTCACGGTGGCCTCGAAGCGCTCGCGGTCGGGGGCGCGGTCGAGGATCCACGTGCTCAGGATCGTGGAGCGCAGGCCGGGGTCGGTCTCGAGGTTCCACATGAGCATGTCGGCATCGCTCATGCGCTCGTCGAACTGGATGGGGCGGCGGCTCTTCTGGGGCATGGCGGCTTTCCCTCGTTGGCAGAAACGTCTTATTGATAATCGAATCATTATTGTCCCATAGATGATAGAAATGTCAATAGCGAGACCGGGTTGTCAGAGCTCTTATACACATGTATAAATCGCCGCGCGTTGCCCAGAAGCGGAGAGAGCCATTCCATGATCGTCCTCATCACGGGCGCCTCCGGCGGCTTCGGCGCCGTCCTGGGCGCCACGCTCGTCGACGCCGGCATGACCGTCTACGGCACCATGCGCCATCCCGAAAGCCGCGAGTCGAAGCACCCGTTTCCGATGCTCCCGATGGAGGTCACCGACGCCGGCTCCGTCGAGAAGTGCGTGAACGAGGTGCTCCAGCGCGAAGGCCGCATCGACGTGGTCGTCAACTGCGTCAACCAGATGGTCATCGGCTCCGTCGAGGAGCAGACGGTCGAAGAGGTGCGGGCGCTCTACGACACCAACGTGTTCGGCGTGATGCGCGTCTGCCAGCAGGTCCTCCCCGCAATGCGCAAGCAGGGCAGGGGCACCATCGTCAACATGAGCTCGCTGGGCGGGCTGCTCGCCGTTCCCTACATGAGCGCCTACACCTCGGCCAAGTTCGCGCTCGAGGCGTTCAGCGAGGCGCTGTACCACGAGGTCAGGACCGCCGGCATCGACGTCGTGATCATGCAGCCGGTCGCGATGCACATGGACCGGCCCGCTTCGGGCTCGCACCTGCGCACGGTCGCCGGCGTTGCGCCCGATTCCTTCAGCCACCGGATGATGTCGCGCATGGCGAAGGACACCGCCGCGAGCAAGCTCACCCCCCAGGCGGTGGCGGAGAAGGTGCGCCAGGTCATCACCAGCGAGAAGAAGCCGCTCCGTGTCCCGCTCGATCGGGCGAAGCCGCTCACCCTGGTCAAGCGCCTGGCGCCGCAGAGCGTCATCGACCGCCTGATCGGTGGTCTGCTGCGCGACGCCTGATCGCTTCGCCGAGCAGAGGCGGGGCCGGGGGCGCGGCCCCGATCGCCGCATTCACGCGAAGCGGATGAAGTCGTAGTTGGAGCGCGCCACGCTTCGCTTGCGACGGCGCGCCTCGAACCCCTCACGGGCCTCAGGCAGGCTCCTGGCCCGCCGGACGCATTGCGTCGAAGCTCCAGAAGGCACGCATGGCGGTCACCTTGCCGTTCCCGTCGAACACCATCGTGCTGATGATGTCGAGGGCCTTCTGGTCGGGGCCCTCGGGACCGAGGAGCACGACCAGCGGCGCCGCCGCCTCGTTGCCGGCGACCCGTGCGGGACCCGTGCGCTTCATGGTGATGGTCCCGGCACTCGCCTGATAGAACGCGCGGATCGCCTCGGTGCCGCGGCGCAGCTCCGAGCCGATGGGGTCCTCGATCGTGGCGTCCTCGGCGTAGAGGTCCACGAGCGCGTCCACGTCGCCCTTCGTCACCAGCTCGGGATAGCGATCGTAGACCTGCCGGATGTGCTGGGCGTCCGCCATCGCCTCGCGTCCCTCCGTTTGCGCGCCGACGACGCGATGTTGGGACCTCAGAGCGCGCCGGTCAACCGACGCGGTCCCGGCCTGCCGAGCGCTGGGAGGTCTGCGGGAGCCGCGTGGCTCAGGCACCCGGATCCGTCTCCGCCAGGAAGTGCGCGATCCGGTTGGCCAGCACCTCGGGCTGGTCCAGCGACGCGAACGCGTAGGCGTCGTCGATCCAGGTGAGCTGCGCCTTGGGCAACAGCTCGGCCAGCTTGTGGGCATCGCTCTTCGGGAAGATCCGGTCCTCGCTCGACCAGGCGATCAGCGCGGGCCCGGGGTAGCTCGCGAGCTTCTTCGCGGCGTCGAGCGTCGGCGTAGGCTCCATCTTCTTCAGGAACGCCGCGACGTCGTCCCGGATCGCCCGCTGGGTGAGCGCAGGCTCGGCCAGCGAGGCCGTGAGCTCGGGATCGAGCGGATGCTTGGCGACCCAGCCGAGCGGGAGCGCCCAGAGCTGGAAGCGTGGCGACGAGAGCAGCCAGCTCGTCATGCGCAGGATCGCGTCGCTCCCCGCGATCCAGCGGAACGGAAGGATCAGCGGCGGCGGAAAGTGCTCGAAGGCATCGCACGACGTGAGCACCAGGCGCTCGAAGCGCTCGGGGGCGGACGCCACGGCGATCTGCGTGAGCGCGCCGCCGGTGTCGTTGCCGATCACCGTCGCGCGCTCGAGGCCCAGCGCGTCGAGGAGATCGACCAGTGTCTGGGCCACGCCCTCGGGATGCATCCGGCTGCGATCCGCGACGGGCTCCGTGTGGGAGCCCAACGGGAGGTCGGGGAGGATGACCTGGTGGCTCTCGGACAGCGGCTGCGCGACCCGCTCCCACAGCCGACTGTCCACGAGCAGGCCGTGGACGAACAGCAGCGGTGGACCCTCACCCGCCACGCGGCAGCGCAGGCGACCGATCGGAAGGTCGAGCCAGGTCGGGTTGACGGCGGAGAGGTCGGGCATGTCGGTCCTCCCGGGCGCATGGCAATGTAGCGACCGCTACAATCGAAGCGAGCGCTACATGATCGTCAAGGGCCCACTCGGCCCCTGCCGCCGAACGCGAGCCACTAGACCAGACGCCCCTCGTGCCCGGCCCAGTAGCGATCGCGCAGCTTCCGCTTCGCCATCTTGCCCGTCTCGGTCCGCGGCACCTCGGTCGCGAAGTCGATCGACCGCGGACACTTGTAGTGCGCGATCCCTTCGCGGCAGAAGTCGATCAGCTCGCGCTCGAGCGCGGCTCCCGGCTCGACGCCGGCGGCCGGAACCACGACCGCCTTCACCTCCTCGCCCATCTCCTCGTTCGGAACGCCGATCACCGCCACGTCGTCGACCTTGGGGTGCATGATCAGGTGGTTCTCGGTCTCCTGCGGGTAGATGTTCACGCCGCCGGAGATGATCATGTTGGACTGGCGATCGGTGAGGTACAGATAGCCTTCTTCGTCCAGGTAGCCGATGTCGCCGATCGTGAAGAGATCGCCCCGATAGCTGTTGGCCGTCTTGGCGTCGTCCTTGTGGTACCGGAAGCGCTGCGACTCGTCGGGCGCGGCCTCGAAGTAGATCGCGCCCTCGGTGTTGGGCTTCTCGACCTCGTTGCCCTCCTCGTCGAGGATGTGGATCGTGCCGCCCGCCCAGTGGCGTCCCACGGACCCCTTGTGGGTGAGCCACTCGGCCGCCCGGATCAACGTGCCGCCGCCCTCGGTGCCCGCGTAGTACTCGACGATCGCGTCGCCCCACCAGTCGATCATCGCCTGCTTCAAGGGAGTGGGGCAGGGCGCCGCGGCGTGCACCGCCACCCGCAGCGTCGACACGTCGTACTGGCTCCGCACCTCCTCGGGAAGCTGGATCAGGCGCCGGAAATGGGTGGGCACCCACTGCGAGGTCGTCACCTCGTGGTCCTGGATGAGCCGCAGCGCCTGCTCGGGATCGAAGCGCCGCATGATCACCGTGGTGGCGCCCAGCCGGTGTTGCGCCGAGGAGAACGCCAGCGGCGCCGCGTGATAGAGCGGCGCCGGCGACAGGTAGACATCGCCCTCCTTCATCCCGAACAGGCCGACCATCCCGATGCTGAGCAACGTCGCGCGCGGATCCCCGGGCTCGACACGCGGCAGCGGACGTCGCACGCCCTTGGGCCGCCCCGTCGTCCCCGACGAATACAGCATGATGGAACCCTCGAACTGATCCTCGAGCGGCCGGTCGGCGGGCACGGCGTCGGCGGCGTCCTCCAGGCTCTCGAAACCCGGGATCCCGCCCCCTACTGAGACGGCCGCCCGCAGGCCGGGCACCGCCTTCGCGACTTCGGCCGCGACCTCCCCGAAGCGCGCGTGCGCCACTAGCACCTTCGCATCGCAGTTGTCGACGATGTACTCGATCTCGTCCCTTTGCAGGTGCCAGTTCACGGGCGTGTAGTAGGCGCCAATCCGGTGACACGCCCAGAAGAGATCGAAGAACACGTCATCGTTCGCGATCAGCGCCGCCACCCCATCGCCGAACCCGACACCGAGCTCGCGAAGCACGTGCCCAACCCGGCGCGAGCGCTCCTCGAGCTCCCCAAACGTCTCCACGTGCTCCGCGTTGCCATAGATGACAGCAATCCGGGAGGGATCTCTCTCTGCGATGGTGGCCACGGTGGTCAAAGCCAGATTCCTCTCTAATGTTAGGTCTTGACTTTCGCCCTGGCGAGCGCGCTTGAGCCCTTCTCGGCCTCATGCACTAAGTCCGCAACGCAGTCGATGCAGACCTACACTCCCTACTGAGTACAGTCATGCCAAGTTCCTCCGCGACTGACTCACAGGACGCAACCAAACCTGCTGCTCTGGCCGCGTCTCCGGCCTCAGCCCTCTCAATCAACATTCTCGCGTAGTCGAGCTGGGTCCGCCCCAGCCATGGAAACGCTCCGATCTCTCGGCACAGCGAGATTGCGGATTCGAAGCTCGCGGCGGCATCTTCCCAATCGCCTAGCGTCGCCGAAAGAAGCCCGATGTACCGATCGAAAGGGCCCCAGATCGCGACTCCGAGGCCGACGACGACCAGCCTCCCGGCCAGGGGGCGAAGCAACTCGCGAATCTCGGCGGCAACCTGCTGATTGGCAGTGAGGACACACGCCTCGGTCATCGCCGCCATAGCGAAGGGCCAGTCGATTCGCTGCGCGACAGCGGGCTCCGCGCCATTCGTGAGGCAGTCAAGCTGTCGCTCTACCTCCGACGTCCTGCCGAGTCGAGCAAGCGTCCATGCAAGTCCCGCCCGATACGCAGCCATTGTTGGGTATCGGCTGCATCCTTCGCGGACGATGGGCAACAGCTCTCCAAGTCCTCCGCATTCCGATCGCTGAAGACTCTCGTGGGCTACCCAGCTGTGGGAGGCGTTTGCATCCCCGATCCGTAGTCCAACCTTGAAGTACTCCCGGCGCGACTTCTCAGCTTCGGCAAAGCGCCCGGCAAGCA
>JASJBO010000163.1 GCA_030066475.1 Myxococcota bacterium
AGTGAGGCGAAGCCGAACGAAGTCAGACGCAAGCGCCCGGAGGGCGCGCGCAGTGAGGCGAAGCCGAACGAAGTCAGACCGCTGGTGCAGCCGGTCTCGCTGACGGTACCCGCGGCCGACGCGCTGCGGCTGCGCCTCTGGGACTGGGGCGGGGCGGCGCGCCCGGTCGTCCTGCTGCACGGCTTCGGCATGAGCGCGCGCGTCTGGGATCCGCTGGCGCTCGCCCTGGCCGGGCGGCGCCGCGTGCTGGCGCTCGACGCGCGCGGCCACGGTGACTCGGATCGCGACCCGGACTTCCGCTACTTGCCCGCGAGCGGCGCGCGCGATCTGGAGGCCGTGGTGGACCACCTGGGGATCGAGCGCATCGAGCTGCTCGGGCACTCGATGGGCGCCTTCTCCGCCATCCGGTTCGCCGCGCGCTTCCCGGAGCGCGTCGAGCGGCTGGTGCTCGTCGACGCGGGGCCGCAGGTGCCGCCGGGCGCGGCGCGGCGCCGCGCGGTCGCGCGCGTTGCCCCGCGCCGCGAGCCCCCGCTCTCCGGCTTCGCGAGCGAGGCCGCCTACGCCTCGGCGCTCGAGCTGTTCTATCCCGGAGCCGAGCCCGCGGTGCTGCGCGAGCTCGCGCGCCACTGGCTGCGGCGCCGGCCCGACGGTCGCTACGAGCCCAAGCTCGATCCGGCCTTCCTGCGCCCGCCGCAGCGCGGCGCTCCCGACGAGCGCGAGGCCGCCGCCTGGTCGCAGCGCGAGACCGAGCGCCTCTGGCACCACCTCGAGCGCGTTCGCTGTCCCGCGCTGGTGCTGCGCGGAGCGCGCTCGACCGTGCTGTCCGCCGCGGCCGCCGAGCGCATGGGCTCCGTGCTCCGCGATGCCCGCTGCGTGACGCTCGCGGGCGCCGGGCACGCCGTCATGCTCGACGCGCCGGAGGCCTTCATCGCGGCGGTGGGCGAGTTCCTGCGCTGACTACTGCGCGCGCAGCGCGTCCACGGGGTCGAGCCCCGCGGCCCGTCGCGCCGGCACCAGCCCCGAGAGCAGGCCCGTGAGGCCGCTCACCACGAGCGCCGCCAGCACGTAGCCCAGGGGCGTGTAGACCGGCATCTCCGGAACCGCCAGTCGGATCCCCTGCGCGATGCCCAGCCCGAGCGCCACGCCGGCGGCGCCGCCGAGCACGGTGAGGACCACCGACTCGAGCAGGAACAGCCGCTGCACCTGTCCCTGCGTGGCCCCCACCGCCCGCATCAGGCCGATCTCGCCGATGCGTTCGCTGACCGCGATCCACATCATGGTGAGCACGCCGATCGCCCCGACCAGGAGCGAGATGGCGCCGATGCCGGCCACCGCCACCGTGACCACCCGCATCACGTTGTCGAACACGTCGAGCATGGCGGTCTGGGTGGTGATCGTGAAGTCCTGCTTGCCGCCGTGGCGGTCGGTGAGCAGGCGCGTCACGGCCTGCTCCACGCCGGCCGTGAGCCCCTCGTGCGAGAACAGCACGTCGATCTCCATCAGCTCGTCGAGGTTGAACATCTGCATGGCGGTGGCGACCGGCACGTAGGCGGAGTCGTCGATGTCGATCCCCAGGAGCTGCCCCTTGGGCTCCATCACGCCGATCACGCGCAGGCGGAAGCCGGCGATGCGCACGAAGGCGCCGAGCGCGTTGTCCTCGCCGAACAGCTCGCGCTTGAGCGTGGGGCCGAGCACCGCGACGCTGGCGCCCTGGCGCGGGTCGCCGGGCGGCAGGAAGCTCCCCTGGCGCACCTGGAACTTCCAGACGTCGGGCACCTCGGAGTTGACCCCGTAGACGAACACGCTGCGGCCGCGGCCGTTGCCCTCGACGCGCGCCTGGCCCATGGCGACGGGCACCACCTTCTCGACGCCGGGCAGGCGCGTGATCGCCTCCCCGTCGTCGATGGTGAGCTTGTGCGTGGTGCCGCCGAACACGCCCGGGATGCCGACGGTCTCGGTGCGGCCCGGATTGATCGCCAGGATGTTGGTCCCGAACTGCGTGAACTGGGCGACCATGTAGCGGCGCGTGCCCTCGCCGATCGAGGTCAGCAGGATCACCGCGGCGATCCCGATCGCGATCCCCAGCATCGACAGGAACGAGCGCAGCCGGTGGCTGCGCAGCGTGCGCAGGACCAGGAGCGCGAGCTCGCGCGTGTCCAACGGCTACCGCCCCGACAGCGCGACGACGGGGTCGAGGCGCGCCGCGCGCCGCGCCGGCAGCACGCCGAACAGGGCGCCCACCCCGACCGAGAGGCCCAGGGCGGCCGCCAGCGCCCAGGGCGGCGCCGCGGCCGGGAAGGCCGGGTAGAACGCGACCAGCACCCGGATCGCCGCCCACGCGATGGCCAGACCGAGCAGGCCGCCGGCGAGCGCGATCAGCACGGCCTCGGTCAGGAACACGGCGAGCACCTGCCGGTTGGCCGCGCCCAGCGCCTTGACCAGGCCCACCTCGGTGCGCCGCTCGGCGACCGACACCAGCATCAGGTTCATGATGCCGATGCCGGCGACGGCCAGCGACACGGCGGCGATGCCCCCGAGCGCGAGGGTGAGGGCGGTGAGGATCGAGGAGAGCCCCGCGACGACCGAGTCCTGGGTGATGCAGGTGACGTCCTCCTCGTCGTGGCGCTCGGCGATCAGCGCAACGGCGCGATCGCACACGCGGTCGAGCCCCTCGTGCGCGTGGGTGCGCATCAGCACGCGGAACAGCGAGCTGCGGTTGAGCATGCGCATGGCGGTGGCGACCGGGAGGATGGCGACGTCGTCCATGTTCAGGCCGATCTGGGTGCCGCGGCGCGCGAGCACGCCGATTACGCGCATGCGCCACGCCCCCACGCGCACCACCCGCCCCACCGGCCGCTCGCCGGGGAACAGCTCGTCGGCGAGCTTCGCGCCCAGCACGATCATCGGGGCGCCGCGCTCCATCTCTCCCGGGGGCAGGAACTGCCCCTGACCCACCGAGAGCTCGCGCGCCTCGAGCAGCTCGTGGGTGGCGCCGATCACGGTCACCTGGCGGCTCCGCTCGCGATACTCCACGGTCTCGTTCCCGATCGCGATCGGCGCGACGAGCCGGACCTCCGGCAGCCGCGCGAGCGCCCGCGCGTCGTCGAGGGTGAGGTCGTTGGGCACGCCGCCCAGGTGGGGCACGACGCCCGTGGTCTCGGTCTTGCCCGGCAGCATCACCAGCAGGTTGCTGCCCAGGGCCGCGAACTGGCCCGTCACGTAGCGGCGCGCGCCCTCGCCCAGGGCGGTCAGCGAGACCACCGCGGCCACCCCGATCGCGACACCGAGCAGGCTCAGGCCCGTCCGCAGCCGGTGGCGCAGCAGCGCCGGCAGCGCCAGCTCGGCGAGGTCGCCGGGAATCACGGCGGCGCCCCCACCGCGGCGCGCGCGGCACCGCGGCGCCGCTCCACGATGCCGCCGTCCTGCATCACCAGCACCCGCTGCGCGCGGTCGGCCACGGCGGGGTCGTGCGTCACGACCAGCAGCGTCAGGCCCTCGGCGTTCATGCCCTCGAGCAGCGCCATCACCTGGCGTCCGGACGCGCTGTCGAGGTTGCCGGTGGGCTCGTCGGCCAGCAGCACCTGGGGCCGCATGATCGTGGCGCGCGCGATCGCCACGCGCTGGCGCTCGCCGCCCGACATCTCGGCCGGCCGGTGCTCGATGCGGTCCGCCAGGTCCACCGCCTCGAGCGCGGCCGTGACCCGGGCGCGCCGCTCCGCCCGCGGGATGCCCGCGAACAGCATCGGGAAGGCCACGTTCTCGCCGGCGCTGAGACGCGCCACCAGGTGGAAGGTCTGGAACACGAAGCCGATCTTGTGGCCGCGGATGCGCGACAGCTCGGCCTCGGAGAGCGCGCCGACGTCCTCGCCGTCGAGCCGGTAGCGCCCTGAGGTCGGCCGGTCGAGACAGCCGATCACGTTGAGCAGCGTCGACTTGCCCGAGCCCGAGGGCCCCATCACCGCCACGTACTCGCCGGCCTCGATCGTCTCGCTGACCTCGTCCAGGGCGTGCAGCGTCTGGTCGCCCATCCGGTAGGTCTTCGTCACCCGGTCGAGCTCGATCACGGCCGGTAGGAGGTCTCCTCCACCTCGACGCGCGCGCCCGCGCGCACCTCGGCGCGCTCGAGCGAGATCACCACGAGCTGGCCCGCCTCGAGCCCGTCGCGGATCTCGGCGTAGTCCCAGTTCTTGAGCCCGATCTCGACGGGCTGCTCGACGAGCCTGCCGTCGCGCGCCACCAGCACCCGGTCGCCGGCCAGCAGGGTCGGCGCCGGGACGCGCAGCGCGTCCTCGCGCGCCGCCTCGATCACCTCGACGTCGGCGGAGGTCCCCGGCAGCAGCGCGGCGGCCAGCTCGCGATCGTCCAGCTCGACCTCGATCTCCACCGTCCGGTTCTGCGCCTCGACGTCGAGCACGTAGGGCGCCACGCGCGCGACGCGTCCCGCGAGCTCCCGGCCCGGGTGGGAGTCGACCGTCACCCGGACGGCCTGGCCCGGCTCGATCGCCGACGAGTCGACCTCGTCCATGGGGGCGCTCACGTACAGCGAGCTGGGGTCGATCAGGTCGGCGACGGCGGGCGCCAGCATCAGCGGTGGGGAAGGCGTCACCCACTCGCCCACCTCCACCTCGAGCTCGGCCACGACGCCCCCGAACGGCGCGCGCAGCAGGAGCTTGCTCAGCTCCGACTCGGCCACCGCCACCTGCGCCTGGGCGCGCGCGGCCTGGGCCATCATCGAGTGGCACGACGCCTCGCCCACCTGATACGCGGTCTGGAGGCCGTCGAGCACGTCCTGGGACAGCACGCGCTTGTCGGCGAGCTGGCCCTTGCGCTCCAGCTCGCGCTTCGCGCGGTCGCGGGCCAGGCAGGCCTCGAGCACGGAGGCCTGGGTCGCGCGCAGGCTCTCGCGGGCGAGCGCGAGCTGCGCGCGCTGCGTGGTGTCGTTGAGCTGGATCAGGGGGTCGCCCGCCTCGACGCGGGCGCCCTCGCGCGAGAAGATCTCGACCACCACGCCTCCCACCTCGGGCGCGAGCTGCGCGCGCCGGCGCGCGCGGACGGTACCCGCCTTGGTGTTGGAGAGCGTCGACTCGACCCGTCCGGACTCGACGCGGACGGCCTTGACGGGGACGCGCTCGGGGGCGAGCACCGTCGACCACAGCAGCAGGGCGAGCGCACCGAGCGAGACGGCGGAGACGATCAGCCAGCGAGGCAAGAGATGCTCACGCGCGCCTCCTCGGGGTCCACGGTCCCGGCAACGTAACGCAGTCCCCGCCGGATCGCGCCCGGCGGCGCCGTCAGTCCGGCTGCTCGAACTCCATCGCCTGGAGGTTCCAGTAGCCGCGCATGCTGGTGAGCTTCCCGGCCCCGTCGACGCGGTAGGTGAAGATCCCGCGCACCCGGCTCACGACGCCGTTGGCGAGGGTGGTGGTGATCGTCATCACGTGCGCGGACTCGTCGTCGGCGACGTGCGACTCGTGCGCCTCGATTCGGACGGTCGACGGTCCGATGTTCTTGTCGTAGAACGCGGCCACGGCGGCCTTGCCGCGCACGCCCTCGCCGGTCGGGTTGGTGGGCCCCACCCCGATCGGGTCCTCGATGCAGACGTCTTCCGCCATCAGGTCGAGCCAGCCCTCCTTGTCGTGCGTCTGGACGCAGTGCCAGGAGCGGTGGGCGACCGCCAGGGCCGGGTGCTCCTCGTGCATCGTCTCCTCCCGGGTGCGCGACCCTGGTCGATCGGGAGCCGCGAGCGTACCATCTGCAGGTCCGGATCGGAGGCGAGCTCGGGAGGTCTCATGGGCCACGGCTCCGGCATCCAGTTCCGGCTGGTGCTGACGCTCGGGGTGATCGCGGTGGTCGCGATCGCCGGCATCCTCGCCATCGTTCCATATCGGCTGTACGAGCGGGACATCCGGCACGCGACGGTCGAGGCGCACCGCGTCTCGGGCGTGGTGCAGGCGGCGCTCTCCGGCCAGCTGGCCGACGGCAAGGACACCAGTGATCTGGTGAACCGGATCCAGAGCGTGGGCGACATGAAGATCGCGCTGGCGCGCCTCGAGGCCGGGGAGGTGCGCACCGGCGCCGTCGCGGGTCGCGGCTCGAGCGTGCTCGACGACACCGATCTGCGCTACGTCTCGACCCCCGTGCTCGACGACGAGGGTCGCGCCTGGGTCGCGGAGATGCAGTTCGACCTGTCGTCGATGAAGCGCGAGTCGATGCGGCTGATCCAAGACCTGGTGATCGCGGTGGCGGTGGGGGCGACGCTGTTCTCGGTGGTGATCTTCATGCTGTTCCGGCGCGCCCTGGTGCTGCCGCTGCGCGAGCTCGCCAAGCGGGTGGAGCGGATCGCGTCGGGAGACGCCGAGGTCGCGATGCCCGCGTTCGAGAGCCGCGAGATGACCGAGCTCGCGGACGCGATCCAGCGGCTCGCCGCGCGCGGCTGAGGGCCCGGCTCAGGGCAGGTCGCCGCGCCGGAAGCGCAGGTCGCCGAGCGCCGCGCACAGCGAGCCGAGCGCGAAGGGATAGGCCAGCGACCAGGCCAGGTAGCCGGTGCGCCCGAAGGCGTCGAGGATCACGAAGGCCGACGGGCCGAGCAGCACCAGGTCGGGGTCGAACAGCATCATGGCGGCGGTGCGGAACACCTGGAGCGGGTTGGCCAGCGACACCGCGACGGCCGTCTCCGCGGCCACGTGCTGCTCGATCAGCAGGCCGAGCAGCAGCAGGTCGAGGAACAGCACCAGCAGCAGCCAGACGCCGAGGGCGACGCCCTGCGCCACGTCGAGGCTGCGGGCGAGCGACGAGATCAGCATCCCGATCCCGAGGAAGCACCAGCACAGCGCCAGCAGCATGGCCGAGTAGAGCCCGAAGAGCGTCCAGGGGACCGGGATCTCCTGGAGCGCGGCCCAGCCCGCCGCCGCGGCCATCGCCCCGAACACGGGAACGAACACCACCACGAAGCGGGCCAGCAGCCGTCCCCAGAACCACGCGCCCAGCCGCACCGGGAGCGCCAGCAGGTACTCGAAGACGCCGGCCTCGCGGTCGCCCGCCACCGAGCGGACGGTCGTCACCAGCACGAACACCGGCAGCACCGCCATCGACACCTGGATATAGGTGACCAGCAGGCGCGACAGCCCCATGAAGCCGAGGATGCGCGACTCGGTCAGCGAGAACGCGAACAGCAGGCACACGAAGCCGCCGAACACCGCCACCTGGAGCCAGAACCAGCGCGCGCGCAGCGACTCGGACAGGTCGAGGCGCGCCACGAGCCACAGCTCGCGCAGCCGGCCCGGCGCGGCGTCCGCGCCGGGCGCCGCGGGCGCGGCGTGCGGCAGCCCGGCCACCCCGGCGACGTCAGCGGGACGGACGTCGTCGCTCATCTTCCCTCGCCTGCACGGCGCGCCGCACCGCCTCGAGATCGTGATCGCCGTCCGCGACGGCGGCGAAGCCGTACGCCATCGGACTGCGGTGGCCCGCGGCGAAGCGCGCCGTGGTGGCGTCGAGCCAGCGGTCGGCCCCGCGGTCGCGCACCCAGATCTCGCGGGCCGCGCGGCCCGCAGCGGTCTCGTCGCCGAGCCAGAGCAGCGCGCAGCCCAGATCGTCGAAGTGGCGGACGCCGCCGTCGTGGTCCATCCGGATCTGCGCGGCGAACTGCCGGTCGCCGATCGTCATGCGGCAGCGCTCGCAGCCGTCGCGGTCCCACACCGGGTCGACCGGGCCCGCCGTGGGCTCGCCCCCGCAGGCGGCCAGCAGCCCGGCCAGCAGGAGTCCGATGCGCGCGGCGGCCCTCATCGGAGCGCCTCCTCGCCCGAGCCGCCGCTGTGGGGCAGCCGGTCGTCGAGGGCGACGCGGCCGCGGTCGAGCTCGACCACGCGCCCCACCAGCGAGGCGACCTCGTCGAGGCGGTGGATCGAGATCAGCATCGTGGTGTGTCCCGCCCGCTCGGCGAGCAGCGCGAAGAAGCCCTCGCGCGCCGCGGGGTCGAGGTTGGCGGCGGGCTCGTCGAGCAGCAGCAGGTCGCAGTCGCGGCCCAGGGCGCAGGCGATCAGGAGCTTCTGCTTCTGGCCGCCCGAGAGCTTCGTGAAGGCCTGTCGCGCCACGGCCTCCGGCTCGAGCCCGAGCCGGGCGGCGACGGCGCCGATCGCCTCGGGCGCGCAGCCGCACAGCGACGCGGTGAAGCCGATCAGCTGGCCCGCGGTCATCCGCAGCGGCGGCGGGAGCTGCGGCACGAAGCCCACGCGCCGCAGCACGCGGCGGCGGTCGCTGCGCGGCGACGCGCCGTCGACCGAGATGCGGCCCTCGTGGCGGTACTCGCCCAGCAGGCAGCGCACCAGCGTGGTCTTGCCCGCCCCGTTGGCGCCGACCAGCGCCACGCGCTCGCCGCGCTCGAAGCCCAGGCTCACCTGGTCGAGCACCGGGTTGCGCTGGAAGCGCTTGCTGACGCGGTCGATCTCGATGAGCACGGCGCGAGTCTACAGCAGCCGGTCCAGGCCCTTGACCTGGAACTCGAGGGAGTCGGTCGGACAGATGTCGACGCACATGCCGCAGCGGGTGCAGTCGGGTCCGACGTCGACGTGGGCGTCCGCGGCCCGGCCCTTGATCGTCATCTCGAGCACGTGGGGCACCTCGCAGACCTTGCGGCACTCCCCCTCGTGCGCGCACGACTCGAGGTTGTAGCGGACCCCCACCGGCGCCGCGGCGCCGAGCACGCCGTAGGTCAGCCCGATCGGACAGACGTAGCGGCACCAGGCGCGCCGCGAGTAGACCACTTCGAACAGGAACAGCAGCACCACCCAGGCGAGCGCCAGGCTCGGGCCGTACACCACGGCGCGGCTCAGGATGCCGATCGGGTTCACCACCAGGAACAGGGTGTGGCCGGTGACGAACGCCAGCAGCGCGAACAGCACCCACAGCACCACGCGCACCCCGCGGTGCAGCGGGTGGTCGCGCACGCGTCCGCTCGCGGCGAGGCGGTCGTGCAGCTTCTCCGAGAGCTCGGCGACCAGGTGGTAGGGGCAGATCCACGAGCAGAACGCGCGCCCGCCGACCAGCCCCCAGAACAGCAGCACCGTGACCGACCCGATCACCAGGTTCACCGCGACGTGTCGCTCGGCGAGCATCACCAGCAGGCTCGAGTAGACGTCGGCCAGGTGGAAGCCGAGCAGCCGCGAGGCGGTGAGCGAGCCCTCGAGGATCTGGATGTCGACCCAGTAGGAGAGGGTGAACAGCAGGTTCACGCCGATCAGCACCGCCCAGCGGCGGTTGCGCCAGGTGTGCACCGTCTTCGCCTGCGCGATCTCCTCCATCAGCAGCGGCAGGTTGATGCCGCCCTTGCCGCGCTTGCGCGCGTGCAGGATCTCGGCGGCGTCGGTCTTCTCGGGCCGGCCCGGCGCGCGGCCCAGCATGACCAGCGCGTCGCCGAAGAAGCTCACGCGGAGACCTCGGCGCCGCGCGGGTCGATGACGATGCAGGTGGGCTCCTCGGGGCAGATCATCTCGCACACGCCGCAGCCGACGCAGCCGTCGCGCACCACGGGCGTGGCGCGCTCCACGCCGTCCTCCCCGGCGATGCGCTCGAGGCCGATCGCCGTGTCACCGATCGGGCACTCGGTCACGCAGAGGTCGCAGAGCTCGCGCTCGTAGCGGTGCGCCCGGACGGGCTGGGGCTTCCAGCGGTCGATCTCGGCGTAGCGGAGCCGGCCGCGGAAGCGCGGGCCCCGCGCCGGGCCCTGGATGCCCGCGCCGCGGCGCGCGCGGCAGGCGTCGGGCCGCGCCAGGCGCGCGACGCCCATCCGGACCTCCTCCTTGGTCCCGATCTCGTGGCTGAGCGCGCCGGTGGGGCAGGCCAGGATGCACGAGAGCGCGTCGCACGAGAAGTCGCAGGCCTGGGCCCGCGCGTCCACGTAGGCGGCGCCGTGCCCCAGCCCCTCGTCCGCGTCGGCCAGGTGGATCGCCCCAACCGGGCACACCTGCACGCACTGCCCGCACTTGATGCAGGCGCCCAGGAAGGGGCGCTCGTCGAGCGCGCCGGGCGGCCGCAGCCGTGCCTGCGCGCGGCGCGCCCAGGGCAGCCAGGCCAGCGGCTGGAGCGCGACGAGCGCGGTGGTCACCAGCGCGGCGCGCAGGATGCTGCGGCGCCGCTCCTGGTGGCGGCTCAGGCGCCGCCGCGGCTTGCGCGGCTCGCTCACGCGCCGGCTCCTCTCGGCTCGAAGCGCGGGGCGGGGTCCTCGACGAGCTGGGTGGGGTCCACGAACGGCGCCAGCCGGTCGAGGAAGTCGAGCACCTCGAACACCGGCGAGGCCCGAAAGAAGGCCGCGGGCGGGAAGTCCATCCAGATCCGGTCGGCATAGCTGAAGACCCGGTGCGGCGTGTCGCCGACCCCGTCGCGGTCGCGGTCGAAGCCCTGGTAGTCGTCCCAGTGGTTGCCGACCCACTCGTGGCCCAGCGCGTGGCCGCCGCCGCGCACGGCGACCTGGGTGAAGTTGCCCCGGAACTCGTTGCCGCGGAACACGTTGCCGTGCCACTCGCTGTGGAACATGACACCCACGCCGTTGTACGCGACCTGGTTGCGCAGGAACCGGTTGGTGGTGTCCGGCTCGTAGGGCGAGATGTCCAGGTAGATCCCCTTGGCGCAGTAGAGGATCGTGTTCTCCTCCAGCAGCACGTCGCTGCTCTCCTTGAACCCCACGCCCATGCCGGTGGCGCCCTGGGCGCCGACGATGCGGTTGCGGCGCAGCCGCACGCCGTCGCTGTACATCAGGAAGACGCCGACCATGCTGTCGCGGTAGACGTTGTCCTCGACGTCGTTGCGCTCGGAGTACATGAAGTGCAGCGCGTAGCGGCCGCCCTGCACCCGGTTGCGGGCGATGCGGTTGCCGCCCGAGTACCACACCACCATGTCGCGTACGTCGAGCAGCTCGTTGTCCACGATCTCGTTGTCGCGGCTGTACCACAGCCGGATCCCGTCGCCGCGGATGCCGAGATCGACGTCCTTGGAGCGGATGCGGTTGCCGCTCACGCGGTTGCCGCTCGACTGGGCGAGGTCGACGCCGAACAGGCAGTCCTCGATCTCGTTGTCCTCGACCACGTTGTGCTGGCCGCGGATCTGCACGGCGGCGTCCAGGGTGTCGTGGTTCGAGCCCGAGCCCACCAGCCGCAGGCCGCGCACGACCGCGCCGTCGGTGAGGATGCGCACCACCGAGCCGCGGCCGCCCGCGTCGACCGTGGCGCGCCCGCCGCCGTCCAGGGTGATCGGGCGGCGCAGCAGCACGGGCCCCGCGTAGCGCCCGGGCTCGAGGCGCAGCACCCCGTGCTCCGGGGTCTCGTCCACCAGACGCTGGAGGTCGGGCGGGGCGCCCGCGCTCGGAAGGGCCAGGAGCAGGGCGACGGCGAGTCCGACGCCCGCGGCGGTCACGACCCTTCCCGGAGCTGCTTTCGCCGCAGCAGCACCGCCACGAGCAGGAAGAGCGCGGAGCCGACCGAGAGCGCCATGCCGTAGTGGGGATAGGCGTAGGTGCTGAACTGGGCGACCTTGCCCTCGCCGAGCACGGTCGGCATGAACGGCTTCACGGTGAAGGCGGCCCAGTCGTTCAGGTTGTGGCCGAACCACCAGAGCCAGGCGGTGAAGTCGGCCAGGAACGCCACGGGCAGCATGATCGCGGGCACCGCTAGCAGCCACCAGCCCGGGCCGCCGTAGAACATCATCGCGACCACCAGGGCGCCGAAGCCGAGGAAGACCCAGGGCGCCACCATGAACTCCAGCTGGGCGCCGCGCTCGATCGGGTGCATGCCGATGTAGTGGTTGATGGTGTTCATCTCGTGGACGCAGTCGAGCGGCTCGTCCTCGAACACCTCGTCCCGCTCCACCAGCTCGCAGCCGTTGGTGACCGCGTTCCAGTGCATGTGGATCCGCACGCCGTCGGGGAAGGTGTGCTCCGGGTAGTTGGGCGCCTTGAGCGACACCCACCACATCGGGGCGAAGAAGGAGCCGGCCATCAGGACCAGCCCCACGGCGGCGACGGCGCGGAACACGCGGCTACTCCTTGGCCTGGCGGTCCGGCCACTCGAGCCGGGACATGTAGTCGACCACGGCCGCCAGGTCGTCGTCGGTGTACTTCTTGACCACCTCCACCATCTCCGGGTTGGCGTTGCGGCGCCGGCCGTCGCGGATGTCGGTGATCTGCCGCAGCATGTACTTGTAGTGCTGCCCGGCCAGCACCGGGTAGAACTTCTCGATCTCTCCCTCGCCGTACTGCCCGTGGCACTCGACGCAGTTGGCGTCGTACAGCTCCTTGCCCTTGTCGAGGGCATCCCCCGGACCCCGGCCGTTGTCGCGCGGAATCGGCAGCGTCTGGATGTACGCCGAGACGTCCGCCAGCTCCTGGGGATCGATCAGCGTCTTCGCGAACGGGTACATGATCGGGTTGTCGCGGCGGCCCTCGCGGATGTCGGCCATCTGCTTGATCAGCACGGTGGAGTGCTGGCCCGCGAGCTGCGGGAAGGTGCCGTCGGGTCGGCCGGCGCCGCTCGGCAGGTGACAGGCCGAGCAGATCTCGTAGGCCTCCTCGCCGTTCATGGTGTCGCCCTTCAGCTCGAGGGCCTCCATCTTCTCGCCGATCTCTTCGTTCCAGACGTACTCGTCCGACTCGATCCCAGCCGACTTGGGCTGGGGCTGGGCCAGCGCGGCGGCGGGAACCACCAGGGCGGCCAGCAGCGCGATCCATGTGAGACGCATTCGGGTTCCTCCTCTACGGGGCCAGGCTCGCCAGCCAGTTGGCGATGGCCTCGAGCTCGGCGTCGTTCGACAGGTGCATGACGCCCTTCATGGCGGCGGTGTTGCCGTTGTCGCGGGCGCCGCTCTTGATGTCCTTCATCTGCTGGAGCGCGTAGGCCGCGTTCTGACCGGCCAGCTTCGGGTACTCGGGCAGCAGCGGGGTGTTGGCATCGGCGCCGTGGCAGGCGATGCAGGTCTTCTCCTTGTACAGCGCCGCCCCGTCGAGCGCCTCCTCGGCCGAGACCGATCCGCCCAGGCAGACCAGGAACCCCGCCGTGAGAGCGACGCCGTGCAAACTTCGAGCGTAACCCATCTCTCCTCCCTCGGGCTCCGGCCGGAGGCCCGCAGGGCCGACGTGGCCGGCCCCGCTGTCCAGGACGCGAGCGGTGGCCGGCTACTTCGCCGGCCCGGCGCCCGCCTGCTCCAGGTGCGTCTTGGCGCGCAGGCCGAGGTCGGCCGCCTTCACCTGGTACTGCCACCACTGGCCGGCCCACAGCGTGGCGCTGTGCCAGTTGCCGTTGGCGGCCTCCTCCTCGGCCTTGGCCTTCATCTCGGCGGCGTACTCGAGCTGCTCGGCGGCGTCCTCGAAGAGCGCGGCCGCGGTCGCGAACTGCCGGTAGTTGCGACCGGTGATGTAGGACACCACGCCGTCGATGGTCTTCTGGGTCGCCACGTTGGTCGCCACCTGCTTCTCGTAGTCTTCCTGGTCGTACTGCTCCTTGGGCATCAGCTCGCCCACCTTGGCCTTGTAGCCCTTGGGCTTGACCAGCAGGTAGCCCTGCATCTCGAGGTGGAGCGCCGAGCAGAACTCGGTGCAGTAGAACGGGAACACGCCCGCCGTGTCGGCCGTGAAGCTCACGGTCGCCGTCTTGCCCGGCTCCCACGAGCCGTTCACGTTGTACTTGCTGATCGTGAAGCCGTGGGTCTGGTCCTGCGCGCGCTCGAGGTTGGTGAGGTGGATGGTGACCTCGTCGCCCTCGTCCACCTCGATGATCTCCGGCGTGATGTGGGAGCGGATCAGCGTGCCGTGGACGGTCACCTTCTTGCCGTTGCGCTCGATCTTCTCCTCGCCGGCGCGGGTCTTGTGCGGCGAGATCTCGCCGGTGCGCGTGTTGGTGCCCACCCGGTAGCGGATCGCGGGCTTCAGCAGCCCCGCCTCGATCGCCACCGAGTAGTGCGGCTCGCCCAGCGGCAGCGGCATGTCGCGCAGCAGGCTCATCTTGTCGCCGCCGATGTCGATCAGCTGGTGGTTCTGCGGGTGCAGCGGGCCCACCGGGTTGAAGCGGTCGATGGCCAGCTTGTTGAGCGCCACCAGGTACTTGCCGCGCGGCTTCACGGTGTCGCCGTGCATCGTCATCAGGTGCCCGATGTTGTAGTGGATCGGCAGCCGGTCGAGCAGCTTGCCGTTCACGTAGTCCCAGCGCGCCGCCATCGAGTCGACGTACAGCGAGGTGTACGCGACGCCCGGCTTCGAGTCGAACTGCGTGTGCAGCGGCCCGAGGCCCAGCGGCACCTGGGTGTGCAGCGCCGTCTCGAGGGCGATGATCGGGATCCCGTAGGGGTCCTTCTTGACGAAGTCCTTGGCCGCGATCGCGTCCTGGATCTTCTTCCAGCTGTACACGAAGGTGTGGCTGTCGAGCTTGCCCGAGATGACGATGTACTTGCCGTCCGGGCTCACGTCGACGCCGTGCGGGCTCTTGGGCTCGGGGATCAGGTAGACCAGGCCTTCTTCGATGGCCGTGTCCATCATGATCACGTCGTGGCCGTTGATCTTCGTGACCTTGCCCGCCGCGGCGACCTGCGCCGCCTTCTTCCAGTTGATGACGTGCAGGTAGTCGGTGTCCTTGGCCGAGCAGCCGGCCTCGAACGGGGGGCGCCCGCGCTCGATGCCGCCCACGTAGCGCTCCGAGCAGAACGAGTTGGTGAACGACCAGCCCGAGCTGGCGAGCTTGCCGAAGTCCGAGAGGTCCTGGCTGTAGGGCGGCAGCTCCATCGAGAACGAGTTCTCCGGCTCGAGCTTCCCCTTCTCGCGGTTGAACTTCCAGTAGGTGACGCCGCCGCGGTACTTGTCGTTGAACTCTTCGAGCGGAACGAAGTCGTTCTCGAACGGTGCCGCATACTGGGCCGCGGTGATTACGTACTCGGTGTTCTCGGTGACGAAGGCGCCGCCGTGCTGCGACTTGTAGACCGGGTTGACCACGATCTGCTTGGTCTCGAAGTCGTGCAGGTCGACGA
>JASJBO010000159.1 GCA_030066475.1 Myxococcota bacterium
ACCCAGACGAGCGGCGTCCAGCTCGGCTCGCGCAGCGCGACGGGCAGCGGAGCCGCGGCGCGCGGCTCGCGCGGCGCAGGCGGGGCGGTGGCCGCTGCCTCCGCCACCTGGACGCGGTGCGCCGGCAGCTCGACCGCCGCATAGCTGCCCGCCTCGGGATCGAAGTAGGCGATCCGGGTGGCCGGGATCTCGAGGGTGCCGGTCTGGCGCGGGACGAGATCGAAGCCGAAGCCGCGCCGCACCACGAGGCGGTCGCCGGCCTCGCGGTGCAGCGTGGCCGGGCGCGGGAAGACGTCGACGCCCGGGAAGTCGCGCGCGGCGTCGTAGGGCGGCTCGGCGCTCCAGACGTTGCCCGGTCCGCGCAGCGTCACCGTGAGCGAGACCGTCTCGCCCAGCCGCAGGCGTTCGGTGGACAGCGAGACGTTCGCGCGCACGGGGCCCACCAGGCCCGTGAAGCCGTCCGGGCGTCCGGCCCCGGGAAGCGGCTCGACGCGCAGCCGCGCCGGCGGCACGGCCGCGATCAGCTCGCGCCGCTGCGCGCCGCGACCGACCGTGCAGCGCAGGCGCGCCGGGGGGATCGAGAGCTCGCCGCTCCGCGCCGGGAACAGCGCACGGCGCTCCTCGAACACCAGGTAGCCGTCGCCGACCTCGCGAACCTCGGGGCCCGGCGCGCGGCTCGGCAGCGCTTCGCTGCGGAACGAGGGGAACGAGAGCGACTCCTCCCAGTGCACCACGCTCACGTCCTCGCGCCGGAGGATGCGCAGGCGGTAGATCGCCTGCTGCCCCACGACCACCGCGCTCGGCTCGACCGACACCGAGGTGCGACAGGGCGGCTCGGGCGCGGCGCCGCCCAGCGCGAGTGCGGAGAGCGCGACGGCGAGGCGTCGGCCACGCGCGGCGCTCACCAGAGCGGCACCCGGCTCCGGCTGCGCGACTCCTGCTCCCGGGCCGCGGCGCGCAGGGCGCGCCCCTGCTGGTCGTCGACGCCCTCGAGCCAGCGGCGCAGCGCGTCGGGGTCGAGCGTGCGCTCGAAGCGTCGCGCGCGCTCCTCGGCGGACTCGGGCCCCGGGGCCGGCTGCGCGGTCTCCTGGGGCTGCGCCTCGGCCTGCGGGTCGGATGCGCTCTCCGTCGCCTCGGCGGGCTCGGGATCGCGCTCGGACCCGCTCGACGTCGGTTCCTCGCGCGGGCGGGGCCGCCGGGGCGGAGGCGTCTCGGCGCGCAGTGCGCGCAGCGTCCACTCCAGGTTGAAGCGCGCCTCGGTGCGCTCCGGGTCGAGCGCCAGCGCGTCGAGGAAGGCGTCGCGCGCCGCCTCGAAGTTGCGCCGCTCGAGCTCGAGCACGCCGAGGTCGTAGGCCGCGAGCCCGGCCAGCTGCGGGTCGCGCGCCGAGGCGGCGGCGGCCCGCAACGCATGGCGCGCCTCGTCCAGCTCGCCCTGGCGGGCGCGGATCACGCCGAGCGCGACCAGCAGCTCGGGATCGCCGGGGCGCTCGCGCAGGCGCGCCTCCAGCCAGCGTCGAGCTTCTTCCGGCTCGGAGCGGGCGGCGCCCCGCGGAAGCGCCAGCAGCGCCAGCAGCACGAGCGCCGTCGCGCCGAGCGCCGCGCGCGCCGCCCCGCGCCGCGAGCGCGAGTCCGTCTCTGTGGACTTCGCTCGCCTGCGGCTCGCTGCGCGCGCCACCGGAGGAGCCGGCGGCGCTTGCCCTGAGGACTTCGCTCGCCTGCGGCTCGCTGCGCGCGCCGGCCGCGCCGGCGCTCGCGCAGAAGCGATCCACTCGATCCACAGCAGCGCGAAGGCGAGCGCCGCGAACGGCGCCACGCGCGTCGCCGCCACCCGGCGCGGCACCAGCTCGCCGGGCGCGCGCCCGGCGTCGCGCCGGACCGCGCCCCGTGCCGCCTCGAGGTCGATCTCGCCCCAGCGGTCGCCGTCGAAGGGGGTGCCGTCGGTGGCGCTCGCGAGTGCCGCGAGCGCGTCGCGGTCGCGGCGCGACACGACGACGCGGCCCGAGAGGTCGCGCAGCGGCATGCCGCCGTCCGGCACGGTCGCTCCCGTGTCGCTCCCGAGCGCCACCGTCACCACGCGTGCCTCGGCGCGCCGCGCCCGCTCGGCCGCCGCGAGCGCCGCTCCCTCCGGCGCCTCGCCGTCGCTCAGCACGACGACGACGCGCGGCCGCTCCGAGTCGGGCTCGAACGCGGCGAGCGCGGCGTCGAGGCCCGCCACGGGATCGGAGCCGCCGTCGCGAATCAGCCCGGTGTCGAAGGCGGGCAGCATCTCGACGAGCGCCGCCGTGTCGGGCGTGAGCGGCGTCGCGGTGACGCCGCGGCTCGCGAATGCGGCGAGGGCGGCGCGGTCACCCGGCTCGAGCCGCTCGAGCAGCTGCCCCGCGATGCGCCGAGCCCGCACCAGGCGGCTGGGCGCCACGTCGACCGCATCCATGCTGCGCGAGACGTCGAGCAGCAGCACCACGTCGGCACCGCTGGCCGCTACCCATTGGGTGCGCATGCCGAGGCGTGGCCCCAGCAGCGCGACGGCGAGCGCGGCCAGCGCCGCAACGAGCAGTGCGTCGCGTCCGAGTCGACGCCAGCCCACGACGCGCACATCGCCCAGCAGCGCCGCCGCGCGGCGCCGCGCCCGCCACCACGAGAGCACCACGCCGGCGGCGAGCAGGCTCCACAGCGCCGCGAGGGGCACGAGCCACTCGGGATGGAGCCAGCGCGTCGAGCTCACGGGATCCTCCGCAGCAGGCCGCGACCGCTCGCGGCCTCGAGCGCGACGAGCACGCCGGCCAGCGCCAGGAACGGCTCGGGCCGCGGCGTGCTGCGGCGACGCGGCGGGGCGGGGCGGGCCACCCGCTCGAGCGCGTCGATCGCCGCGTAGACCGACTCGAGGTCGGCCGAGCTGCGCGCCGCGAAATAGCTGCCGCCCGTGGCCGCGGCGATCGCCTCCAGCGTCGGCGCGTCGAGGTCGTGGCGTTCGAACTGGAGACCGCGCCGCGCCGCGCCCTCGGGCTGCTGCATCGCGACCTCGCCGCCGGTGCCGATGCCGACGGTGTGGACGCGAACGCCGCGGGCGCGGGCGATGCCGGTGGCGACGTCCGGAGGTACGGCGCCGGCGTTGCTGCGCCCGTCGGTGAGCAGCACCACGACGCGCCCGGCGATCGGGGCCGTCGCGTCCGCGCCGCGCTCGGCGCCGGCAGCGCGCTTCACCGCCAGCGCCAGGGCATCGCCGAGCGCCGTGGCCTCGCCCGCGACGCCCGGTCGAACCCGTTCGAGCGAGCCGGCCAGCAGCCGGCCGTCGCTGGTCAGCGGACACTGCGTGAAGGCGGTCTCGCCGAACACCACGAGGCCGACGCGGTCGCCCTCGGCCAGCCGCTGCAGCGCGAAGCGCGCCACTACGGCGCGCGCGAGATCCAGGCGCGTGCGCCACTCGCCCTCGACCTCGGCGTCGAGCGCGCGCATGCTGCCCGAGGCGTCCACCACCAGCACCAGGTCGAGCCCCTCACCGGGCGGTGGCGCGGTGCGCCGCTCCGCAACGGGACCGGCGAGCACCGCGCCCAGCGCCAGCAGCGCCGCGCCGCGTGCCAGCAGTCCGAGCACCCGCCCCGGGTCGCGACGCCGCGCGCCGGCCGCCCGCGCCTCGACCCAGGCCGGCCAGGGCAGGGCCGCCGGCCGCCGCCGGGCGGCCAGCCACAGCCCGACGAGCACCAGCGCGACGAGCGGGAGGGCGAGCACCGGGCGCTCGAAGCCATCGACTCCCAGCGCCCGCGCCGCAGCGAGCAGCGTCTCGCTCACCGCTCGGCCTCGGGCGGGACCGTCTCGCGCACCAGCTCGCAGGCTGCGTCGAGCGCGGTTGCGACGCGGCGCGCCGCGGCACTCGGATCCTCGCGCCGGAAGCGCACCGCGTCGAGCTGGCGCAGCACGTCGAGCGCCGCACCCCAGCGGCCGGCCAGCGCGAACGGCGGACTGCGCGTCTCGGCCTCCTCGGTGGTGCAGCACTCCAGATCGAGACCGAAGCGTCGGCTCAGATAGCGGCGCAGGGCGCGCGCCCCAACGTGGCTCGCCTGGCGCCAGTCGCCCGGCAGCGCGGCGGTCGCGCGCTCGAGTGCCTCGAGCGCCTCGTGCCAGGGCGCCTCCCGTTCCGCTTCCGCGGCCGGGAGCGCGGCCACGCCTCGCGCCCGCCGCCGCCGCACCAGCGCGACGGCGCCCACCAGCGCCAGCGCCGCCGCGGCGCCGCCCGCCGCTGCGGCCCAGGGTCCGGGGCCGCGCGCGGCGCGCTCGGGGAGCAGGTACGGAAACGGCGAGACGCGGTCGGGATGGGCGGGGAGGATCGACACCACCTCGAGCGGCCGCGCCTCGGTCTGCAGCGACCAGCGCTCGCCCTCGGGATCGACGACCTCGAGCTGGAGCGCGGGCCAGTCGAGCGCGCCGGCCTCGCGGCCGCGCACGCGGATGCGCGTGCGGTGCGTCCAGCTCGACGCGCTGCGCTCGACCGGGGCCGCGACCGCATCCAGCAGCCAGAGCCCCGGCAGCTCGTCGGGCGGCTGCAGCGGCGGCACGGAGTGCCCGGGCGGCGTCACCACCACCACCTCCACCTGCGCCACGTCGCCGACCAGGATGCGCGGCGGCTCCACCACCACCACCGCCCGCGGCTTCCGCGGCACCGGAACCGCCTCGCCCTCGTCCCCCGCCGAGCAACCCAGCGCGAGCACACACCCCAGCAACACCCCGCCCAACACCCCCTGCAGCCTGGCTCCCTCCGACGATGCGCACCCGGCCGCGGCCGCAAGCGCCGCCGGTTCCCCCGGCGGCGCGCGCAGCGAGCCGCAGGCGAGCGAAGTCATCAAGCTCGCCACCGCGCGTGCGCCGAGCGCAGCCGGAAGAAGTGGGCGAGGGCGCCCAGGGGCTCGGCCTCGGTCGAGAGCCAGAGCAGGTCGGCGCCCTCGGCGCGCAGCGCGCGCTCGAGCGAGCGGCGGCGCACGCCCGCGGCGACCCGATAGAGCGTCCGCCGTCGCCGCCGCGTTCCGAGCACCAGGAGGCGGCCCGGCTGCTCGGGGTCGCGCAGCCGCAGCGTGCCCGCCGCGGTGAGTGCGCGCTCGCGCGGATCCTCCACCACCGCGGCCACCAGATCGTGCCGGCGCGCGAACGAGGCCAGCCGGGCGTCCCCACGCGCCGGCTCGAGCAGCCGGTCGTCGCGGAAGTCCGAGAGCAGCATCACGACCGAGCGCCGGCGCGCGTGTGCGCGCACCCACTCGAGCGGAGCCGCCAGATCGGTGGCACCGCCGCCGTCGCGCGCGGCGTTCGCTGCGGCCTCGACCACGCGCCAGGTGTGCGCGTCGCCGCGGCCTGGCGGCACCGCCTCGCGCAGGGTGTCGGCAAAAGTGACCAGGCCCACCTGGTCGCCCGCGCGGCCCGCGGCCGCCGCCACCAGCGCGGCGGCGTGCGCGGCCGTCTCGACCTTGGTGCGCCCGGTCGTGCCGAATCCCATCGAGCCCGAGACGTCGAGCGCCAGCAGCACCGTCTGCGAGCGCTCCTCGCGGAAGCGCTTGACCCAGGGCTCGCCGGTGCGCGCCGTGGCGTTCCAGTCGATCGAGCGGACGTCGTCGCCGATCGCGTAGGGGCGCGACTCCTCGAACTCGGTGCCGCCGCCGCGGAAGGCGCTGGCGTAGCCCCCGGCCAGCAGGCTCGTGGCCTGGCGCCGGCTGCGCACCCACAGCACGCGCGCCGCGCGCGTGATCTCGCCCGAGTCGAGCGGGGCGCCCAACCGGTCGATGGGGTCCATGGGGGCCACGAGCTACGGCGTCTCGACCGCCGCGAGCACGGCGTCGACCACCGCCTCGGGTGTCACGCCGTCCGCCTCGGCCTCGTAGGTCAGCAGCACGCGGTGCCGCAGCACGTCCGGCGCCACCCGCTTGACGTCGTGCGGCGTGACGAAGTCGCGCGCCTCCACCAGCGCGCGGGCCCGCGCGGCGCGCAGCAGGAAGATCGACGCGCGAGGCGAGGCGCCGACCGCAACCAGCCCCTGGGCCGGGCGCTCGACGGGCGCCTGCACGCGCGCGCCCACCGCGCCGGGCTCGCGCGTCGCGCGCACCAGCCGCACCGCGTAGCTCGCGACGGCGTCCGCCACGTGGACCGCGGCGGCGGCGCGGCACAGCTCCGCCACGCCGGCGGCGTCGGCGATCGCGTCCACGGCCGCGGGCCCGCGCCCGTCGCGCTCGACGATCTCGAGCTCCTCCTCGGCGCTCGGATAGGACACCACCAGCTTCAGCAGGAAGCGGTCGATCTGCGCCTCCGGCAGCGGATAGGTGCCCTCGTGCTCGATCGGGTTCTGCGTCGCCATCACGAAGAACGGCTCGGGCAGCGCGAAGCTCTCGTCGCCGATCGTGGCCTGGCGCTCCTGCATCGCCTCGAGCAGCGCCGACTGCACCTTGGCCGGGGCGCGGTTGATCTCGTCGGCCAGCAGCACCGGCGTGAAGATCGGGCCGCGGCGCACCGCGAAGCGGCGCTCGTCGGGCAGGTAGATCGAGGTCCCCAGCAGATCGCCCGGCAGCAGGTCGGGCGTGAACTGGATGCGGCGGAAGCCGAGTCCGAGTGCCTCGGCCAGCGTGCGCACCGCCGTCGTCTTGGCCAGGCCGGGCGGGCCCTCCACCAGCACGTGGCCGCCCGCGAGGAGTCCGGTGAGCAGCCCCTCGAGCAGGGCGCGCTGCCCCACCACCACGCGCGCGACCTCGTCGAGGAGGCGCTTGAGCGTGGTCTCGGCCCGGCCCTGCGTCATGGCTTCCTTGCGGCCCGCACGCGGCCGGATCCGACGGTTGGACGCCGCAGCGCGGCACTTCGATTCCCGCGCGCGCGGGCGACGAGCTCGGTGGTGCGCACCCCGGGCACCTGGCGCAGCCGCACCACGCGGCCGCCCCAGCTCTCCACCGCGTCGCGTCCGACGATCTCGTCCAACGCCCAGTCACCGCCCTTGGCCAGCACGTCGGGGCGCAGCGCCCGGATCGTCGCGAGCGGCGTGTCCTCGCGGAACGGCACCACCCAGTCGATGCAGGCGAGCGCCGCGAGCACCTCGGCGCGCTGGCGCAGCGGGACCAGCGGTCGCCCGTTCCCCTTGAGCCGGCGCACGCTCGCGTCGCTGTTCAGTGCGACCACCAGCCGGTCGCCCAGCGTGCGCGCCTGCTCGAGGCTGCGCACGTGGCCCACGTGCAGCAGGTCGAAGCAGCCGTTGGTGAACACCAGTCGCTCGCCGCGCCGGCGAGCGGAGCGCGCGACGCCGGCGGCCCGCTCGCGCGTCAGCACCTTGTCGCGCGCTCGGGGCCGGCTCACGGAGTGGCCTCCGTCCTCCGCTCCTCGTCCGGGCGCTTGAAGACGAACAGCCGCTGGAGCGTCGAGAGCCCGGCGCGCACGAACGACGGCACGCCCTCGATCATGAAGCTCGCCGGTCCCTTGGCGATCGACTTGCTGGTGATCAGGCTCGCATCCGGGTCGAGCCACGGACCCGTGACCGAGAAGTAGGCCGACACCAGGTTGTCGTCGGAGCCGAGCAGGAAGGTGTTCAACAGCGGCAGGGCGCCGATCACCACGTCGAGGCCGCGGAAGAAGAACAGGCCCGCCACCGCCTCGACCGGGTGCTCGGGGTCGACGACATCGACCGATCCGGTCGCCACCAGCCGGACGCTCGAGCCCTTGAGCGAGACCGACTCGGTGCTGAGCAGGCTGTCCTCGAGGTGGAACAGGCCGTCGATGCCGCCGTACTCCAGGATGTCGCGCGAGCGGAACGGATTGAAGGTGTCGCTGGCGGCGGCGATCGCGAAGGCGAGCGGCAGGCGCCGGCGGATCTCGCCGTTGCGCAGGCCGATCGAGACGGGCCCGGCGGCGGTCGAGAGCACGTGCACGTGCGGGATCAGCGTTCCGTCGAGGTCGGCGGCCACCAGGACCGTGCCGGTGGCGCTGTCGCCGGCCATGTTCAGGTCGTACATCATCTCGCTCAGCGACCCGTCCGCGAGCTGGAAGCGCGCGGTGTACGGCACCTCGTCGCGGCGCGACAGGTCCAGGCGCACCGCTCCGGCCATTTCCCCGACCGGCTCGAGCGTCGCCGTCATCTCCTCGCCGTCGAGGAAGTGACCGTGGGCGCGGAAGCGGCCCTCGACCTGCGAGGCGCGGAACGGGCCGAAGCGGGTGACCGACGACGCGAGCGTTCCGCGCGCCCAGACGCCGGGGTCCGCGCTCCGGTCGCGCTCGGGAAGCGGGCCGGCCGGCGTCGCCGCCGTCAGCTCGAGCCGCATGCGGCCGCTGCTGCCGCCCACGAACTCACCGTTGCCCGCGAGCTGCACGCCGTTCCAGTAGGCGTCGTCGAGCTCGACCGCGACGCCTGGATTGAGCGGGCGGAAACGGGCGACCACGCCCTCGAGCGGGCGCAGCACCACCGGATGATCGATCCAGTCGGCCCGCATGTCGATCCAGTTCCAGCGCGGCGGCGCGCCGGGCGTGCGCAACGATTCGAGCCAGTCGTCCCAGGCGAGCCGGCCCGGCAGCGGCGGAACCGGCTCGGGTTGGATCGCCGGGTCGAGTCCGGAGAGGATCGCCTGCAGCCCCCGCACGTCGAGATCGGTGCCCGGCAGCGGTCGGTCGCCGTGCATCGCGCGGCCGTTGCGCACCACCAGGTGGTCGTGCCCCAGCTCGAACTGGGCGCCCACTCCGCTCAGCGGCTCCTCGCCGGCGATCGCGATCTCGACGTCGGACACCTCGAACGCCAGCGAGCCGCGCCGCGGCCACGCGTGGATCGGATCCGCCAGGAAACGACGCCAGCGCCGCATCGACATCGACGGGGCGGTCAGCGAGAACGAGTCGACCGTGCCACCCAGGAGGCTGGCGGCGACCTGGCGGGCGGCCTCGCCTTCGCTCACGCCCAGCGCCACCGTGCGCACGGCCTCGACCGGAAGCGTCCCGCCGCGCAGGTCGATCGCCAGCGGACCGGCCGGGAGCCCCAGCGTGATGCCGCCCCGCGCCTGGAACCCGCCCGCCGTGAAGCGCAGGCCGCGGACCGAGAGGCGCTCGGGCGTCCAGAGCAGACGGCTGCGCAGCCGCGCGCTTCCGATCTTGCCGCCCGTCCTTCGGGTGCCCGTGAGTCGCGCGTGCGCCGCCAGGTCGAAGAAGATCAGCTCGGCCTCGATCTCGCTCGCCTCGTCGGCCCCGGGCGACCAGCTCAGGTGGGCGGAGGCGCGTCCCTCGAGGTCGAGCACCAGCCCGGCGCGCGCCAGCCACGGCTCGGTCGCCTCGAGCTCGACGTCGACCAGCGCCAGCTCGATCCGCGCCGGGCCGTCGTCCGGCACCTCGCCGTGGACCGCGAAGCCGCCGCGGTCGCTGCCCTCGCCGGTCAGCCGGCCGGAGCCCGAGAGATCGAGTCGTCGCCGCAGCGGGGGCCGCGCCAGCCGCAGATCGAGATCCTGGATGGCGAAGTGCGCCGCGCGCTCGCCGTCCGACCCGAGCTGGCTGACCTCGACGCGCGCGTCGTGGATCGAGATGCTGGGCGGAGCTCCCGAGCTGGGCAGCAGTCGGCGCAGCGTCGCGAGCGCGCGGACCGCGGCGCCGTCGGCCGCCTCCTGCTCGGGCTGGGCCTGGCCCTCGCGCATCGTGTGGCTGGCGCGGTCCACGGCGGCGGGCGACCAGCGCCCGTCGTGCGTCCGCACCAGGTGGGCCCAGGCACCCTCGACCGACAGGCTGCGAAGCTGCGGCTCGCCGCGCAGCAGGCTGCGCAGGCGCAGGCTCAGGGTCGCCCGTTCGGCTCCGAACCCCGCGCCTTCGGGCAGCGGCTCGGTGCGGATCGAGCTCGCCTCCAGCGCCAGCCCCCACGAGAACACCAGCCGCACCGACCCCACCCGCGCCGGCCCGATCTGCTCCTCGAGCAGGCGCTCCGCCTCGGCGCGGAGCGCCTCGGGGGCGAGGAGCGCCGACACGACGAAGCCCGCCACCGCGGTCGCGACCAGCAGGATCGCGCCAGCCAGGATGTAGACGAGCCTGCGAGCCAGTCGGCGCTCGGACAAGAGGACCTCGGAGATTGGGCGCCGTCACCTCTTCGGCCGGGTCGAGCCGGAACGTGCGTGCGTAGCCCGACGGAGCCCACACGGCGGGCCCTGGAAGCTAGCAGGCCCGGCCATGCCCCGGGCACGAGCGGCCCTGCGCGCGCGCGAAGCTGCCGGTTCCCGAGGGATAACTATGCATCACTCGGATGCGTCTCGGGTGCGCATCCCAACGCATCTCCGCAAGCATCCTCCGAGATCGAAAGCGGGGGGAAATCACCGAGCCCTTCGGGGCGGATCGGTCCAACATCCGATTATCCCTAAAGAAATCGAGGTACCGGACGAAAGGAGGCAACAACGCTCCACGCGAGCGGGGATCGGGCTGGATCCAAGAGGGAGTCGACGGGATGGACAGCAAGGGAACCCCGCGCATCCAGAGGAATCGGGTGCGTGAGCTTCGCGAGAACCGGCTCATGACCCAGGCCCAGCTCGCCCGCAAGGCGAAGGTCGCGCTGCGCACGATCCACAGCGTCGAGAAGGGCATGAACTGCCGGATGGATACGAAGCGCAAGATCCTGCTGGCACTCGGCATGCGCTTCGAGGACAAGGACTACGTGTTCCCCCCGACCAGCGCCGTCGAGGCGCCGCCGCCGCAGCCGCCGGTCGCCGACGAGTTCCGGCACCACCACTAGAGGACTTCGCTCGCCTTCGGCTCGCTGCGCGCTTCGGCTTCGCCTTCGCTTGCGGGGGTGCCCGCGCAGGGCCGGGTTGCTGGGCGGGGGCGGCCTTAGGGGACTTCGCTCGCCTTCGGCTCGCTGCGCGCTTCGGCTTCGCCTTCGCTTGCGGGGGTGCCCGCCTAGGGCCGGGTTGCTGGGCGGGGGCGGCCTTAGGGGACTTCGCTCGCCTTCGGCTCGCTGCGCGCTTCGGCTTCGCCTTCGCTTGCGCCGGCGGCCTCTGGTGCTCCTGTCCAATTTGGCAGGTGGGCGGGACCGGGGCTGATGGGCCGCGAGCGGCCGCGTCCCCCGCGGGTCCGGCATTGCGTGTGCATCCGGTAACATCGGGTGCAACGCCAACCGGACGGGAGACGCGCGCATTTCCGATCGGGTCACACTGCTGGCCGACGTGGCGGGCGTGGTCGCGCGCTCGCACGATCTGGTCGAGACGCTCCAGAACGTCGTCGATCTGGTCGCCAAGCGGCTCGATGCCGACGTCTGCTCGGTGTACCTGGCGGACCCCGACCAGGCCTACCTGACGCTGCGCGCCACCAAGGGGCTGGCGCGCGAGGCGGTCGGCAGCGTGCGGCTGGCCTTCGGTGAGGGTCTGGTCGGCGCCGTGGCCCAGGGCGGCGAGCCGCTCGCGCTCGATCGCGCCCAGGAGCACCCCGGCTTCCGCTACTTCCCGGAGACCGGGGAGGAGCGCTACGCGTCGCTGCTGGCCGCGCCGCTCGTGGTGCGCGACGTGCCGATCGGCGTCCTGGTGGTGCAGACCGCGCGCGAGCGGCACTTCACGCCCGGCGACGTCGAGCTGCTCCAGACCTGCGGCCAGCTGATCGCCCCGGTGGTGCTGAACGCCACGCTGCTCGGGGTGGTGGCCGGCTCCGACGAGGAGCGCCGGCGCTTCGTCGACGACCTGGCGCGCGCCGGCATTCCGGTGTCCGGCCTGGGGCGGTCGGAGCGCGCCGAGCGCAACGTCGAGCTGCGCGGCACGGCGGCCTCGGCGGGCATCGCGATGGGTCCGATCTACCTGCTCGAGGATCCGCTCGACCTCTCCAACGTCGACTACACGCCCAGCGGCGATCCGGCCCAGGAGCGTGCCGACCTGCTCGACGCGCTCGCCAGCGCGCGGCGCGACCTGGACGACGTCGCCGAGGAGATGGGCGAGCAGTTCGGCCCCGAGTTCGCCAGCGTGTTCAACACGCACGTGCAGATCCTCGAGGACAAGGGCTTCGTGCGCCGGCTCGAGGAGCAGGTCGCCGAGAGCGGGAACGCGCTCGAGGCGGTGCGCGGGGTGGTGGACGAGTACAAGGCGCTGTTCGCGCGCATCGAGGACGCCTACTTTCGCGAGCGCGGCGTGGACATCGAGGACGTCGGCCTGCGCGTGATGGGCCGGCTGCTCGGCGTCCGTCACGACAACATCCCGCTCTCCGAGGGCGCCGTGGTCGTGACGCAGATGATCCTGCCGGCGCACTTCACGATGCTCGAGATGGAGAAGGTGGGCGCGATCCTCGCCGCGCACGGCGGCTCCACCTCGCACGGGGCGATCTTCGCGCGCACGCTCGAGATCCCCGCCGTGACCGGCGTCGAGGGCCTGTTCGACGTGGCCCGCCCCGGCGAGACGGCGATCGTGGACGGGACCAGCGGGCGCGTGTACTTCTCGCCCGACGAGGCGCTGCTGGCCGAGTACCGGCGCGCGCAGCAGCGCTTCGAGATCGCCGTCGGCCACCTCGACGCGCTGCGCCACCGACCCGCCGAGACGCGCGACGGGCGCCACATCGCGCTGAGCGCCAACGTCGGCCTGCTCGCCGACCTGCGCCAGGTGGAGCGCCACGGCGCCGAGGGCATCGGCCTGTTCCGCACCGAGCTGCTCGCCATCGCACACCGGGGCATCCCCGCCGAGGACGAGCAGGAGCAGCTCTACGAGCGGGTCGCCAGCGCGATGGCGCCGCGGCCCGTCACGATCCGCACCCTCGACCTGGGCGGCGACAAGGCGGTGCCCAACGTGGGGGTTCCCGGCGAGGAGAACCCGCAGCTCGGCTGCCGCTCGATCCGCCTGTCGCTGCGCAACGAGGAGACCCTGCGGGCGCAGCTCCGCGCCATCCTGCGCGCCAGCGCGCACGGCAACCTGCGCCTGCTGCTGCCGATGATCTCGGCGCTCGACGAGCTGCGCGCGGTGCGCGAGGTGATCGCGGAGGTGCAGGCGTCGCTCGACGCGCAGGGCGTGCCCTTCGACCACGAGCTGCCGGTGGGCGTGATGATCGAGGTGCCCTCCGCGGCCCTGATCGCCGACGTGCTGGCGCGCGAGTGCGACTTCTTCAGCATCGGCACCAACGACCTCACGCAGTACACGCTGGCCGTCGACCGCGGCAACGAGGCGATCGCCCACCTGTACTGCCCGCTGCACCCCGCCGTGCTGGCCCTGATGGACCGCAGCGTGCGCGCCGCCGAGCGCGCGGGCATCCCGGTGTCGGTGTGCGGAGAGATCGCCAGCAACCCGCTGGCGGTGCCGCTGCTGGTCGGCCTGGGGATCGGCGAGCTGTCGGGCATCCCGCGCGGCGTGCCGCTGGTGAAGGAGATCGTGCGCGGTCTCGACTCCGCCGAGGTCGCGCTCGACGCGCGCCGGGCCCTGGCGGCCGGCACGGTCGCCGAGATCGAGCGGATCGCCAGCGACCGCCTCGAGAGCAGCGGCCTGCTCGACCACCCCGACATCGGCGGCTGGCTGACGACCCTCGTCGAGAACGTGGGCCGGTCCTGAGCGCGGCCGCTCAGGCGCTCCGCAGCGAGCGCTCGGCGTCGTCCGTCACGCGGTCGAGGCGCTGCTCGAGCTCGCGCAGCGCCGCGTCGAGCTGCTCGCGGTCGGCGCGGCGGGCCACGCGCAGCGGCTCGCCGTACACGATCGCGACGCGGGCGAACGGCAGCGGCAGCAACGCGCGGTCCCAGCTCCCGAAGCTGCGCGCCGGGCGGGCGGCGAAGCCGATCGGGTGGATCGCCAGGCCCGTGGCCCGCGCCACGCCCAGGACGCCCGGCTTGGCGCGGCGCGCCGGTCCGCGCGGGCCGTCGCAGAGCATGCCGATGATGCGCCCCTCGCGTGCGGCGCGGATCAGGCCGGCCAGCACGGCCCGCCCGGCCCGCGAGCTCGAGCCGCGCGGCGAGGGTCCGTAGCCGAGCCGCTGCAGCACGCCCACCACGCGGTCGCCGTCGTGGCTCAGGCTCACCGGGATCACCCCCCCGCAGCCGCGGTAGCGGAAGGCGGCGCACAGCAGGCCCTGGTGCCACAGCGCCCCGACGAAGGGCTTGCCGCTCGCGCCGGGGTCCTCGCCTACCACCTGGATGCGCCAGGTCGCGCCGAGCCCGCGGATCAGCCAGGCGACCAGGGCGGCGCCCAGCGCGATCGCGATCCGGTGAGCCAGTCCGCCCGCGGCTGCCATTCCGCCGCACCGTAGCGGCGGCCTCGGAGCGGCGCCCGGAGCGCCTCGAGGACCGGTCTCGGGGCCCCGTGGCAGGGGGGTGGGGCCCCGTTATCCTCCCGTCATCCCAGTCATTTCGGCCCGGAGGACCAGCCCTTGTCTGCGGTGGCGGCCAGTCTGCGCAGCTACGCGGAGCTCACCAAGCCGCGCATCCTGCCGCTCGTGCTGTTCACGGGGCTGCCGCCGATCCTGATGGCCACCAGCGCGGTCTCGCCCGGCTGGGCGGTCGCCACGCTGCTCGGGATCGCGCTGGCCGGCGCCTCCGCCAACACGCTCAACTGCTACGTCGAGCGCGACGTCGACGCGCTGATGGAGCGCACCCGCAACCGCCCGCTCCCCGCCGCCCGCATCGAGCCCGCCCGCGCGCTGTGGTTCGGGCTGGTGCTCGCCGTGCTTGCGACGGCGATCCTGTGGGCGACCGGCGGCGTCCTGCCGGCTGGGCTCGGCGTGGCCAGCATCCTGTTCTACGTATTCGTCTACACGGTGTGGTTGAAGCCGCGCTCGGTGTGGAACGCCGTGATCGGAGGCGCCGCCGGCGCGGTCGCGCCGCTGATCGCCGACGCGGCGGTGAACGGCAGCGTGGGCCCGATCGGCTGGCTGCTGTTCGCGATCATCTTCTTCTGGCAGCCGCCCCACGTCTGGGCGATCGCCCTCTACCGCAGCAACGACTACGCCGCCGCGGGCATCCCGATGCTGCCCAACGTGATCGGCGCCGAGGCCACGCGCTGGCGCATGCTCTGGTACACGCTGGCGCTGGTGCCGGTGACGCTGGCCCCGGTGGTGCTGGGCCTGCTCGGTCCGTTCTACCTGGCCGTGGCGATCGGGCTCGACGCCTGGTTCGTGTGGAGCATCGTCGCGCTGCTGCGCGAGCGCACCGACGCCGCGGCGCGCGCCGCCTTCCGCGTCTCGCTGCTGTTCCTGTTCGGGCTGTTCACGGCGATGCTGCTCGAGCTGGCGCTGCGCTGAGCCCGAGCAGGCGCTTGGG
>JASJBO010000160.1 GCA_030066475.1 Myxococcota bacterium
CACCAGCGACGCGACGGCGTGGATCACGGCGGTGTCGAAGCCGATCTCGAGCAGCTCGGGCTCGCTGAGGCCGAGCTGTCCCATCCCGAACCAGGTCGGGGTGCCGACGGCGCCGAACGAGACGGGCACCGTGTTCATGACGAGCGCGAGCACGGCGACGCGCAGCGGCGGGAAGCCCAGCCCCACCAGGATCGGTGCCGCCAGCGCGGCGGGCGTGCCGAAGCCGCTGGCGCCCTCGATCATGAACGAGAAGGCCCAGCCGATGATCATGAGCTGGGCGACCGGGTTGCCGCTCACGCTGTTGAGCCACTCGCTCACCACCGCGGTCGCGCCCGAGTGCTCCATCGTCTTGAACATGAAGATGGCGCCCCAGATGATCAGGATGGGCGTCAGCGCAGTCAGCAGGCCGTTGAGCACGGTGGCGTTGACCAGGTTCGCGTCGTCGCCGAAGTAGATCAGCTTGATCGCGTAGACGAGACCCGCGACCAGCGGGAGCGCCACGTGCGACGGGGTGCTGTTCCGCTTGGTCATGAGGAAGATCAGCAGGGCGATCGGGCTCGTCGCGACGGCCAGGTCCATGCGGTCGACCTCGCTACGCCGGGTACGCGGCGCTGGCGTCGTGGACGGTGACGGCGAACTCCGCCGTGAAGCTGGCCCCGGGCTCGACGCGGCGCAGCGCGTGGCCGCCTCCGAACGGGTTGGTGGGCGCCGTCATCGGCTCGAAGCAGACCACGTCGTCGTCGGCCGGCGCGTACACGACCGCGACATCGTAGCCGGCGCCGAACGCCAGCTCGATGCGCCGGCCGCCCCCCGCCAGCGCGAAGACCGGATCCGGCTCGAGCCCGGGGAACAGGTCGTCGAAGGTGCGGTCGCCGAGCGGACCCGGCTCGAGCTGGATCGTCTCCGTGGCGCCGGTCGGCAGGCAGCGGTGGTCGAGCTGCGCGCGACGCCGGACCGGCAGCGTCACCTCCCAGGCGGCGCGCGGCAGGTCGGGGAGCCGGAAGTAGGGGTGGTAGCCGAAGGCGACGGGCACCGGGCGGTCGCCGGTGGCGCGCAGCGTGGTGCGCACCGCGAGCGTCGCGCCGCGCAGGGTCACCTCCATGCGCAGCTCGTGGGCGAAGGGAAACAGTGCCATCAGCTCGGGGTGCGCGGCGAAGTCGAGGCGCGCGGCCAGGTGCGCCCGGTCCGCGTCGGCCGTCGCGGTCTCCACCTGCCAGACGTCCAGGCCGCCCACCACGCCGTGGATTGGCAGGCCCTGGCCGTCGTCGTGCACCAGCGGCGAGTCGTTCGGCACCGCGACCTCGACACCGTCCACCGCGTACCCCGTCCGCGCCAGCCGGTTGGCCCAGGGGTGGAGCAGCGGGATGCCCATCGTGGCGCCCACCTCGGCGTAGCGGGTTAGCCCCGCACGCAGTCCCAGCAGCTCCACGCCGCCGCTGCGCAGCGAGCAGCACACCATGCCCGCGCCCGGCGCGTAGCTGGCGACCAGGCCGGCGGGCGAGACCAGCTCGCAGAGGCCGAAGCCCTCGTGCTCGCCCTCGCGCACCTGATGCGACGGCCCGCTGCGTTCGTCCGCCATGGGTCGGTCTCCTGTGGCCCGAGCGCCGAGATTCGCGCGGCGCCCGGCGCCCGGGCGTATAGCCCAGTCTGCCCGCGGGAGCCCTCGCCCGGCTGCCGGCGACGCACGCCCCGGGTCGCGCCCCCGGGGCTATGATCCCGTCCTGGCGGCGGTCGCGCTGCGGAAGGGGGACGGGGCATGCAGCTCGGGATCAGCGACCTCCGCCGAAGGCAGGCGGGCCGTTGAGCGACGCGGCCGCCCGGTCGCCCCTGGCGCTCCCCGCCCGCTTCGGGCCGGGGCCGCGCCGTGCGGCGCCGTGGCTCGCACTCCTCGCCCTGCTGACCCTCGGCGCGTGCGCCCGCAGCCTGCCGCCCGAGGCCGAGCCCCCGCGCCTCGTCCCGCTGGAGGGCACGCTCAACACCCGCGACCTCGGTGGCTACCGCAGCGAGGACGGACGCCGGGTGCGCTGGGGCCACCTCTACCGCTCGGATCAGCTCCCGGAGCTCGATGACGACGACGTCGCCGAGCTGGCCCGGCTGGGCATCCGGCGGGTCTTCGATCTGCGCACCGACTTCGAGCGCCAGGGCCAGCTCGACCGGCTGCCGCCCGGCGTCGACGAGCTTCAGCTCGCCATCGACTACCCGTCGCTGGATCCGCGCCGGCTCACGCGCCTCATCCTGCGGGGCGCCGCCGCCCCCGGCTACTTCGAGGCGATGCTGGCCCGCGCCAACCGCAGCTTCGCGCTCGAGCACGGCCACCAGCTCTCCGCGCTGGCCAACGCGCTCGCCGAGCCGGGCGCGCTGCCGGCCCTGTTCCACTGCACCTATGGCAAGGACCGCACCGGCTTCGCGACTGCCATGATCTTCGAGATCCTGGGCGTTCCCTGGGAGGTGGTCGTCGAGGACTACCTCCTCAGCAACGTGTACCTGGGCGGCGAGATCGACCGGCTCTCGCGCATGATCTGGCTCGCGTCGCTGTTCCGCATCTCGCGCGACGACGCGCGCGACCTGCTCGGCGTTCGGCGCTCCTACATCGAGGCGGCGCGTCAGGCCATCGTCGACGAGTACGGGTCGATGGAGGCGTACCTGCGCGCGATCGGGATCGCGGAGGAGACGCAGCTGCGGCTGCGCGCCGCCCTGTTGGAGCACGACTTCTCCGGCGGCGAAGCGGGCTGATGAGCCTCTCGGCGAGGATCCTGATCGGCCTGGTGCTCGGCGTGGTCGCCGGGCTCGCGGTGGGCGAGCCCCTGGGCCAGCTCGAGCTGCTGGGCGACGCCTACATCCGGCTGCTCCAGATGACCGTGCTGCCCTACGTGGTGGCGTCCCTGGTCGCGGGGCTGGGGCGGCTGGAGCTCGCCGAGGCGAAGCGTCTGGGCCTCTGGGGCGGCGCCCTGCTGGTGCTGCTCTGGGGCGTGACCTTCTCGCTGGTGGTGGTGATGCCGCTGGCCTTTCCGCGTCTCGAGTGGGCCTCGTTCTTCAGCACCGCCCTGGTCGAGTCCTCGCCACCCGTCGACTTCGTCCAGCTCTACATCCCCTCGAACCCGTTCCACTCGCTGGCCAACAACGTGGTGCCGGCCGTCGTCCTCTTCAGCGTCGCGGTGGGCGTCGCGCTGATCAGCGTGCCCGACCGGGCCCCCCTGCTGCGGGGCCTCGACGCGCTCAGCGCGGCCCTGCTCAAGGTCAACGGCTTCGTGGTGCAGCTCGCGCCGTTCGGCGTGTTCCTGATCACGGCCAGCTCCGCGGGCACCATGACCATCCAGCAGTTCGAGCGCGTGCAGGTGTTCCTGCTGTCCTACGCCGCATTCGCGCTGATCGCGACCTTCTGGCTCCTGCCCGGGCTGCTGGCGGCCCTCACGCCGGTCCGGCACCGGGACGTGCTGCGGGTGATGCGTGACGCGCTGGCCACCGCCTTCGCCACCGGCAGCGCCTTCGTCGTGATCCCGCTGGTGGCCGCGGCCAGCAAGGAGCTGATCGAGCGCCACGCCGACGACGCCGAGGAGGCCGATGCCCTGATCGACGTCGTCGTGCCGGCCTCGCACACGTTCCCGCACTCGGCCAAGGTCCTGACCCTGTCGTTCGTGCTCTTCGCCGGCTGGTCGATCGACTCTCCCGTACCGGTCTCGAGCTACCCGCTGCTCGCCGTCTCCGGCATCGCGGCCAGCTTCGGCAGCGTGAACGTCGCCGTCCCGTTCCTGCTCGATCTGATGCAGCTCCCCCACGACGTGTTCCGGCTGTTCGTCGCCACGGGCGTGATCAACTCGCATCTCGGGACCCTGCTCCAGACCATGCACGTGCTGGTGCTGACCGTCCTGGCCGGAGCCGGAGTCACGGGCGTGCTGCGCCCGCGCTGGAAGGCCGTGGGCCGCTTCGCCGTGGGGACCGTGTTGATCGTGGGCGCGGCCGTCGGCGGCACCCGCGCGCTCTACGCGACCCTGATCGACACGTCCTACCACAAGGACGAGATCCTCGGCGGCATGAAGCTGCTGCGGGAGCCGGTCCCCGCCCGCGTGCTGCGCGAGGCGCCCCTGCAGCTCCGGCCTCCCGCACGCGGGGACCGGCTGCGGACGATCGTCGACCGCGGCGTCCTGCGCGTGTGCTATCGGCTGCCCGGGACGATTCCGTTCGCCTTCTTCAACGCGCGCGACGAGCTCGTGGGCCTGGACGTCGAGATGGCGCACAGCCTGGCGCGCGCGGTCGGCACGCAGCTCGAGTTCCGGCCGATGCCCAGAGAGGTCACCGACCCGGGGATCGCCGAGCTGCTCGCCCGCGGCTACTGCGACATCGTGATGGCGCGCTCCGTGGTCTCGACGGACGCCGTGACCGAGCTGGCCTACTCGAGCACGTACCTCGAGCTCAACCTCGGCTTCGTCATGCGCGATCACATGCGCGACGAATTCGCGAGCGCCGCAGCGCTCGCGGAGCGCGACGACCTGCGCATCGCCGTACCGGACGAGGGGTACTACCAAAGGGTCCTCGCGCGGCTCATGCCGGAGCTCGAGCTGGTCCCCGTGCAGGACATCGAGGACTTCCTCGACGCCGAGGAGGGCGAGTTCGACGCCATCGCCGTCGTCGCCGAGGAGGGCTCCGCCTGGAGCCTGCTGCGCCCCCGCTTCGGCGTGGTGGTGCCCTCGCCCCCGATGCTGAAGCTGCCGGTCGCTTACCCTCTGCCCCTGGGCGAGTTCGCGTGGCAGCGCGTCGTCGAGGCCTGGCTCGAGCTCAAGCGGACCGACGGGACGGTCCAGGCCCTGTACGATTACTGGATCCTCGGCCACGCGGCGGAGGAGGACGAGCCGCGCTGGTCCGTGCTCCGCGACGTGCTCGGCTGGATCGACTGAGGAGACCATGGAAAGACGTTCACCGCTCAAGGCCGTCATGGACGTGCGTCGCGAGGAGCGGCCGCTGGCCTTCCTCATGTTCACGTACTTCCTCCTGGTGATCACGAGCTTCTGGGTCCTGAAGCCGATCAAGAAGTCGCTGTTCCTCGAGTTCTACTCCGAGAGCGGCCTCGCGCTCTGGGGTCTCCACTTCGGTGCAGCGGAGGCGGAGCTGATCGCCAAGAACCTCAACATGCTGGTGGCGTTCGTCGCCGTGATTGTGTTCACAGCGCTGGCCAACCACCTGCGGCGCCAGCAGCTCACCCTGGTCTTCACCGCATTCTTCCTGGCCTGCTACGTCGCCTACGCCCAGGCGATCGACGAGCCCGGTCACGCGGTCGTATGGTCCTTCTACCTGTTCGGCGACTTGTTCAGCACGCTGATGGTGGCGACCTTCTTCGCCTTCCTGAACGACAGCGTGACGCCCGACGCGTCCAAGCGGCTCTACGGGCCGGTGGGCCTCGGCGGCGTGATCGGCGGCGTCGTGGGCTCCACCACGGTGGCCGGGCTGATCGCGCAGCTCGAGCGCGTGAGCTGGCTCTGGACCTGCTTCGCCCTGGCCCTCCTGATCGCCGCGGTGGCCTGGAGCGCCGGCCGCCTGGTCGACCGCGACCCGCCCCCCGAGCCCGAGCCGGAGCCCGACGCGCCCGCCGCCGGCGGCAACCCCGCCCTGGAAGGTGGGCGCCTCGTCTTCCGCTCGCCCTACCTGCTCGCCATCGTCGGCATCGTGGGCCTGTACGAGATCGTCTCGACGGTGATGGACTTCCAGTTCTCGGCGACCGTCGTGCACTACCTCAAGGGCCCCGAGATCGGGCGCCAGTTCTCCACCGTGTTCGCGATCACAAACTGGGTATCGATGCTGGTCCAGCTCCTCTTCACGAGCTTCGTGATGACGCGCTTCGGGGTCGGTATCGCGCTCATGGTGCTGCCGCTCGCCGCGCTGGGAGGCTCGGCCGCCTTCGCCGCCCTGCCGATCCTCTGGTTCGGAAGCCTGCTCAACACCGCCGACAACGGCTTCAGCTACTCGATCAACCAGTCCGCCAAGGAGGCCCTGTACGTCCCCACCTCGAGGGACGAGAAGTACAAGGCCAAGGCCTTCATCGACATGTTCGTGCAGCGCTTCGCCAAGGCGATCGCGTCGCTCGTGGCCCTGGGCATGGGCCAGATCGCCACGGGCTTCTCGAGCGTGCGCTGGCTCTCGCTGTTCACCATCGCGGTCATCGGCCTGTGGCTCGTCGCGGTGCGCTACGCGGGACGTCACTATCGGGAGATGACCGAGGGCGAGGGCTCCTAGAAGACCGGGACGTCGCCGTCGTCCACGTCCTCGAGCAGGTCCTCGAGCCGCTCCCAGACGTCCTCGATCTCGTCGTCGGTGAGCCCGAGCTGGAGCACGCCGTCCTCGAACCGGACGCCGTCGTCGTCGTCGAGGTTCGGGCCGGGGGGCGCGTTGCGGAACAGACTGTCCTCGTCGAGGTGGAGCTCGGCCACCACGCCGAGCGCGCGCGCCAGGTCCTCCTGCGTCAGCTCGCGCAGCCGGTCGATCGACTCGCGGCGCAGCGCCGGCACGCGGATCTCGTCCCAGTTCGCGACGAACCAGTTGTAGAAGAAGCCGCTGAACGACACGCCGTTGTCGATGGCGAACACCTGGCGCCGCGCGTCGTCCTTCGACGCCAGGAAGTTGCCCTCGCGGCCGTCGCGGTGGGCGATCAGGTAGGTCAGCAGGTTGAAGTTGGCGAGGTAGCGGGCGTAGACGGGATCGCGTGCGAAGCGCTCGGCGTCGAGCAGCGGATCGGGGAACGTCACCTGCTGGAGCCACAGCGACAGCAGTCCCAGCGCGCAGTCGCTGCCCTCGAGCACCGGACCGGGGAGCTCCGGGTCGCCGCCCTCGCCGGTCCGTGGCCAGCAGTAGGCGACCGACGTCGGCACCACGTACTCCTCGGGGTCGAGGAAGAGCCGCTGGATGCGCCAGGCCGCCAGCTCCTTGCGCGGCGCGTTGTTCACGCCGTCGAGCATCTGGGGCACGCCCGGGAGGAAGCCGAACGTGCGCTGCCCCAGCATCGCCTTCCACTTGAAGTCGACGGGCTCGGCGTGCGCGGGAAGGCGGAGCGTGACCCGCAGCGCGCCGGTGGTTCCCCCTCCCGCCTCTTGGACGTTCACGATCTCCAGCGGCGGGCTCGCCAGCAGCGGCTCCACGTCGTGCGGCGGAACCGCCCAGTTGGGATACGGGTCCCGCGTCTCCGGGCGCGCCCCCGCCTCGAAGCCCGGCGGATCGCCGCGACGAGTCGGAAGCAGGGTGCAGGCGGACAGCATGGCCAGCAGGCAGGCGGTGGCGACGAGCCGGATCCACATCCGGCCCACTTTAGCGATCCTGCCGGCGGCGCAACGAGCGCCGGGCCCGCCGTTTTGCGAGTCTCGGCGGGTGGAAGCCCCGTCCCCGACGCCCCTGTACCGGATGCTCCGCGAAGGCCTCGCGCTCGCCGAGCTGCCTCGGTTGGCGCTGCGGGCCCCGGAGCTGGCCCGGCAGCCGCGCGGCGCCGGCGAGCCGGTGCTGGTGATGCCCGGCTTTGGCGCGGGCGACGCGTCGACGGCGCCCCTGCGCGCCTACCTGGGCCTGCTGGGCTACCGGGTGCGCGGCTGGGGGCTCGGCCTCAACGGCGGCGACGTGCCGTCGCTGATTCCCGAGGTCGCCGCGCGCACCCGACGCCTGGCGGAGCGCGCCAGGCGGCCGGTCCGGCTGGTGGGCTGGAGCCTCGGCGGCGTGCTGGCACGCGAGGCCGCTCGGGAGGAGCCCGGCGCCGTCGAGTGCGTCGTGACGCTGGGATCCCCCGTCGTGGGCGGACCCAAGTACACCACGGTGGGGGCCCTCTACGCCCGGCGCGGCTACGACCTCGACGAGATCGAGCGCGCCGTCGAGGAGCGCAACCGCGCCGAGCCGCTCCGCGTGCCGGTGACCGCGATCTACAGCCGCGGGGACGGCGTGGTGGACTGGAAGGCGTGCATCGATCCCTGGAGCCCGGGCGTCGAGCACGTCGAGGTCGGGTCCACGCACGTGGGCCTGGGCTTCTCGCCCGACGTGTACCGGATCGTCGCGCAGCGGCTCGTGGACCGCCGCGCCGCGTCGGGAGGAGGCCGCGCATGAGCGAGACCCGCCACACCTTCTGCCGCATCTGCGAGTCGCTCTGCGGGCTCGAGGTGGACGTCGAGGAAGGGCGCGTCGTCGCGATCCGCCCCGACCGCGAGCACGTGGCGACCGGCGGCTTCGCCTGCGCGAAGGGGCTCAAGCAGCACGAGCTGTTCGAGTCGCCCGACCGCGTGCGCCACCCGCTGCGCCGCGAGGGCGACACCTTCCACCGCGTCTCGTGGGAGCAGGCGCTGCGCGAGATCGGCGGCAAGGTGGCGCAGCTGCGCGGCGACCACGGCGCGGACTCGATCGCGATGTACGTGGGCACCGCGGCCGGCTTCAGCCTGCTGCACCCGATCTTCGCGCAGGGCTTCATGACCGGGCTGGGCTCGCGCAGCATCTATGCCTCCGCCACCCAGGACTGCTCCAACAAGTTCGCGGTGGCGCGCGAGGTGTACGGCTTCCCGTTCACGCAGCCCTTTCCGGACGTCGACCGCGTCGGCTGCCTGATCGTCGTGGGCGCGAACCCGGTGGTCTCGAAGTGGAGCTTCCTGCAGGTCCCGAACCCGATCGACCGGCTGCGCGCGATCGAGGCGCGCGGCGGGCGGCTCTACGTGGTGGACCCGCGACGCACCGAGACCGCCAAGGTGGCCGGCCACTACGTCCCGATCCGGCCCGGCACCGACGTCTTCTTCTACCTGGCCTTCCTGCACGAGCTGATCGCACAGGGCGGCGTCGACCGCGCGGTGGTGGCGGCGCACACGAGCGGCTTCGGCGAGATCGAGGCGCTGGTCCGGGACTGGACGCCCGAGCGCGCCGAGGCGGTGACGCGCATGCCCGCCGCGACGCTGCGCCGGATGGTGGCCGACTACCGCGAGGCCGATGGCGCCTGCCTGTACAGCTCCACCGGCGTCAACATGGGCGGCCGCGGAGCGCTCGCGTTCTGGCTCCAGGAGGTGATCAACGCCGTCTCGGGCAACCTCGACCGCGCCGGCGGCAGCCTGGTCGGCCGGGGCGTGATCGACTTCCCGAAGCTCGGGCGCCGCAGCGGCTTCGGTCTCTCGCGCGAGCGCTCGCGGATCGGCGGCTTCTCGCAGGTGAACGACGCCTTCCCCGGCGCCGTGCTGGCCGACGAGATCCTGACCCCCGGCCAGCGCCAGGTGCGCGCCCTGTTCTGCACGGGCGGCAACCCGCTGATCACCATGGCCAACAGCGCGCGTCTGCGCGAGGCGTTCGAGCAGCTCGAGCTGCTGGTGGCGATCGACATCCTGCCCACCGAGACCGCGCACCTTGCCCACTACGTGCTGCCGGCCACCACGCCGATCGAGCGCTTCGACCTGCCCTTCGCGTTTCCCCTGCTGATGGGCATGCAGTCGCGGCCCTACCTCCAGGCGACGCGGCCGGTGGTGCGGCCCGAGGGCGAGCCGCGCGACGAGGCGACCATCTACCTCGACCTGGCGCGCGCCTGCGGCACGCCGCTGTTCGGCTCGGGGGTGGCACAGCGCATCCTCGAGTGGTCACGCGACCTCCACTCGCGTCGCCACCCCGAGGCGCAGCCCTCGCTGCCGCAGGAGCGCCTGATGTCGCTGCTGCTGCGCCTGACCGGCAACGGCAGCTTCGCGCGGCTCGAGCGCGAGCCGCACGGCAGGCGGCTCGCCGACCACCAGCCCGGCAGCTTCCTCGGCGCGCGGGTCTCCCACGAGGACGGCCGCATCGCGCTCGCGCCCGCCGTGCTGCTCGAGCGCGCGCGCACGCTCGACGCCGACTACGCGGCCGAGCGCGAGGGCGCCGACCGCCTCAAGCTGATCACGCGCCGCCACGTCAAGACCCACAACTCCTGGACCCACAACCATCCCGACTTCGTGTCGGGCACGCGCCACACCAATCACCTCTACATGCACCCGGACGACGCGGCGTCGCGCGGGCTGGGCGACGGCGACCTGGCCGACGTCTCCTCGGCCACTGCCACGGTGCGCATTCCGGTCTCGCTGCTCCCCGATCTCCAGCCCGGCACCTGCGCGATGCCGCACGGCTGGGGCCACCAGGTCGCACCCGGGCTCGGCGTGGCGAGCAAGACGGGCGGCGTGAACGTGAACCTGCTCGCGGCCGACGGTCCCGAGGCGGTCGAGCCGGTCTCGGGCATGGCTCACCTGACCGGGATCTACGTCGAGGTGCGCCCGGCGGCGGGGCCGCGCGACACGGGGAGCTGGTCGGGGCTGCCGGCGAGCCCGCTCAGCTGAGCAGCAGCGCGGTCAGCGTCACCGCAACGAGCCCGGCCAGCGCGACCAGACCGAGCACGAAGCCCGGCACGAGCCCGCGCAGGGGGATGCCCGCCGCCGTCCGGCGACCGCGGCGCGCGCGCCAGTTCCCCACGGCGAGGCCGAGCACCATGGCCAGCATGGCGGCGTCGAGGCCCGCACCGGGCAGGGCGTCGGCGCGCGATACGCCCCAGGCGCCCAGCGCCAGTGCGGCGCAGGCGGCGATCCCGGTCGGCTCGAGTACACGACAGCGGTCCCGCTGGTCGGCCAAGCGCCAGTAGCCCACCCGCTGCTGTTGCACTCCGGCACGGGTAGTGAGGCAGACGACCCCATCTCCCGCTCCCGGCGCCCGCCGAGCGCGGCCCTGCCCGTGGGCACGCATCCTGCACTTGCCTGGTGTATGGCTGCATTGCCCGGTGGCTTGGCGGGAGCCCCGACCGTCCTGCTCGTCGAGGACGACCACGCGTTCCTGGACCTGCTCCAGGACTCGCTGGAGTCGCACGGGCTGCGGGTGCTGGCCGAGTCGTCCCCGGAGGCAGCGATCGACCGGGCCACGACGCACCCCGGCCCGATCGACCTGCTGGTGACCGACGTGATGCTGCCCGGGATGAGCGGTGGCGACCTGGCGGATCGCATCGGAGCCCGCCGCCAGGGGCTGCGCCTGCTGTTCATGTCGGGCTACAGCGACACGGCGCTGCGCGAGCGCGGCGCCCTGCCCGAGCGCGCCGTGTTCCTGCGCAAGCCGTTCAGCCTGGCGCAGCTCGACGAGGTGGTGCGGGGGCTGCTCGAGCCCGCTCCGTGATGGCGCCGGCGACCGTCTCGACCGCCTACCGGATCGACGGCGAGGGCGCGCTGGTCTGGGTGAGCCCGGAGTGGACCCGCTTCGCGCGCGCGAACGGCGCCCCCGAGCTGTCCGAGCCGGACATCCTGGGCCGCTCGCTCTGGGACTTCATCGAGGGCGGCGAAACGCGGCTCCTCTACGAGATGCTCTTCGACCGGGCCGTTCGGGAGAGCGCGCGTCTGCGCCTGCCGTTCCGCTGCGACTCGCCGGAGCTACGCCGCTTCATGCAGCTCGATATCCTGCCGCAAGGCGACGGGTCGCTCGAGCTGCGCGGGCTGCTCCTGCGCGAGCAGCCGCGTCCCCGCGTCGCGCTGTTCGACCCCACCCTGCTGCGCTCGTCCGACACCCTGCGCGTGTGCAGCTTCTGCAAGCGGATTCCCGTCGAGGGACTCGGCTGGCTCGACGTCGAGGAGGCGGTTGCGCGCCTCGACCTGCTCGCGGACGCGCGCCCGCCGCGTCTGAGCCACGGCGTCTGTCCCGCATGCGACGCCGAGGTGCGCGAGCGCCAGGCGCTCTGCGGCTGACCGCGCGCTCGCGCCGCGCCGCCGACCTCGCCTGGACTGCCATGTCCGCAGCGAGCTGTTCTCGCTCTACTTCCTGATCATGGTGGCGGGCCACGACACCACCCGGAACGGCAGCTCGAACGGCCTGCTCGCGCTGCTCGAGCACCCCGACGAGCTCGAGAAGCTGCGCCGCGATCCCGACCTCGTGACCTCGGCGACCGAGGAGATCGTGCGCTGGACCACGCCGGTGAACCACTTCTCGCGCACCGCCACCCGGTGCGGATGCGGGTGCGGCCCGCCTGAACGACTCAGTCGCGGGCCGGGCCGGCGGCCGGGACGCACACCCAGAGCAGCGCGGCCGCGGCGAGGGCCGTGCCGGCCGAGAACACGAACGGCGCGGCGGGCCCGAAGCCGGGCCAGGCGCCCAGGCCCTGCCAGAGCGCGCCGGCCAGCAGCGACGCCGGCAGGTCGATCGCGCCCATCACGGCGAAGTAGCTCCCGTAGGCCGAGCCGCGCAGGCGCTCGGGCACCAGGTCGGCGATCAGCGCCTTGGCGGTGCCCGCGGTGAGCCCGTAGTAGACGCCGTGGAGCAGGAACAGCACGGTGACGTCGCCGCCGCTGCGCGCGCCCGCGAAGCCCAGGTGGACGGCCGCGTACCAGACCCAGCCCGCGGCGATCACGGCGCGCCGCCCGATCCGGTCCGAGAGGCGCCCGCCCGGCGTCGAAACCACGGCGTAGACGAGGTTGAAGCCGACCAGCACCCACAGGATGTCGGTGACGCCGAGGCCCCGCTCCTGGGCGCGCAGCACCAGGAAGGCGTCGGAGAAGTTGCCGAGGTCGAACAGCGCCGACACCAGCAGGAACGCGAAGAAGGGCCGACCCAGGCCGCGCAGGCCGGGGCGCGCGGCCGCCACACGCACCGGGGCGCGCACCTCGCGCACGCCGAACGCCAGCACCGCCACCGCGCCGACCGCGGGCACCAGGCTCACCCACACGAGCGTGCGGAAGGCATCGGCGTCCAGCGTCGCGGCGCCGCGCTCGACCAGCGCGAGCACCCCGATGGCGATGGCCAGGCCCACCACGGCGCCACCGGTGTCCGCCGCGCGGTGCAGCCCGAACGCCAGGCCGCGATCGCCCGCCCCGACCGCGTCCGCCACGAGCGCGTCGCGCGGCGCCGTGCGCACGCCCTTGCCGACGCGGTCGGCCCAGCGCGCGCCCGCGATCCCGCCCCACGACGTCGCCAGCGCGAAGCCCGGCTTGGCGAGCGCCGAGATCGCGTAGCCCGCCACGGCCAGCGGCTTGCGGCGGCCCAGCCGGTCGGAGAGCGAGCCCGAGAACACCTTGAGCAGGCTCGCGGTCGCCTCGGCGAGGCCCTCGACCAGCCCGATCACCACCGTGCGCACGCCGAGCACGTTGGCGAGGAACAGCGGCAGCACGTTCACCACCATCTCGCTCGAGACGTCCATCAGGAAGCTGGTGGCGCTGGCGGCCCAGACGTTGCGCGGGATGCGGCGCGAGGTGGGCACGCGGCGCAGTCTACGCGCGATCGCCGGCTAGGGGGAGCTGCCGCGCGGCGGGTGTTGCTGGCGCGGTGGTCGCGGTCGCGGCGGGTGCGCGCGGCGATAGCGGGCCAGGGACTCGCATGTCAGCTGGAAGACCCGGCGATCGCGCGCGGCGCGCGCCTCCGAGCGGGCGCCGGCGTGGCGGAACGCCTCGCCCAGGATCTCCTCCACCAGCACCTGGACGTCGGCGCGGTAGCGCACGCGCCGCGCGACGTAGGCGTGGACGCGGGGCAGGTAGCGGGCGAAGTCGGCATCGAAGTGCTGCCGATCGCTCGTTCGTGACGTGGGGTCGCGCCCCCGGCGCGACGATTGCGACATCCAGTGACCTCTCACCCGCCGGCCTGGGGTGTACCGCTCCGAATCGGGCCAGCGCTTCCCTCTACAGCACACCCCGTGCCAAACGGCATGGGGTGTGCATCAGACCGGGTATGAGTCAGACCACACGCGTCACATGGCCGACAGTCGCCGCGGCGACTCTGATCGCGATCGCGGCGTTGCCCGCGCGAGCCGACCTGAACTTCGGCAGCCGCTACGATCAGATCGGCACCTTCGGCGGCTGGAGCTTCTGGACCGGCTGGGACGCCAGCTTTTCCGAGGACTACACGCCGACGAGTGAATCTTTCGCCTGGGTGGTGTACCTGGCGCCCGAGGGCGTGTTCGTCGCGCTCCAGTCGGGCGAGGCGGTCTACTCGTCGATCGACGTGTACCTCGGCACCGGCTACTTCTACGGTGCCCTGCTCTCCCCCCACGGCGACGTGCTGCCGAAGTCGCACATCGAGAGCCTGTCGAGCGCGACGCTCAGCCGGTCGATGGGTCTCCCCGTCGCACCGCTCGGCCCCTACAGCCAGCTCTCGGCCGGGATCTCGGTGGGCATGACCTTCTTCCACCAGAACGACGTCGTGACCCGCGCGATCCAGTACAGCGCCGGGGCGAGCGTCAGCTACAACCTGGCGTTCTCCTGGCCCGTTGGCGTCTCGCTCTCGATCCCGGGCGAGGGGCAGTTCATCGGCTTCTACCCGGTCATCGAGTGGGACGTGCGGCCCGCGCCGGGCAGCAACCCGCTCGACGCGATCCAGGCCGCGCTGGCGGCAATCCTCGCCGGGACGGGGGACCAGTACCTCGAGCTGTGCGGGCGCGAGCTCGCCGGCCGCCTGCTCCCGATCATCCAGAACGTGCGCGCCACCACACCGCTCGACGCCTTCGTGTCGAGCCCCACCCCGACCACCGAGATCGACGTGCAGATCGGCGAGGTGGAGGACTGGCTCGAGAGCGGCGAGACCCAGAACTTCCCCGAGCACGTCCAGCCCCCGACCTCGCCGGAGGTGATGTACGCCGTGATGTGGCCGGCGCACGCCGCGACCCAGGCGGCGTTCGAGATGGGCTATCGCCACGGCTACGACGCCTCGGGCCGCACCGACACCCTCTACGCAGACTGCGTGGTGCCGGTGGACTGCCAGGCTGGCGAGACCTGCACGATCGTGGCCACGGCCGCCGAGATGGCGGGCATGATTCCCGGCGCGACCCCGGCCGAGTTCGAGGGCGCCTGGGTCGCGCTCGACAAGCCGGTCGAGGGCTACATGATGGGGAGGCGCGAAGAACTCGTCACCTGGGCGCAGGTGGAGAACGGCGAGGCGCGCTTCGAGTTCGTGCAGGGCTTCGATATCCCGCTCTTCCTGGGCGCCTACGTGCATCGCGACTACCATCCCTATCCGGAGACGCTCGAGCTGTGCCGCCGCTCGGTGACGCTGCCTGAGCCGGGCGCCGGCCCGACGATCGCCGCCGCGCTGCTCGCGCTCGGCGCACTCGCGCGGCGGCGCAGGCAGTCGAGTCGCTAGCCAGAACTCCACCCGAATCCAGCGACCACTCCCTGTCGGTCCGAAGCGCCCC
>JASJBO010000161.1 GCA_030066475.1 Myxococcota bacterium
AACTCGCTTGGTTCCCGGATGTATCCCGCGCGCGTCGCAGCTCGAAAACCGTTGCTCGCGCGGGGAGTTACACGCGAAGCGTGCGGGTCTCGCGAAACCCGAAAAGCTGAATGAAATCAGCTAGATGGCGGGGCGGACGGGACTCGAACCCGCAACCTCCGGCGTGACAGGCCGGCGCTCTAACCAATTGAACTACCGCCCCCCAGGGCCGGGCGCGCTCCGGGGCACGCCCTCGTAGGCGCAGTTGAGTAGCCGAAACCGCGAGCGGCTGCCAGCAGTTGCGGCGCCGCGAGTCGTCTCGGCGCTCTGGGCTAGCTGCTCCCCCCGCTGGGACCCGACGCGGCCTGGCCCGCCTGCGCCGCCTGGGCCGCCGCCGCGGCCTGCATCTGGATGGCCTGCATCTGCATCAGCAGCGTCATGTCGCCGGCTACCTGGATGCGGCCCGACATGAAGGCCTGCATGGGGTCGAGCTCGCCCCGCTCCATGGCGTCGGCGTCCTCGGCGGTGATGGTGACGGTGGTGGTGGCCTCCTCGGGGAGCGGGCCGGGGCCGAGCTTGAAGCCCACCGACCAGTCGCCGCCCGTGCCGCCGGCCACGACCATGCGGATCAGGCCCTGGAGCGCCTGGAGCTGCTGGAGGGCGCTCGGCGCCATGGCGCCGCCCGCGGACTGGGCGCCGCTGCCGGGCTGGAAGAGGGCCTGGGACTGGCGTCCGAAGGCGCCGCCGCGGCCCTCCCAGAGCGCGCCGCGCCAGTCCTCGACGCTCTGGACGAGAGTGAAGGCCGCCTCGTCGGTGGGACTCTCCGACACGGACATCGCGCCCTTGTCGAGGTGGACGATCCACTGGCCGCCGCCCTCGCCCTCCAGCCGCACGCCCAGCTTGACGTCGATCTCCCTGGCGCCGTCGGGCACCTCGGCCGCGGCGAACGCCTCGGGCACGAACTTCTCCAGGAACTCCTTGGCCGAGGTTCCGGCCGGGGGCAGCTCGCTCATCGTTTCCCTCCAGATCGCGAGGCTGCAGTCTATCGCACGGCGTGTCGATCGGAATCCGACGAGGGGTCGCGCGGGGCTGCGCCGGCCGCCTCGGCGTCGATGCTGCTCTGGTAGGCTCGGGCCAGTGCCGAGCCGCCCCTACGAGCCGACCCGAGCGAGCCTGCGCGCCCATCCGGTGCCGGCGTGGTACGACGCCGCGAAGCTGGGGATCTTCATCCACTGGAGCGTGTCGAGCGTGCCCGCGTTCGCGCCGCGCACCTCACTCCACGAGGTGCTGACCGGCGCCGGCCTGGGCGCGTCGCCCTACTCCGAGTGGTACTGGAACTCGCTCAAGATCCCGGGCAGCGCCGTCGCCGACCACCACCGCGAGCAGTACGGCGATCGCCCCTACGAGAGCTTCGCCGACGACTACCGCGCGGGGCTCGAGCAGTGGCGCCCGGCCGAGTGGGCGCGCGCGTTCCGCGCGGCGGGCGCCCGCTACGTGGTGCTCGTCACCAAGCACCACGACGGGTTCTGCCTGTGGCCGAGCGCGGTGCCGCGGCGCGACGGGCGCTGGCAGGGCTGGCACACGGGGCGCGACGTGGTGGGCGAGCTCGCCGCGGCGGTGCGGGCCGAGGGCCTGCGCTTCGGCGTCTACTACTCGGGCGGCCTCGACTGGACCTTCGAGCCGCGCCCCATCGAGGGCCTGCTCGACCTGTTCGTGCGCATGCCGGGCGGCGAGTATCCCGCCTACGCCGACGCCCAGGTGCGCGAGCTGGTCGAGCGCTACGCGCCGGACGTGCTGTGGAACGACATCAGCTGGCCCGACGCCAAGCAGGCGCTCTGGCGCCTGATCGCCGACTACTACACCGCCGTGCCCGAGGGGGTGATCAACGACCGCTGGATGCATCGCTCGCGGGCCCTGGCGCTGCTGCGCATCGGGCCGCTGCGCAGCGCCCTCGACGCGCTGCTCCGGCGCCGCCTCGCGAAGCAGGAGGGCATGGCGTCGCCGCCGCCGCCCACGGTCTGGGACTACCGGACGCCCGAGTACGCGCGCTTCGACCGGATCCAGCGCAGCAAGTGGGAGTGCGTGCGCGGGATCGACAAGAGCTTCGGCTACAACCGCAACTCCCGGCCCGAGGACTTCCTCTCGCACGAAGACCTGCTGCACTCGTTCGCCGACATCGTCTCGAAGAACGGCAACCTGCTGCTGAACGTCGGCCCGCGCGGCGAGGACGCCCGCATCCCCGAGATCCAGCTCGAGCGGCTGCGCTGGCTCGGCGCCTTCCTGGCCGACTGCGGCGAGGCCGTCTTCGACACGAAGCCGTGGACGCGCGCGGAGGGCACCACGCGCGAGGGCGTTCCGGTGCGCTTCACGCAGCGCGACGGGACGCTCTACGCGACGCTGCTGGGTACGCCACCGTCGAGCACCGCGACCTTCGTGGATGTTCCGGCTGTCGAGGGCGACGAGGTGCGCCGGCTCGGCGACGACCGACCGCCGCGCGTGGAACGCCTGGGAGCCGACCTCCGGGTCGAGGTCGCCAGCGACTGGCCCGAGCGCCCGGCCCACGCGTTCCGGCTGGGCCGGGCGTAGCCACGCGGGCGTGTGGTGGGCGCGGACGGGATCGAACCGCCGACCTCCTGGGTGTAAACCAGGCGCTCTCCCAGCTGAGCTACACGCCCCAAGCCTGGTGGACTTCGCTCGCCTACGGCTCGCTGCGCGCGCCGACCTTTCTGGGCGGCGCTTGCGGGCCCCACCGGAATGCCGCGCCGTCTCACCGAGGGCCTAGGAACGCAGGGTACCGCAGATGATCAGGCGGGCAGCGGCGCCGGGTGGTCGTCAGCGGTCGGGACCTCGTAGATCTCCTCGATCGGGTGGTCGCCGTCGCGCAGGAAGCGGCCCGGGTCGTCGATCGAGAGGGCCTGGGCGAGCACCTCGTCCATGTGCTCCACGGGGATCAGCTCGAGGTTCCGCTTGATGTTGGCGGGGATGTCCTTGAGGTCCTTCTCGTTCTCTTTCGGGATGATGACCGTGTCGATCCCGCCGCGGTGGGCCGCGATGAGCTTCTCCTTGAGGCCACCGATCGGGAGCACGCGGCCGCGCAGAGTGATCTCGCCGGTCATCGCCACGTTGGCGCGGATCGGCACGCGCGTGAGCGCCGACGAGATGGCGGTGGCCATGGTGATGCCGGCCGACGGGCCGTCCTTCGGCGTGGCGCCCTCGGGCACGTGCACGTGGATGTCGACCTTGGAGTAGAAGTCGCGCGACAGCCCGAGCTGCTTGGCGCGCGAGCGCACGTAAGACATGGCGGCGTTGGCCGACTCCTGCATCACCTCGCCCAGGCGGCCGGTGATCTGGAGCTTGCCCTTGCCGGGCGTCACCGACACCTCGGTCTGGAGCAGCTCGCCGCCGGTCTCGGTGTAGGCCAAACCGGTGCACAGGCCGACGCGGTCCTCCTGCTCCTTCTGGCCGAAGCGGTAGCGCTGCACGCCCAGCAGCTTGCGCACCAGCGCGGCGGTCACGCGGCGCTGCTTGGCCTCGTCGATGCCTTCCTTCACCACCTCGCGGGCGATCTTGCGGCACACCGACGAGATCTCGCGCTCGAGGTTGCGCACGCCCGACTCGCGCGTGTAGTGGCGGATGATGTCGAGCAGCCCGGCGTCGGTGAACTCGACGTGGCGCGACTCGAGCCCGCAGGCCTCGAGCACCTTCGGCACCAGGAACTTCTTGGCGATCTGGAGCTTCTCCGACTCGATGTAGCCGGGCAGCTGGATGATCTCCATGCGGTCCTGGAGCGGGCGCGGGATCTGGTGCAGCACGTTGGCGGTGCACACGAACATGACGCGCGAGAGGTCGTAGTCGAGGTCGAGGTAGTGGTCGCCGAAGGTGTGGTTCTGCTCGGGGTCGAGCACCTCGAGCAGCGCCGACGAGGGGTCGCCGCGGAAGTCCATCGACATCTTGTCGACTTCGTCGAGCAGGAAGACCGGGTTCGACGAGCCGGCCTTCTTGAGGCTCTGGATCACCTTGCCGGGCAGCGCGCCGATGTAGGTGCGGCGGTGGCCGCGGATCTCGGCCTCGTCGCGCACGCCGCCGAGCGACACGCGCACGAAGTCGCGGCCCGTGGCCCGCGCGATCGACTTGCCGAGCGAGGTCTTGCCCACGCCGGGCGGGCCCACCAGGCACAGGATCGGGCCCTTCATCTTCTCGACCAGGGTCTGGACGGCCAGGTACTCGAGGATGCGCTCCTTGGGCTTGTCGAGCCCGTAGTGGTCCTCGTTGAGCACGTCCTCGGCCTCGACGATGTCGGACTTCTCGTCCTTGTACTCGTCCCAGGGCAGCGCCAGGATCCAGTCCACGTAGTTGCGCACCACGGTGGCCTCGGCGCTCATCGGCGACATCATCTTGAGCTTGCGCAGCTCCTTCTCGCCGCGCGCGCGCACCTCGTCGGGGAGCTTCTTGGCGGCCAGCGCCTCCTCGAGCTCGCCCACCTCGTTCTTGAACTCGTCGCGCTCGCCCAGCTCCTTCTGGATCGCCCGCATCTGCTCGTTGAGGTAGTACTCCTTCTGCGAGCGCTCCATCTGCTTCTTGACGCGGCTGCGGATCTTGCCCTCGACCTCGAGCACCTCGATCTCTCCCTGCATCAGGGAGTAGACCTCCTCGAGCCGCTTGGCGGGCGCCACGATCTCGAGCAGGCGCTGGCGATCCTCCATCTTGAGGTTCAGATGGGCCGCCACGGTGTCGGCCAGGCGCGCGGGCTCGTTGATCTGGGTCACCGAGTTGAGGATCTCGGGCGGGACCTTCTTGTTGAGCTTGACGTACTTCTCGAAGCCCGCCTTGAGGCTGCGCACCAGCGCGTCGGGCTGGACGCCGGCCTGGTCCTGGTCGTCGATCAGCGCGGTCTCGCAGGCGAAGAACGGGTCGTCGGAGACGAAGCCCTCGATGCGCGCGCGCTGCTTGCCCTCCACCAGCACCTTGACGGTCCCGTCGGGCAGGCGCAGCAGCTGGATGATCGAGCCGACCGTGCCGATCTCGAAGACGTCGTCGGGTCCGGGGTCGTCCTGGCTGGCCTGGCGCTGGGCCACCAGCAGGAGCTGGCGGTCCTTGGCGACGGCGTCCTCGAGCGCCGCGATCGAGCGGGCGCGGCCCACGAACAGCGGCACCACCATGTGCGGGAACACGACGATGTCGCGCAGCGGCAGCAGCGGCAGCACCGTCGCGCCGGGTGTGGGGCGCCCGCCCCCCTCGTCCTCGTTCTTGAAGAACACCATGGGGTCAGGCCGACTCCGCTTCCTGCTTGAGGACGAGCAGCGGCTCGGCCCCCTGCTCGATCACCTCCTCGCCCACCACGCACTCCTCGACGTCGTCGCGGGAGGGAATGTCGTACATCAGCTCGAGCATCATGCTCTCGAGGATCGAGCGCAGCCCGCGCGCTCCCGACTTGCGCGAGATCGCCTGGCGCGCCATCGCGCCCAACGCGCCGTCGGTGAAGCGCAGCCGCACCTCCTCGAACTCGAACAGCTTCTGGTACTGCTTCACCAGCGCGTTGCGCGGCTGGGTCAGGATCTCGACCAGCGCCGCCTCGTCCAGCTCGGCGAGCGTGGCGATCACCGGCAGGCGCCCCACGAACTCCGGGATCATCCCGAACTTCAGCAGATCCTCGGGCTGCGCCTCGCGCAGCACCTCGCCCAGCGGCCGCTTGCCCTGCTGCTCGACGCTGGCGCCGAAGCCCATGCCCTTCACGCCGATGCGCTGCTCGATGATCTTCTCGAGCCCGCAGAAGGCGCCGCCGCAGATGAACAGGATGTTCGTCGTGTCGATCTGCAGGAACTCCTGCTGCGGGTGCTTGCGCCCGCCCTTGGGCGGCACGTTGGCGGTGGTGCCCTCGATGATCTTGAGCAGCGCCTGCTGCACGCCCTCGCCCGACACGTCGCGGGTGATCGACGGGTTCTCGCTCTTGCGCGCGATCTTGTCGATCTCGTCGATGTAGACGATGCCGCGCTGGGCGCGCTCGACGTCGTAGTTCGCCGCCTGCAGCAGGTTGAGGATGATGTTCTCGACGTCCTCGCCGACGTAGCCCGCCTCGGTGAGGGTGGTGGCGTCGGCGATCGTGAACGGGACGTCGAGGATCTTGGCCAGGGTCTGGGCCAGCAGGGTCTTGCCGCAGCCGGTGGGGCCGAGCAGCAGGATGTTCGACTTCTGCAGCTCCACGTCGCCCACGAAGGCCTGGCTCTCGATGCGGCGGTAGTGGTTGTGGACCGCCACCGAGAGCACCTTCTTGGCCCACTCCTGACCGATCACGTACTCGTCGAGGATCTTCTTGATCTCGCGGGGCTTGGGGACCTTCGAGGCCTCGGGCGTGGCTTCGTCGCGCCCGTACTCCTCGGCGATGATGTCGTTGCAGAGCTCGATGCACTCGTCGCAGATGTAGACAGTGGGGCCTGCGATGAGCTTCTTGACCTCCCGCTGGCTCTTGCCGCAGAAGGAGCACGACAGGTTCCCGTTGTCGTCCCGCTTCTTCATCCGCCCTGGCCCTCGCTCGAAGATCCCTCGGCGCCGGAGGCCGGCAGACGGCGCGTCACCACCTGGTCGATGACCCCGTATGCCAGCGCTTCCTCGCCAGACATATAGTAGTCTCGCTCGGTGTCCTTGGCGATCTGATCCACGGGCTTGCCGACGTGGTCGGCGAGGATCTCGTTCATCCGCTGCCGGATCTTCAGGATCTCCCGGGCCTGGATGTCGACGTCGGTTGCCTGTCCCTGAAATCCACCCATCGGCTGGTGGATCATGACGCGGCAGTTCGGCAGGCCCATGCGCTTGCCCGGGGTGCCAGCGGCCAGCAGCCAGGCGCCCATCGAGGCAGCCTGTCCCAGACAAATGGTGGCCACGTCGGGACGCACGTACTGCATCGTATCGTAGATGGCCATTCCGGCCGTGACGGACCCCCCGGGTGAGTTGATGTAGAGGGAGATGTCCTTCTCGGGGTCCTCGGCCTCGCAGAACAGCAGCTGCGCGATGATCAGGTTGGCGACCTCGTCGTCGATCGCGGTCCCGAGGAAGATGATCCGGTCCTTGAGCAGGCGCGAGTAGATGTCGTAGGCGCGCTCGCCGCGCGGGCTCTGCTCGACGACCATCGGGATCAGGGGCATTGGAGGCTCCCACCTGCGTGCTGCCTGCTCGTCTTCGCGGCGCTCATCTTGCGTGTCCGCTGCAGGTCTCGCCGTTCACCGTCCGTGAATCGCCACACTAGATCAGTCCAGGCCGCCACGGCGACCCGACTCCGACGTTCACGGCACTGCGCGGGGGGGACTCGGATACGGATGCGCAGGAACTCGTTTCAGGCGCCTGCGGCGCTCTCGACCTTAGCCTCGCCGAGCAGGAATTCAACGGCCCGTTCCTCGGCGAGCTGTCGGCGCACTGCGTCATCCAGACCGGCCTCGCGCCAGGCCCGGCGCAGCCGCTGCGGGTCGCCGCCCTCGGCCGCCTCCGCCTGCACCAGCTCCTCCAGGCGGACCGCGACGGCCTCGTCCTCGACCTCGATCTCTCGCTGCTTCGCGACCGCCTCGAGCAGCCAGGACTCCCGGATCTCGCGCTCGGCCGAGGGCCGCCAGCTCTCCTCCCAGCCAGCCGCCTGGGCGTCGATCCAGTTGGCGGGCATGCCGCGGCCCTCGAGGTCGTGGCGCGCGGAGTGGATCCGGCGCTGCACCCGCTCCGCCACCATCCCGGGGGGCACCTCGAAGGGGGTGCGCTCGATCAGCGCGTCGAGCAGCGAGCGCCGCACCGCGGCCTCCACCTCGCGCTTGCGCTGCGCCTCCAGGCTCTCGCGGAGCTTCGCGCGCAGCTCGTCGAGCGTCTCGAAGTCGCCCAGGTCCTTGGCGAACTCGTCGTCCAGATCCGGGACGTCGCGACGCTTGATCGACTCGACGCGCACGTCGAAGTCCGCCGCCTTGCCGGCCAGGTGCTCGGCCTGGTAGTCGTCCGGGAACTGGGCGCGGACGGTGCGCGACTCGCCCGCGCGCACGCCCTCGAGCTGCTCGTCGAAGCCCGCGATGAACTGGCCGGCGCCGAGCTCGAGTGTCACGCCCTTGCCGCTGCCGCCCTCGAAGGGCTCGCCGTCGATGCTCCCGTCGAAGTCGATCGACAGCAGGTGCCCGTTCGCGGCGACCGCGTCCTCGGGCTCTTCCACCAGCGAGGCCTGGCGCTGCCGCAGCGACTCGAGCTCGGCCTCGACCTGCTCGTCGGTGACCTCCTCGTCCGGCCGCGTCACCGGCAGCCCCTCGAGCTCGCCCAGCTCGAACTCGGGCCGCACCTCGACGCGCGCGCGGTAGACGAAGGGCGCGTCCTGCTGGGGCGCCTCGGCGTCGATCGACGGCTCGCTCACCGGCACCAGCTCGCTCTGCTCGAGCGCTTCGCCCAGCGTCTCGCCCACCAGGGTGCGCTCGATGTCCTCGGACAGCGCCGGGCCGTACATCCGCTGCAGCACCGAGCGCGGCACCTTGCCGGGCCGGAACCCGCGCACGCGCGCCGTCCGCGCCAGCTGCTTGTAGGCCCGCTCGAACGCCTTGCGCACGCGTGCGGCCGGCACCTCGACCTCGACCTGGCGGGCGACCGGCCCGTCCTCGCTGACCTCGACGCGCGGCGTGGACTCCTGACTCATGCGAGACATCCGTTCCTTGGATGGGAAGACCTTGAATGGAGGGCCGGTGCGGGAAGGACCCGCAGGAGCCGGGGACCGGGCTCGACCGGAGCAGGAGCCGGAGGCAGCTGAATGGGTCGCCCGATCCGGCTGGAGTTGTAGCCACCCGGCCGAACGACCGCCAACCCGGCCGGGCCGGGGGTTGTTTCCGAGTTATCGGAATCCGATAACATCTGGGCTGTGATCATCAGCTTCGGGAATCGCCTCGCGGAGGACCTCTGGGACGACAAGGCCTCCCGCACCGTGAGGCAGCTCCCGCCCGAGCTGCGCCGGCCAGCGAGACGCAAGCTCGTCTACCTCAACGACGCGGAGCAGCTGAAGGACCTGCGGGCGCCACCGGGCAGTCGACTCGAAGCGCTGAAGGGCGACTGGAGTGGCTACCACTCGATCCGCATCAACGACCAGTGGCGGATCGTCTTTCGCTGGGAGAACGGCCAGGCATCGGACGTCAGAGTCCTCGACTACCACTGAGAGGAAGCCATGAGACCTGCCAAGAACCCCTTTCACCCGGGCGAGATCCTGCTCGAGGAGTTCCTCGCGCCCGCCGGAATCACCCAGGCCGCCTTCGCCGAGAAGATCGGGTGGAGCCGCTCGCGGCTCAGCGAGTTCATCCACGGGAAGCGCGGAGTGACGGCCGACGCAGCGATCGATCTGGCCGAGGCCTTGGGCACGACCAGCAAGCTGTGGATGAATCTACAGGCCACCTACGACCTAGACCGAGCCATGGCCCGACGTCGAGACGTCGCATAGACGAACGGTCGCCCGTCTCGCGCTGGTGCCGGGGACAGGACTCGAACCTGCATGCCCTCTCGGACGGTGGCTCCTAAGGCCACTGCGTCTACCAGTTCCGCCACCCCGGCGGGGCAGAGAGCGAACGTAGGAGCCCCCCGAACCCCCGTCAAATCGGGAGCCCGGGCGCCCCGCACCTACGCGAACCGAGCCGGTACTCGCCCTCTCGCAGCCTGGAAATGGCCGGAGAAGCGAGCGAGGCTGCGGCCGCAAGCGCCGCCCACGGAGCCGGAGGGTTCGGTGGAGTCACGAGCGGCGTGCGCAGCGAGCCGCAGGCGAGCGAAGTTCGAAGAAACTTGCTGGTGAGCGCGCGGGGAATCGAACCCCGAACCTAGGGATTAAGAGTCCCTTGCTCTGCCAATTGAGCTACGCGCCCGGACGGAAGCTAGGGCTCGGCTCGCCGTCCGGCAAGCCGAAGCCGCCCCCGCCCGGCGTCTCGATCACCAGCCGGTCGCCGGCGCCGAGCGCGAGCGTGGCCTGCGCGTCCACCGCCTCGACGCGGCCGTCGCCTCGCTCGACCCGGTTGCGCCCCGGCGCGCCCGATGCGCCGCCCTCGAGCCCGAACGGCGCGACCGCGCGGCGCTGCGTCAGCAGCGACACCACGACCGGATCGAGGAACTCGTAGCGGCGCACCAGACCGTCGCCGCCGCGGCGGCGCCCCGCTCCGCCGCTGCCCGGGCGCAGCGCGAACTCGAGCAGCCGCACCGGGTAGCGCGCCTCGAGCACCTCGGCGTCGGTGATCCGTGTGTTGGTCATGTGCACGTGCACGCCCGAGGCGCCGGCGAAGTCGGGGCCGGCGCCTGCCCCGCCGCCGATCGTCTCGTAGTAGCCGAAGCCCTCGTGGCCGAAGGTCACGTTGTTCATCGTGCCCTGGCTGGCGGCCGTCAGGCCGAGCGCGCCCAGCAGCACGTCCACCACGCGCTGCGAGGTCTCGACGTTGCCGCCCACCACGGCCGAGCCCGGCGGCGGGTCGAGCAGCGAGCCGGGCGGGATGCGGATCTCCACTGGCGCCAGGCAGCCACCGTTGAGCGGGATGCGCTCGGCCACCAGCGCCCGCAGGACGTAGATCACGGCGGCCCGCACCACCGCGCGCGGCGCGTTGAGGTTGCCGGCCACCGCGGGGCCCGTGCCGGCGAAGTCGATCGTCATGCGCTCGCCGTCCACGCGCAGGCTCACGACCACGGGCGTGCCGTCGTCGAGCCGGTCGCGGAAGCCGTGCTCGCCGTCGGGCAGGCGGCCGATCTCGCGGGCCACCTTGCCGGCGGCGGCGGCCTGGAGCTGCTGCATGGTGGTCTCGACGGCTTCGCTGCCCAGCGTCCGGGCCATCTCGAGGAGCAGGCGCTCGCCGGCCCGGTTGGCGGCCACCATGGCCTCGAGGTCGGCCACGTTGTCGTCGGGCCGGCGGGCCGGGAAGCGCCCGCCCGTGAGCACCGCGCGCAGGCGCGCTTCGTCGAAGCGGCCCTCGCGCACCAGGCGGAAGGCGTGCAGCACCACGCCCTCCTCCTCGAGCGTGCGCGAGTCGGCGGGCATCGAGCCGGGGCTCTTGCCGCCCAGATCGGCGTGGTGGCCGCGGCTGCCCAGGTAGAAGGCGGGGGTGCGCCGGCCAGGCACGAACACCGGCGTCACCACCGTCACGTCGGGCAGGTGCGAGCCACCTTCGAAGGGGTCGTTGCTCACCAGCACGTCGCCGGGCGCCAGGTCGGGGAAGGCGGCGTGCAGCACCTGCACGGTCTCCTCCATGGCGCCCAGGTGCACCGGGATGTGCGGCGCGTTGGCCACCAGCCCGCCCGCGCCGTCGAACACGGCGCACGAGTAGTCGAGCCGCTCCTTGATGTTGGTCGACACCGAGGTGTTGCGGAGCACCGCGCCCATCTGCTCGGCGATCGACATGAAGCGGTTGCCGAACACCTCGAGCCGCACCGGGTCGGGGCGCGAGAGGTCGAGGTGCGCGGGGCGCTCGGGTCCGCCGCGGTCCTCGAGGTCGAGGACGCCGCCGGCGCCGACCCGGGCCGTGAAGCCCGGGTCGATCACCACGGTGCCGGTGTCCTCGAGCACGATGGCGGGGCCGGCGATGTCGCTGCCCGGGCCGAGCGCCTCGCGCGCATAGACCGGAGCGCTCGTGCGGCCCACGTCGGGGAACCAGGCGTCGGCGTGGCGCAGCGGCTCGGGCGCGCCCGCGGCCGCCGGCTCGGCGCCGGTGTGGATCTCCTGGTCGGGCGCACCCGGGGCCCGCGCGCGCACGCGGGCCGTCACCACCTCGACGGGCCGGCCGGGACGCGTGTAGCCGAAGCGCGTGTCGTGGGCGCGCGCGAAGGCGGCCTCCCAGTCGCCGTCCGCGGGCTCGTCCACCGCCAGCGGGGCTTCGGTGCCGGCGTAGCGCAGGTCGAGCACGCGCTCGACGCGCACCGTCTCGGGCGCGGCGCCCTCGGCCGCGAGCGCCGCGCGGCCCTCGCGCTCGAGCGTCGCGAAGACGGGTCCCACGCGCACCGGCGGGCGTCCGCCCGCGCCCAGGGGCTCGCGCCCCGCGTCGCGCTGGCCGTCCCACGAGACGTCGGCCACGCCGATGCCGTAGGCCGAGAGCAGGCCGGCCAGTGGGTGCAGCAGCACGCGCCGCATGCCCAGCGAGCGCGCCACCTGGCACACGTGCTGGCCGCCGGCGCCGCCGAAGCCCACCAGCGCGCAGTCGCGCGGGTCGACGCCGCGTGCCACCGACACCTGCTGGATCGCCTGCGCCATGCTGGCGTTGGCGATCTCGACGAAGCCCGCCGCGATCTCGTCGCGCGACATCGCGAGGCCGGCCTTCGAGAGCTGCTGCTCGAGCGCGCCGAGCGCCTCGCCGACCGGGGCGGCGTCGAGCGCCAGCGGGAAGCGGTCGGGCTGGAGGCGCCCGAGCGCCAGGTTCACGTCGGTGAGCGCCAGCTCGCGGCCGCCCAGCCGATAGCACACGGGGCCGGGGTCGGCGCCGGCGCTCTCGGGCCCCACCGTGAGGCGGAAGCCGTCGAAGCGGCACAGCGAGCCGCCGCCGGCCGCCACGGTGTGGATGCGCAGCATGGGCGCGCGCACGCGGATGCCGGCCACCAGCGTCTCGAAGCCGCGCTCGACGTCGCCGCGCACCAGCAGCGACACGTCGGTGGAGGTGCCGCCCATGTCGAAGCCAATGGCGCGCTCGAAGCCGGCGGCGGCCGCCACCCGCGCGGCGCCCACGACGCCGCCCGCCGGACCCGAGAGCAGCGCGTTCGGGCCGCGGAAGCGCGCGGCCTCGGTGAGCCCGCCCGACGACTGCATGAAGCGCAGGCGCGATCCCGGCAGTGCGCCCTTCAGCTCGTACACGTGACGCTGGAGCAGCGGCGTGAGATAGGCGTCTGCGATCGCGGTTTCGCCGCGCGCCAGCAGGCCCTGCTCGCGGGCGATCTCGTGCGAGGCCACGACGTACGGGAAGCCGGCCTCGCGGGCCAGCGCGGCCCAACGCTGCTCGAGGTCGGGGTGCGCGTAGGCGTGGATCGCCACCACCGCCACCGACTCGAGGCCGGCGGCGCGCGCCTCGGCCAGCGCGGCGCGCAGGGCGTCGTCGTCGGGCGCCTCGACGGCGTCGCCCGCCACGCCCACCCGCCCCACGGCCTCGACCGTGCGCGCCGGCAGCGGCGCCGGCTTGCGGATGTGCAGGTCGAACAGCTCGGGCCGCTCCTGCGTGCCGATGCGGAACACGTCGCCGAGCCCGCGCGTGGCCACCAGCAGCGTGGGCGCGCCGCGCCGCTCGAGCAGCGCGTTGGTGGCGACCGTGGTGCCGAGCTTCACGACGCACGCGGGCGGCGGCGCGTCGGGGGCCAGGCCCGACGCCTCGTGCAGCACGCGGCGCACGCCCTCCACCGGCGCCGTGTCCGACGACAGCAGCTTCGCGGTGTGGAGCCCGCCGTCGGGCGCCAGCCCGATCACGTCGGTGAAAGTGCCGCCGCGGTCGATCCAGAACTGCCAGGGCGTGTCAGCCACGGCGGCGCCTCGCGCGCTGCGCCAGCTTCTGCACCGGCTCGCGGATGGCGTCGTCGCCCAGCCACCAGATGCCGGGTCCCGCCACCGCCGCGAAGGCGGCCCCGCCCACGACGAGCTGGAGGAAGGCGGCCTCGACCACACCCGCCGCTGCCCACGCCGCTGCGCCGGCGGGCACCGCGAGCGCGAGGGCGCGCGCGAAGGTCCCGAGCAGGGGTGCCAGCGGCGGCCCACCGTGCACGCCGCGCAGCATGCCGAGCAGCAGCAGGGCGTTGGCGCTCATGGCCAGCGCACCCGCCACCGCGATGCCCGGTGCACCCCAGCCGTTGGCGAGCGCCCAGTAGAGCGGCAGCGCGAGCGCGGCGACCCCGGTGCCCAGCAGCATCGGCCGCCACATGTCCTGGCGCGCGTAGAAGGCGCGCCCGGCCACCTGGAGCGCGACCCAGCCGGGCACGGCGAACGCGAACACGGTGGCGAGCGCGGCGACGCGCGCGGTGTCGCTGGCCGTGAAGCGGCCGCGCTCGTAGAGCAGCGCCACGGCGGGCTCGGCCAGCGCGATCACGCCCGCGGCCAGCAGCACCGCGAGCCCGAGCGAGGCGCGCAGCGTGGTCGAGACGGCGCGCTCGAGCTCGTCGCGGCGACCTTCGCTCCAGAGCTGCGAGAACGCCGGCAGCGCCGCGGTCGCCACCGCCTGACCCACCACCGCCACCGGAACCAGCATCAGGATGCGCGCGTAGCCGAGCTGCGCGATCGCGCCGGGGCCGGCGAGCTGTCCGAACCAGCGGTCGTACCACTCGTCCACCGTGAGCAGCGAGAGCCCCAGGATGAGTGGCGCGGCGAGCCACAGGTAGCGCAGGAAGTCGCGGTCCCAGGGCGCAACGCGGAACCCGATCGGCAGGCGGGCCCGCAGCAGGTCGACGAACGGCAGCCCGAAGCTGCCGAGCACCGCCCCGCCCAGCGCGCCCCAGGCGAAGCCCTCGGCGCCGAGCGTGGCGCCCAGGCCCAACCCGCCCGCGATGATCCCGAGGTTGTAGACCAGCGGCGCCAGCGCCTGCGCCAGGAAGCGGTCGTGTGCCATCAGCACGGCGCGCACCAGTCCACCCGCCACGAAGAAGGCCTGGGCGGGCAGCACGATGCGCGTGAGGCGCGCGGTGAGCGCCTGGCTCTCGTCCGAGAAGCGCGGGAACTGCAGGGCCACCAGCGGGTCGGCCGCGAGCCACAGCGCGACGGTCGCGGCCAGCGCGATCACCGTCATCGAGCCCATCACCGTGGCCACCAGGCGCCGCGCCGCCGCCTCGCCCTGCCGCTCGCGGGCGCGCGTGTAGAACGGGATGAAGGCGACCGCGAAGGCGCCGCCCGCCAGCAGGTGGTTCAGGATGTCCGGGATCTGGAAGGCGGCCCGGTAGGCGTCGACCTCGGGGCCGGCGCCGAGCTGGCCCGCCAGCACCGCCTCGCGCACGAAGCCGAGCGCGCGGGAGGCCAGGACGCTCCCGGCCAGGAGGGCGGCCACGAACGGAATTCGCGAGGCCTGCGGGCGACTTGCGGCCTCATCGCTCAAGCGGATTCAACTCCCTCCAGAGGCGGCCGTTCCAGGCCTCGACGATCACCTCGTCGCCTTCGCGGCCGCGCAGGGTGGGGTGGCCGAGGGGGACCTTGCCGTGGGG
>JASJBO010000156.1 GCA_030066475.1 Myxococcota bacterium
GCAGGCACCCCGCAAGCGCCGCCGGCTCCTCCGGCGGCGCGCGCAGCGAGCCGCAGGCGAGCGAAGTCCACCAAGACGCGCCCGCGCCAGCAACGCCCCCTACGCAGGCACCCCGCAAGCGCCGGCGAAGCCGGCGCGCGCAGCGAGCCGAAGGCGAGCGAAGTCTACCAGGCCGGCGCGCGCAGCGAGCCGAAGGCGAGCGAAGTCTACCAGGCCGGCGCGCGCAGCGAGGCGAAGCCGAGCGAAGTCCACCAAGCCGGCGAAGGCGAGCGAAGTCTACGGAGCCGGCACGTCGAGCAGCCAGCGCTGCGCCGCCAGCGCGGCCAGCAGGCTGCCGCCCCAGAGCGCGATCACCAGCCAGCCCGCGGCGCCCAGCCGCCGGGCCGCGACGGCCGGCGCCAGCGCGTGCGCGGAGACGCCGGCCAGCGCCGCGAGCGCCACCATCGCCGGCAGGTAGCGATCCTGCAGTGCCAGCACGAACAGCCAGGCCCCGAGCGTCACGAAGATCGCGAGCGCCGCGAAGGTCACCGGCCACAGCGTCGACTCCTGCAGGAAGGTGCGCAGGATGCGCTCGGCGCGCGGCGTGGGGTCGTCGGAGACGTCAGACATCGAACACCGGGAGCGGGCGCGGCCGCCAGATGTCGACGGCGGTGCGCGGATCGAGCGAGACGGGACCGAGGCACACGGTCCACGGCTCGCCGTCGCCCGGGTCGTAGGTGACCTCGATGCGCTCGAGGTCCCAGTCGCCGCTCTCGGGCCCCACCAGGACCACCGAGTGCGCCACGCTGCGCGGCTCCACCTGGCCCTCGAACACCTCGCCGGCGTCCGTGCCGCCGGCACCGGCGCCGCAGCCCAGCTCGTGGCCGTTGAACTCCACCAGCACGGGGCCAGGCGTTCCGCGCGCCCCCGTCTGGAGGCGCAGCGCGAGGCGTTCGATGCGCGCCAAGCCGTGCCTTCAGCCGCTCGGGCCGCGGTAGAAGGGGTTCTCGCCCGCGGCGTGGTCGGTCTCGTCGTAGATCGCGCCGAGCCCGGGCACGGCGCTGCGGAAGGCGTGGTGGATGCCCTGCTTCAGCGTCAGGTCGGCGGCGCTACAGCCCTGGCAGCCACCGCCCATTTCGATGTAGACGCTGTTGCCGCGCACGCGGCTCAGCGTGATCAGGCCCGAGTGCGCCGCCACGCCCGGGTTCACCGTCGTGTCGATCACGTCCTGCACGCGCTGCCGGATCTCGTCCTCGGCGGGAATCGACGCCACCAGCGCGGGGTCCACCGGCGGCTCGCCCGACTCGAGCTGCGCCCGGATCCGCGCGCCGAGCTCGCGCGCCAGCGGCTCCCAGCGCTGCGTCGCTTCGCCTTCGGGCAGCGCCACCACCACCGTCGCGTCGTCGACCAGCACCGTGTCCACCTCGGCGTGCGCGAGCAGGCCGGCCGCCAGCGGCGAGCCCGCGGCGCTGGCGGCGTCGGGATACCACCAGGAGCGGCCCGGCAGCACGGCCCGGCTCAGCAGGAACCGGCACTGGCTGCCGTCCGTGCTGGGCTGAGCCTTGATGCGGACCTCGCCGTCGGCGGGCGGCGGCTCGGTCGGGGCCGCCTGCTCGATCACCGGCGCCTGGATCACGGTGCGCGGCGGCCGCGTCTCGAAGCTGCCGCCCAGGTCGAAGGTGGAGCTGCCGCTGACGTTCACCATGCGCGGCGCCTCGGAGACGAGCTCCCCGACGGCGTGGCGCGCGGCGCCCTCGCCCGGTCGCTTCCTGCCCAGCCAGCGCTTCCAGAAGGCCATCGCCGCGAATCTAGCCCGCCTGCTGGGACGCGTCTCGCGCCAGCTCCGGCAGGGCCCGGAGCGGGCTCGGCCGCACGGCGGCCAGCGGGACCGCGTGCTCGGGCGCGCGCCGGACGATCCGCCGGCGGATCGCGATGAAGAGCGACGGCACCAGGATCAACGCCAGGATCGAGCTGCCGACCACCCCGCCCGCGATCGCGCACGCCATCGGCGGCCAGAAGCGCCCGCCGAACAGGATCAGCGGCAGGAAGCCGCCGATCGTGGTGAAGGTGGTGCCGAGTACGTGGCGGGTGGCCCCGATCACCACCTCGGCCGTGCCGTCGGGATCGGCCGCGAGCGCGCGCGCGTCCGAGCGCAGCGCGGTCAGCACCACGATCGAGTCGTTGATGGCGAGCCCCACCAGCCCCATCGTGCCGACGATTGCGACGAAGCCCATCGGGTGGCCGCCCAGCCATACCCCGAACATCGCGAGCCCGACGCCCAGGAAGGCGACGCCGAAGATGATCCCGGCCAGCCGGAACGAGTTGAAGGTGAGGATGATCGCGCCCGCCATCAACACGAATAGCGGGAGCGCGAACGCCGCGAGCTTGGAGAGCGCCTCGCCCCGCTGCTCGCTCTCGCCGCCCAGCTCGATGCGGTAGCCGGGCGGCAGCGCGAAGCCGGAGACCTCGAGCCGGCGCTCGAAGTCGGCCAGCGAGTCGGCGATCAGGGCGTACGGGGTCAGGAACGCCTGGATCGTGTTGGAGCGCTCGCCCTGGCGGCGCGTGACGCCGCCCAGCTCGGGAACCAGCGCTACCTCCGACACCACCGAGAGCGGCACGCCGGGCACGTCGTCGTCGCGCGGGCTGGCGACGCCGCCGCGCGGGAGCAGGCGGCCGGCGACGATGCCCGCCAGCGAATCGCGCGAGCCGGCGCCCACCCGCACGCGCACCGGGATCTCCTCGTTCGCCTCGAGCAGCGATCCGCCGACGGCGCCCTCGAGACGCGCCTGGAGCTGGTCGGCCACGTCGCCCAGCGTGAGACCGGCGAGCCGCGCCTCGTCCTCGTCGGCGGCCAGCAGCAGCTTGGGCTCCCCCCCGGCGAGCTTGGCGCTCGTGTAGGTGACATCGGCCGTCTCGGCCAGGACGCCGCGCACCTGCTCGCCCAGCGCGCGCAGGGTCTCGACGTCGGGACCGATCACCCGCACCTCGATCGGCGCCTCGAAGGGCGGGCCCTGCTCGAATGGCAGCGCGATCACGCGCGCGTTCGGGAAGGCCTCGATCAGCTGCCGCTGGAGCGCGGGCAGCAGCCGCTCGGTCGCGTCCGGCGAGCGCGTGGTGACGAACGCGCTGGCGTGGCTCGAGACCCCATCTTCGTTGGCGAACATGTTGTAGAAGACACGCGGCGCCGACTCACCCAGGAACCAGTGGCTCTCCAGCACGTCGGGGTGCGCATGCACCAGGGCACGGGCGCGCAGCGCATTCGCACGGGTCTCGGCGATGGACGTCTGCGAGGGCAGCACGAGCTGCACCTGGAACTGGTTGCGGTCGTTGGCCGGGAAGAACTGCTCGCCGAGCGTCGAGCCCGCCACGAAGCCCGTGATGGGGAGCACCAGCGCCAGGCCCACGCCCAGCGCGGGCCGGCGCAGCACCACGCCCAGCAGGCGGCGGAAGCCGTCGGTGAGGCGCGGACTCGAGAACCCGACGCTCCACCAGTGCCCCCCGTGCGAGCCGGAGCGCCGCGTCGCGAAACCGGCCAGCGCCGGGATCACCGTCATCGAGAGCAGGAACGAGCTCGTGATCGACAGGATCACGCCGATCGAGATCGGCCCGACGAACTCGCCGGCCCCGCCCGGCATCAAGACGATCGGCAGGAAGGCCAGCACCGTGGTGAGCGTCGAGGCCGCGAGCGGCACGACCAGCAGGCGCACCGTGTGCGCCACGGCCTCCGCGACGCTCGACCCGCGCGCGACGCGCCGGTTGAACTCGTCCACCACCACGATCGCGTTGTCGATCAGCAGACCCAGCGCGATGATCAGGCCGGTGATCGACGTCTGGTGGAGCGGCACGCCGAACAGGTTGAGCTGCGCCAGCACCATCGCCACCGTGAGCGGCAGCGCCGACGCCACGATCAGCGCCGAGCGCGCCCCGAGCAGGAAGAACAGCACCGCCACTACGATGGTGGCGCCCATTACCAGGTTGCCCACCAGGGTGCCGAGCCGCTCCTCGGTGTAGCCGCTCTGGTCGAAGATCAGCTCGAAGCCCACGCCGGGCGGCAGCTCCGCGCGGAACGCCTCGAGCTCGGCGCGCGCCCGCGCCGCCCAGCGGTCGACGCGATGCCCCGACTCCATGGTCGCGGACACCACCACGCCGGGCACGCCGTGCACCAGCGCCTGGGTGGCGGGCGGATCCACCACGGTCTTCTCTACGCGCGCGATGTCGCCCACGCGCAGCAGCCGCCCGTCGCTCTCCTGGCGCACCGGCACGGCGCGCACGCGCGCCACCGAGTCGATCTCGCCCTCGACCTCGATCAGCAGGTCGTTCGCGCCGTGGCGCAGCTGGCCGGCGGGCCGCTTGGCGTCGGCGCGCGCGATCGCGTATGAGACGTCGGCGGCCGTCAGGTTCACCGCCGCCAGCGCCAGCGGGTCGATCGTGACGCGCACCTCCTCCTCGGCCTCGCCGAACCGGTCCGTCTCCTTGGTGTACGGCAGGTTGCGCAGCCGGTTCTCGAGCTCCTCGGCCAGCCGCGACAGCAGGCCGAGCTGCGGCGCGCCGGGCTGCGCCCAGGTCAGCGCCGCCAGCACGGTCACGGCGGTGGAGGTGCGGTCCTCGAACTCGGGCCGCCCGGCGCCGGCGGGCAGCTCGGCCTCGGCGTCGGCCAGCTTGTCGCGCACCTTCGACCAGATCTCGTCGACGTCGGCCTCCTCGTACCGGTCGTCGAGCTCGATCGAGATCATCGACACGCCGCTGCGCGAGACCGAGTCGATCTCGGCCACCTCGTACAGCTCCTGGATGCGCGACTCGAGCTTCTCGGTGACGAGCGACTCGACGCGCAGGGCGCTCGCCCCGGGGTAGAAGGTGGTGACCGTGCCGAAGCGGCGCGCCAGCGTCGGGTCCTCCTGGCGCGCGAGCGCCTGGAGCGCGGCGAAGCCCGCTACGGTGATCAGCCCGATCGCGAGCGCCGTGAGCCGGGGGTTGCGGTAGAAGACGTTCGCCGCGCCCGCGCCCTCCCCGCTCATCGCGCGGCCACCGCGGCGCGGGGGGCGGCTTCGGCGAGCCGCACGCGCTGACCGGGCACCAGGCGGTGCAGCCCGGTGGCGACGAGCCGGTCGCCGGCGCGCAGCGTGCCGCGCACGTAGGCGCGGTCGGCCTCGGCGTGGATCAGCTCGAGCTGGCGGCGCTCGACGCGCGCGCCGCCCTCGCCGTCCGACACGACGGCATAGGCCGACCACAGCCCGCGGCGGCTCTCGGCGAGCGCCGTGAGCGGCAGCCAGGAGCCCTCGCCGCGCACGCGTCGCTCGAGGGCGACGCGCGCGAGCGCGCCGCTGCGCACGCCGGGCGCGGCCGCGTCGAGGCGCAGGATCACCGTGACCGTGCGGGTGTCGATCTCGATGGTGGGCAGCACCGAGTCGAGACGGGCCGCATGTCGCGCGCCGGCGATCTCGACCTCGTAGCGGGCGCCGGCCACCAGCTCGGCGGCGGTCTCGGGCCGCACGCCCACGTGCACCTCGAGCGCGCCCGCCTCGACCACCCCCAGCAGGGGCTGACCCGGGGCCACGACGGTGCCCTCGTCCTCGAGCCGCTCGGTCACGGTGCCCGCGTAGGGCGCCTCGATGCGCGACAGCTCCAGGTCGACCTCGACCCGCTCGAGCGATGCGCGCGCCGCGGCCAGCGAGGCCTCGAGCGCGCGCTCGGCGAAGATCGCCTCGTCCATCTCCTGCACCGACACGTGATCGGACTCGCGCAGCTTGCGGCGCCGCTCGGTGGTGAGCCGCGCCAGGGCCAGGCGCGCCTCGGTCTCGCGCTGCTGCGCCTCGAGCTGGCGCCGCTGGGCCTCGAGCGCGCTGGTGTCGAGCACGGCGAGCACCTGGCCGGGCTCGACCGTGTCGCCCTCGTCCACCCACACGCGCTCGAGCCGGCCGCCGCGCTCGAAGCCCAGCGCGCTGCGGCGCCGGCTCACCACACGGCCCGCGTAGGACTCGGTGACGGGATAGTCGCCATCGAGCTCGACGACGAACGTCTCGACGGGCAGCAGCGTCCCGGCGGCGGCTTCTGCCGCGGCCGGCGCGGACTCGGCCCGGGGCAGCCACAGCCAGGCAGCGGCGCCGGCCACGGCGAAGGCGGCCACGAAAGCTAGGGCGATGCGGTGCATCAGGCTCCTCGAGCGTTGGGGCGCGCTTGAGAACCGCGAACGAAGTGCTGGAGCAGCGGCTCGATCAGGTCGTCGAGCCCCAGCTCCCACCGGAGTCTGCCGGCCAGGTGGAGCGTCACGGCGCCGTGCAGCGAGCACCACGCCATGTGGGCGATCTGGACGGGTTCGCCCTCGAGCGAGCCGGTGCGGATGCAGGCCTCGATCGTGTCGAGCAGCACCTGCCAGCCGCGCCGCTCCGGGGGGTCGGCCATCGTGCCGTCGGGACCGACCACCGGGTCGAGCTGGAACATGATCCGATAGGCCGCGGGCTCGTCGATCGCGAAGCCCACATAGGCCCGGCCCAGCGCCCGGAAGCGCTCGAGCGGATCGAGCTCGCGGCGGGCGGCGGCCTCGATGCGGGCGCCGAAGCGGTCGAAGGCCGCCAGGCGGACGGCCTCGAGGATCTCTTCCTTGTTGCGGAAGTAGCGATAGGGGGTCATCGGGCTGCAGCCCAGCTCCTGGGCCAGGGCGCGCATCGTCACGCCGGGCACCCCCTGTCGGTCGAACAGCCGGGCGGCGGCATCGCACAGCTCCTCGCGGAAGCGCTCGACCTCGTGCTGGCTCAGGACCCGCGGCATGCTGAGAGCGTACACAATAAATTTATGCTGTAAACAACACTCCCCGAAGGGGACAGAGACCCGTTCCAGTGCCCCCGGATAGCCCGGAGCGGCCCTCAGGGCTCGCCAGCCCCCTGCTCCACCGCCCGCCCGCTGGCGCGCCAGGCCGCCATGTCGCCGCTGAGATGGCGCGTCTCGAAGCCCGCAGCTCCGAGCAGTCCGGCGGCCCGCTCGGCGCGCGGCCCCGCCTCGCAGTAGACGACCACGCCCCGCTCGCGCCACGGCTCGAGATCGGCCAGCCGCGCCGGCAGCTCGGAGATCGGGACGTTGCGCGCGCCGGGCACCCGGCCCCGGTCGAACTCGGCGGGGCTGCGCACGTCGAGCAGCAGCGGACCGTCGGCGTGCGCGGTCAGCGCCAGCAGCTGCTCCGGGGCCACCTCGCGCGCGCCCGGTACGGAGTCGAGGCCACACGCCAGTCCCGCGAGGAGGACGACGACCGTGAGCCCCAGCTTCATCCCGCGCCGAGTGCGGTGCGGACGGCGAGCCAGGCGATCGCCAGCAGCACGCCCACCAGCGTCGCGAGCTCGTTGTTCTCGAGCACGCGGCCCGCCGACCACGAGCGCCGCGCGGGCCTGCCGGCCGGGCGCCATGCCCGCCGGCGCGGCCACAGTGCCCGGACCGCGGCTCGGTAGTCGGCGAAGTGCTCGCCGTGGCGCGCGTCGAGCCGGCGCGCCTCGGCCTGCTCCTTGCGCGGCAGGTAGCGGAACGCGAACCAGGGGAGCCCGGCGGCGAGCGTCCACGGCGCCACCTCGGGCCCCGTCGCGATCAGCAGCCCCACCCCGACGATCAGCGCCCCCGCGTAGAGCGGGTGGCGCACGTAGGCGTAGGGACCAGTCTGGGTCAGCTCTTCGGTCTTCTTCAGGTGCCCCGCAGCCCAGAGGCGCAGTGCGCAGCCGAGCAGGGCGACGCCGCTGCCCAGGGCCAGGCTGTCCGGCGTGGGCCGCGCGGCCAGCAGCACCAGCGCTCCCGCACCGAACGCCGCCCACACGCGCGGTCGCGTCAGCTTGCGCAGGGACGGCGGGTGGACCGTGCGCCGCGGGCGCGCCTCCGCGCCGGACGCCTCGAGCGAGAACGGCTCGGGCCGCGATGCCATCGCCTCGGAACCCTCCGAACGGACTGCGCCGACACCACAGGGACTCCCCGGCTCGGGCGCGCCGTGGACGGAACCCTACCGCATCCAGGCGAGACCACGCGCCGCCGACTCCGGCGGCTGTAGCTTCCCAGTCGAGGGCGGTCAGTCCGGCTGCCACGTCGACCCCCTCGATCCGAGCGTGACCGTCGTCCTGACGGGGCTCGCCCTGGCCGCCGCCGCCGCACCGTCCGGTCCCACCCGAGGCGCTTCGCTCCGCGCGCGCAGGGGCGCGGGGCCCGCGGTACCCTGGCGCCGAGGGGGAACGCGCATGAAGCGAGTCGTCGCCATCGGCACGTGCGTGCTGCTGGTCGCCGCCGCCTGGCTCGCCCTGCGCGGTCCCGGCCGCGTGGTCTACCGGGGCGGACCGATCCTGACCATGGACGCCGACGACCGCCTGGTCGAGGCGCTCGGCACCGACGGCGACCGCATCGCGATCGTCGGCAGCGAGGCCGAGGTGCGCGCCTGGGGCGGCAGCGGCGCGCGCGTGGTCGACCTGCAGGGCGCTGCGCTGCTCCCGGGCTTCGTCGACGCGCACGGCCACTTCCCCGGCGAGGGCATCTACGCGGTCGTCGAGGACCTCAACAGCCCGCCGATCGGCACGGTCGAGCGCATCGACGAGATCGTCGAGCGGATGCGGGCCCGCGCCGCGGAGGCGCCGGCCGGCGACTGGGTGCTCGGCATGAGCTACGACGACACGCTGCTGGCCGAGCGGCGCCACCCGACCCGCGAGGACCTCGACCGCGCCTCGCGCCAGCATCCGCTCGCGATCGTGCACATCTCGGGGCACCTGGCCGTCGCCAACTCGGCCGCGCTCGCGGCGATGGACATCGGCGCGGAGACGCCCGACCCGGTGGGCGGCGTGATCCAACGCGACGCGTCGGGCGCCCCCAACGGCGTGCTGGAGGAGACCGCCGCCGAGCAGATCATGGAGCACGTACTCCAGCCCGGCGCACTCGAGGGGCTGCGCATCGTGCGCGAGGCGGGCCGGCGCTACACCGCGGCCGGTGTCACCACCGCGCAGAGCGGCTACGCGACGGCCCCGGTGATGACGAGCCTGATCTGGGCATCGCGGCTCGGGCTGGTGCCCGTGCGCCTGGTGCTGTGGCCCGCGATGGAGACCGCCGACGAGATGCTCGACGGCAGCGTGTCGATCGAGAGCTACGACCCGCTCTGGGTGCGGATCGGCGCCGTGAAGCTCGTCGCCGACGGCTCGATCCAGGGCTACACGGGCTACCTGAGCGAGCCCTACCACGTGCCGCCCGGCGACGACCCGGAGTTCCGCGGCTACCCGCGCATCCCGCGCGAAGAGCTGCTCGAGCGGGTCACCCGCTACCAGCGGGCCGGCCTGCAGGTGGCGATCCACGGCAACGGCGACGCGTCGATCGCCGACGCGCTCGACGCGATCGAGACCGCCGCGCGCGCGCACCCGCGCGACGACGCGCGCCCGATCGTGATCCACGCCCAGATGACGCGTCCCGACCAGCTCGACCGGATGGCCCGGCTCGGCGTGGTGCCGAGCTTCTTCACGCTCCACACGTTCTACTGGGGCGACCGGCACCGCACGCTGTTCATGGGCCCCGAGCGCGCGGCGCGCATGAGCCCGGCGCGCAGCGCCGGCGAGCGGGGCATCCGCTACACGATCCACTGCGACGCGCCGGTGGTGCCGATGGAGCCGCTGCGGCTGGTCTGGGCCGCGGTGAACCGGCGCACGCGCAGCGACTTCGTCGTCGGCCCCGACGAGCGGCTGACGCCGATGCAGGCGCTGCGCGCAGTCACCATCGACGCGGCCTGGCAGCACTTCGAAGAGGACCTGAAGGGCTCGCTCGAGCCCGGCAAGCTCGCCGACCTGGTGATCCTGTCCGATTCGCCGCTCGAGCGCCCCGAGACGATCGACGAGATCCGCGTACTCGAGACGATCGTGGGCGGGAGGAGCGTCTTCCGTGCGGCCGACGCGCCGCGCGACGTCAGCGCTTGGCGCGATACGGCTCCCACACCGCGATCTTGAGCTTCTCGCCACCCGCGAAGCGCACGTCGGGTCCCGCGAGCGCGTTCGCCATGGCCACCCGCTCCGCGCTCCAGGTCGAGCCGGTGCGGTCGACCAGCGCGTCCACGTTCTCTCCCGACCGCGCGGTGAACAGGCGGATGCGCCGCTCGCGGATGTCCTTCCAGTCGCCGGCCTGCAGCGACCGGAAGCTCCCGGCGGTCGCGTCGAAGCGCGCCTCCCAGTCGGGTCCCGAGGCCGGGGACGCGCAGGCCATCCGGTAGACGTGGCCCCGGTGGGCGATCCAGGTCGCATGGACCAGCCGCTTGCGGCCCCGATCGACCGAGCGCAGGGCCGGCAGCCCGTTGACCTGGAGCGACTCGAACCCGGCCACCTGCTTCTCCTTGAAGCCGTCGGCGAGCGCGCCCTGGGCGGGAGCCGTCCCCTTCGCCGAGATCTGGAACAGGCAGAAGCGCTCGCGCTCGGCCGTCGGGTCGACGCCGATCACGACCTGGTCGGTGTTGTGGGTGGTCCAGCCCTTCGGGAACAGGAAGCTGAGGCGGAGCTCGGGGTGCAGGAACCGCGAGTCCGCGAAGACGCCGCCCTTGGCGCCGTCGCCGACCACCAGGCCGTCGATGCGCTTCAGGTAGGCGCTCGCGCGGCGCGGCTGGGAGGCGGTCAGGCCCTGCTTCATCAGGTGCTGGCGCAGGTCCGAGATGCGGCCGGGCGTCGCTGGGTGGGTGTCGAAGAAGCTCGGATTGCGCGATTCCCCGGTGCGCAGCTCCGCGTCGCGCTCGAGCGTCTCGAGCGAGCTCACGAGGGCCGCCGGGTCGTAGCCCGTAGCCGCCGCGATGTCGGCGCCCAGCCGGTCGGCCTCGCTCTCCTGGTCGCGGCTGTAGGGCGACAGCACCAGTCCGCCCGCGACGTTGGCGGGCAGGTTCACCAGCTTGCCGAGCGTGCCGCTGACCACGCCGACGATGGCCCCGGGGATCTTCAGCACCGCGAAGGGCGCCCGGGCCGTGGCCTGGCGCACGTGGTGGCGGGCCGCCACGTGGCCGACCTCGTGCCCCATCGTTCCCGCCAGCTCGTCCTCGGAGTTGAGCAGGACCAGCAGCCCTCGCGTCACGTAGACCGGGCCGCCCGGCAGCGCGAACGCGTTGGGCTCCTTCGCGTCGAGCACCGCGAAACGGTAGTCGGCGCCGGGTCGTGGCGAGTTCGCGGCCAGTCGCTCGCCGAGGCCGCGCACGTAGGCCTGGAGCGGCTCGTTCTCGACCAGGCCCATGAACTCCTCGATCTGCTTGGCTGCGGCCTGGCCGGCCTGGCGTTCGCCCTGCTCCGAGACCAGGACGAACTCCTGCTCGCCGGAGGCCGGGTTGCGGGCGCAGCCCGCCAGCGTGAGCGGCACGAGCAATGCCGCGAGGAACGTGCGTCGCAAGGTCATCCTCCTGGGAACGCCGCCCCGCCGGCGACCGGCGAGTCGCGGCGGAGGGCTCCGGACGTTGGGTTCGGGGTCTGGGGTCGCGCTCGCCTCAGTGCGGCGGGTACTGCTCCATGATGCTGGCCACCGCGTTGTCGATCTCGGTGCGCGTGTCCATCTTGTCCTCGTACCAGGTCACGGTGGCCCAGCCCGACCAGTAGAGGTAGCGGTCGTTCGGGCGGACCAGATCGATCGAGAGACCGGCCAGGTCGCCCCAGCTGCTCATGCCCTCGGTGCGCACCCGGCTGTGGACGCCCATCGCGAGGAACACCAGCGCGTCGGCCTGCGCGGGCTCGACGAAGCGAAGGCCCTTCCGCTCGAACCCCGAGCGGATCACGCTCCGCGCGTACACCCGATCCTCCTTGGCCTGGCCCTTGATGGGGGCCACGCCCGCCGGGTCCCAGGCGATCTCCTGGATCGCGGCGAAGTCCGTCTCGTGGTCGTAGCGGACGCTGGTCCGTAGGCGGCTCGCGCAGCCTGTCGAGAGGGCCAGGACGAAGAGGGCCAGGACGACGAGTCCGACGACTGCGCGCAGTGCCATCGAGATCCCCTCGGGCGGTGCGCCGGCAGCATACTGTATCTTCTGGCGATGCAGCGCTCGCTCTCCCTCGCGGCGCTCCTCCTGGCGGCAGCCCTGCTCGGCTCCGAGGCCTTCGCTCAGAGCTGGAGCCGCGGCGGGTCGCCCGGCTGGAGCCGTGCCGGTCGCCGTGGCCTCCCCGCCGGCACGCCGCGCCACGTGCCGCGCTCGAGCGCGGACCGGGCGCGGCAGCGGTCGGTCGAGAGCCTGCAGCGCAAGACCCTGTCGACGCGGGCGGAGAGCCGCACCCGGCTGCGGGAGATGTCGCGCGACATCGAGCGCCGGGCCTCCGACCGCGCGCTGCGCGAGCGCGGGACCCCGGGCCAGGTCGCGGTGCACGAGGCACGCGTGCGCCGCGAGGAGGCGCTCGACGACCTGCGCACCGAGCAGGAGCAGGACGCCCTCGACGGCTTCTGGGCGAGCACGTTCGGACCGGAGACGCGCCGCGTGTTCGAGCGCAGCGGCATCGACCTCGACCGCCAGCTGCGGCGGCGCGCGATCGACTCGCGCCTCGAGGCGCTGCGCGCGACCGCCGAAGCGCGCGAGCGCGAGCCTTCGGGGCTGGCCGGGCCGACGCCCGACGAGCTGCGCTGAGCGACGCGGAGCCACGCGCGCGGGCCCCGGTTCGTTCAGGCTCCGCCGCCCCGGCGGCCGGCGCGCGCCGGGCGCAGCAGCGGCGCGAGCGTCCGGAACTCCTCGGACCGCGGCGAGCCCGGCCGCCACGCCAGCCCGATCGTACGGCCCGGCTCGGGCGCCCGGAAGCGCCGCACCCGCAGTCCCGGGCGGGGACGCGCCTCGCTCGCCACGGCCAGCTCCGGCAGCAGCGTCACCCCGTCTCCGCCCTGCACCATCTCGAGCAGCGTGCCGAGGCTGCTGGCCCGGAAGTCGCCGAAGGCGTGGGCCCGCGCGCGGCGACACACCTCGAGCGCCTGGTCCTGCAGGCAGTGGCCGTCCTCGAGCAGCAGCACCTCGTCGTCGCGCAGGTCGGCGGGAGCCGGCGCCGGGCCGCGGGCCAGGGCGTGCGCGCGCGGGACCACCAGTGCGAAGCGGTCCGCGAACAGCGACAGCGTGTCGGCGCTCCCCAGGTCGGCTTCGAGCGCGAGCAGCAGCAGGTCGAGCCGCCCGGCCTCGAGGTCCTCGACCAGCCGCGGCGTACGGTCCTCGCGCAGGCGCAGCAGCAGATCGGGGAAGCGCTTGCGCACGCGCGGCAGCACCCGGGGCAGCAGGTACGGCGCCACGGTCGGGATCACGCCGAGCCGCAAGGGACCCTGGAGCGGGCGCCCCAGCACGCGCGCCGCCTCGGCCAGGTCGCGGGCCCCGGCGAGCACCGCGCGCCCCCGGTCGAGCAGCGCCCCTCCCGCCGGCGTGAGCAGCACGCGGCGGCGGTCGCGTTCGAACAGGCGCACCTCCAGCTCTCGCTCGAGCTGGCGGACCTGCGCCGACAGCCCCGGCTGGCTCACGCCGCAGCGCCGCGCGGCGCGGTGGAAGCCGCCCTCCTCCGCCACCGCCACGAAGTACTCGAGCTGCCGCAGGGTCGGAAGCTGCATGATAGATAAAAATTATCAATCGAAGAATTTATTTCAATTCGACTTCTCAGCACGACGGACGACACTGATGCAACTGACTGCCAACGAGGAGTCCAGCCATGATCGAGAACCGAGAGGGACAGCGCGTTCCCGAGGTCACCTTCCACGTCCGCCGCAACGGCGACCCGGTCGACGTCAGCTCGCGGGAGCTCTTCGGCGGGCGCACCGTCGTGCTGTTCGCGCTGCCGGGCGCGTTCACGCCGACCTGCTCGTCGAGCCACCTGCCCCGCTACGAGGAGCTCGCTCCGACGCTCCGGCAGCACGGGGTCGACGAGGTCGTGTGCCTGTCGGTCAACGACGGGTTCGTGATGGAGGCCTGGGGACGCGACCAGGGCGCGCGCCGGGTGACCCTGCTCGCGGACGGCAACGGGGAGTTCACGCGCGGCATGGGGATGTGGGTCGACAAGAGCGACCTGGGCTTCGGAGGCCGCTCCTGGCGCTACTCCATGCTGGTGCGCGACGGGGTGATCGAGAAGATGTTCATCGAGCCCGACGTGCCGGGCGACCCCTTCGAGGTGTCCGACGCCGACACCATGCTCCAGCACCTGGCTCCCGGCGCGGGCGCCGTCAGCTCGACGGCGCTGTTCACGAAGCCCGGCTGCCCGCACTGTGCCCGCGCCAAGGCGCTGCTCGACGAGAGCGGGCACGCGTACGAAGAGATCGTGCTGGGCCGCGACGCCACGGTCCGCTCGCTGCGCGCCGTCACCGGCGCCGCGACCGTGCCGCAGGTCTTCGTGGACGGGGAGCGCGTGGGCGGGGCGGACGAGCTCGCCCACTGGCTCCAGGAGCGCGCGACCTGAGTCACGGCGGCGCGCGCCGCAGCACGCGGAAGCCCGGCACGTCGGGTGCGTCGGGCGACAGCGCGTAGTGTGCGCGCAGCCAGCGCGCGACCGCGTGGTCGGGCGGCAGCGCGTCACTGAGGACGACCAGCTCGGGCGGCGCGCGCTCGAGCTCGCGCACGACGCGAGCGGCGAGCGCGTCCGCTCCGGGCCAGTTCACGGTGTGGTAGCTCGGCAGCAGTACGCCCGACGGCGGCCGGCGCCCGCTGCTCCAGTACAGACCGCTCTCCTTGCCCCAGTTGTAGAGCCGCGCGTCGGGCGCGAGCACCGAGTCGGCCCAGCGCCCCAGCCGCTGCGCGTCGACGAACACATCGCCGTACTTGACCCGCGACCAGCGCTCGGCGGGCCAGGTATAGGCCGGCGCCTGGAGGTAGACGAGCACCCCCAGCAGCGCCAGGACGCGCACCCACGGCGCCGCGCCACCGCGTCCGCGGTCGAGCGCGTCGAGCCCCCAGGCCGCGGCCACGCACAGGCCCGGCAGCCAGAGCTGGTAGTAGTGGGGAAACGAGCGGCCGGGCGCCGCCACGGCCACCGCGGTCGCGAGCGCCCACGCCGCGAGCACGAGCGCGCCGCGCGAGGGCGCGGCCGGCAGCGCGGCCAGCGGGGCCAGCAGCGCGACTGTCAGCAGCGGGACGACGTCGCGCAGGCTCGGATGGAACAGCCGCATGGGCTCCAGGCCGCGCACGACGTTCACGAGCGGGTTCTCGGCGTAGTGCCGGTTGTAGGTCCAGACGACGTCGACCAGCGCATCGAGCGTCCCCGCCAGCGCGAAGGGAGCCACCGCGAGCAGCGCCACCCCGCCCAGCCCGCCCGCGAGCGCGGCGCGCGCGGGCAGGCGGCCGCCCCCCCCGCGCCACACCGCCAGCAGGGGCAGCAGGCCATAGGCCAGCGCCACCGGCTTGAAGAGCGCCGCGACGCCGATCGCGACGCCGCACGCCGCGGCGCGCAGCGCGCCGACTGGCTCGGGCGCGCGCAGCAGCAGCGCCAGCAGCGCGGCGATGC
>JASJBO010000157.1 GCA_030066475.1 Myxococcota bacterium
CGCAGGGGGAAGCCGCAAGCGGAGGCGAAGCCGGAGCGCGCAGCGAGCCGCAGGCGAGCGGAGTCCACCAAGACCGGAGGCGAAGCCGGAGCGCGCAGCGGCGCCGCAGGCGCCGCGGAGTCAGTCGAGACGGGCGTCCTTCTCGGAGAGGAAGCGGAGCAGGTAGGGGACGCTCAGGCGCATCAGGTCGACGTCGGGGTCGAGCTCGTGGCCCAGGGCGAACAGGTAGGACAGCGTCTTGGCGTAGTGGAGCAGGTCGTCCGGGAGGTGAAGTCCCGGGGTCTCCTCGAGCAGCGCCTTGGCGTGGTCCTTGAGGGCCAGCACCTGGCGGCCGCCGAGTCCGAGCGGCGCGCCCTCGCCGCGGATGCGGCCGAACATCGCGTCGACGGCGGCGCCCACGGCGTCGCGGTGATCCGGAGCGATCATGTCCATGCGCTCCATGCCGTCGAGGAAGGCCTCGCCGTCCTGGCGCAGCAGGGCGTGGATGCCGAGCCGCATCTCGCGACGCAGCCGCGGCTCGAGCCGCCGCGACAGGCCGAAGTCGACGAACAGCACGCGCGGGCGCACCGCCGCCTCGGGCTCGTCGATCACGAACAGGTTGCCCGGGTGCGGGTCGGCGTGGAACAGGCCGTCCACGAACACCTGCTTCGCGTAGGCGCGGGCCAGCGTCTCGAGCACGCTGCGCACCGGCGCGCCCAGGCGCGCCAACGCCTCCCGGTCGGTGATGCGCACCGCAGGCAGGTAGCTCATGGTCAGTACGCGCCGCGTCGACAGCGCGCGGTGGATGCCGGGCACCACCACCTGGGGCTCGCCGGCCAGGTTGCGCGCGATCTCCTCCGCGACGTCGGCTTCGCGCGCGAAGTCGAGCTCGTCGCGCAGGCTGCGCGCGAACTCCTCGAAGAGCCGCGCCCGGTCGAGTCCGCCCGCGGCGCCGCCGCCGCGCCGGTCGAGGCGGCCGAGCAGCCAGCGCGCCCAGGCCAGGTCGGCGGCGAGGGACTGCTCGAGCCACGGGAACTGGACCTTGACCGCGACGGTCTCGCCGCCGCGCAGGCGCGCGCGGTGCACCTGCGCGATCGAGGCGGCGCCGAGCGGCTCGGCCTCGAACGACTCGAAATGCGCCGCGAGCGGCGCGCCCAGCTCGCGTTCGAGCGTCGCCACGACCTCCGGCAGCGGGCGCGGGGGGACGCGGTCCTGGAGCCCGGCGAAGGCGCTCCGCACCTCGGCCGGCAGCACGTCGTAGCGGATCGAGGCGAACTGCCCGGCCTTGGCGAAGGCACCCTTCAGCTCGCCCAGGGCGTCCGCGATGCGCCGCGCCGCCTCGGCGCGCCGGGCGGCCTGCCGCAGGGCGCGCCCGGTCCGGCCGGCCAGCCAGTCGCCGGGGAGCCCGCGCAGCCGTGCCCAGGCCAGCCCCAGCACGATGGCGCCCAGCCGCAGGGCCGGCTCGACGCCCCAGGCGCGCAGCCTGAAACGGGGAGCCGCTCCGCGCTGTCCATCCTCGGGGAGTACCGCCGGCGCGGCGACGGGCGTGTGGGTCTGCGGCTTCATGACTCGGCTCGGACGCGTCTCCGCACCCCGGCGGGGGCGTCATTCTTGACAACGCGGCGGAGGCTAGTCTAGAGATTGGAATTCCGTGTGCGGGGCCCCCACCCGAACGGCGCAGCGAGCTTCGTGGGAGACGAGCGGTGTAGGGTGGGGACCACGTTGGCTGCGCGATCGCCCGGCGCGCTGAGAGTCGGGCGGCGATGATCTTGGGGGAGACCGTGCGCTCGACCATTGCTCCGATCCACCCGACCCGCCGCGCGCTGCGTCCGCTCGGCGCGCTGTTCGTCCTGGCGACTGCGGCCGCCGTGGGCTGCCACGAGATCCACTTCACGCCCGATATCGATCCGGGCGAGATCGCCATCTACGACGACCTGTTCGCCGTCTCCGTCCCCTCCGATCAGCACATCGTCGCGGCCGGCTACTGGGGGTCGATCTACCTGAGCGACGACGGGGGCATGACCTGGCAGAAGGGCGAGACGGGCACGCGGCGACTGATCTACGACATCTCGATGGCCGACGACCGGCGCGGCTGGGCGGTGGGCCAGCTCGGCACCATCCTGCGCACCGAGGACGGAGGCCGCACCTGGACCGAGCAGACCACCAACAAGCAGGACGAGGGCACCCACCTGTTCGGGGTGCACGCGGTCGATGCCAACACCGCGTGGGCGGTCGGCGACTGGGGCACCCGCATCTTCACCGACAACGGCGGCACCTTGTGGCAGGACCGCTCGCTCACCATCGACGAGAAGCACGCCCAGTTCGTGTGGCTGTCGCCGTCCGAGCAGGACCGCGTGCGGCGCGGCGAGAAGGTGTACGACGACGTAGGCCTCACCGACGTGTTCTGCCGCCCGCCGCCCAGCCAGATGTGCTGGATCATCGGCGAGTTCGGCTACATCTTCTTCTCGAACACGCAGGGGCGCGAGTGGCGGCGCTCGGCGATCCAGGGCGACATCCGCGTCGATCCGATCATCCTGGACTTCAACACGATCGAGATCAGCGAGGACCGCCAGCAGGACCTGCGCGACTTCGCCAACAAGCTGCTCGATCTCCAGCACCTGAACGTCGCGATCTCGCCCGTGGCCAGCGCCGAGGAGATCGCCAAGTTCGGATCGCCGGAGGATCCCTTCCCGCTGTTCGACATCATCGAGGCGCGCACCCAGTCGGTGTCCGCCGTGATCGAGGAGACCGGCCTGCTCTCCGACCGCATCCGCAAGCGCGGCTCACCGCCCTGGGACTACGAGGACTTCCTGGACGACGATCCGGAGTTCCTGCAGCGCTACATGGACGGCCGCCTCTCGGACGCCCCCGGCGTGAACGTCGAGGTCGCCCAGAACCCCTACCTGTTCTCGATCCGCTTCCGCGACGACCAGGAGGGCTACATCGCCGGTCTGGGTGGCGTCGTGCTCGTCTCCAAGGACGGCGGCCAGAGCTGGGCGTACCGCGACACCGGGCTCAAGCAGGCGATCTTCTCGGTCTTCCCGGTCGACGGGCGCGTGATCGCGGTGGGCGAGAAGGGCTTCGTGCGCGTCTCGACCGACGGGGGCGACAGCTGGGAGCGGCCCAAGAAGGGCTTCCCGACCGTGTTCACCTTCATGCGCGACATCTGGTTCGCTCCCGGCGGCCAGGCCGGCTTCATCGTGGGCGAGCGCGGCAAGGTGCTGCGCAGCGAGGACGCGGGCCTGAGCTGGACCAAGGTCCTCCCGCCGGAAGGCGCCGCCCGCTCCGCCGGCGGCTGAACTAAGGCCTGCGAAGCTCCACCCGGCGGATCTTGCCGCTCACCGTCTTGGGGAGTTCCGCGACGAACTCGATGGCGCGCGGATACTTGTAGGGCGCCGTGACGGCCTTCACGTGGTCCTGGAGCCGGGCAGCCAGGGCTGCGTCCTCGCTCGCTCCCGGGCGCAGCACGACGAACGCCTTCACGATCGCGCCCCGGTCGGGGTCGGGCGCCGCCACGACCGCGGCCTCCACCACGTCCGGGTGCTCGACCAGGGCGCTCTCCACCTCGAACGGCCCGATCCGGTAGCCCGCCGAGATGATCACGTCGTCGGCGCGCCCCACGAACCAGAGGTAGCCGTCCTCGTCGCGCCAGGCGCGGTCGCCGGTCACGTACCAGTCGCCGCGCCGGCAGCGCGCCGTCGCCGCCTCGTCCTTCCAGTAGCCGCGGAACAGGCTGGGCGGGTCTCCGTGCAGCGCCACGTCGCCGATCTCGCCGGCCGGGAGCGCGGTGCCGGTGTCGTCGATCACCTCGACGCGGTGGCCCGGGTTGGGCAGACCCATCGAGCCCGGCTTGACCGGCATGCCGGGGAAGTTGCCCACCAGCAGGATCGTCTCGGTCTGCCCGTAGCCGTCGCGAATGGTGAGCCCGGTGGCCTCGCGCCAGGCGCGGATCACCTCGGGGTTCAGCGGCTCGCCCGCCGAGACGACCTCGCGCAGCGACGGGAAGGAGAAGGCCGAGAGGTCCTCCTTCACGAGCAGGCGGAACTCGGTGGGCGGCGCGCAGAAGACCTGCGGCGCGACGTCGGCCAGCAGCTCGAGCTCGCGGCGCGGCTCGAAGCGCCCGTCGAACAGGAACACCTCGGCGCCCACGCTCCAGGGGCCGAACAGCACGCTGTAGGCGGCCTTGGCCCAGCCCGTGTCGCTGGTGGTCCAGAGCCGCTCTCCGCCGTCCACGCCGAGCCAGTGCAGCGCGGTGTAGCGCTGGGCGAAGGTGTAGGCGTGGTCGTGCAGCACGGCCTTGGGCGGGCCGGTGGTGCCGCTCGTGTAGTAGACCAGCGCGGGATCGCCCGCCGCCGTGTCGACTGCGGCGCCCGGATCGGCCGGAGCCCGCTCCAGGGCGGCGGCCAGATCGTCCCAGCCGTCGGGGACCGCGCCTTCCGTGTCGGGCAGGGTCAGGAAGTGGTGCACGCTGCGCAGCTCGGAGCGCACCGCGTCGACGGCCGCGGTCGAGGCCGGGCCGGTCAGGATCGCGCGGGCGCCGCTGTGCGCTACGCGGAACGCGATGTCCTTCGGGCGCAGGATCGTCGAGCAGGGGATCACCAGCACGCCGGCCTTGAGCGCGCCGACCAGCACCACGTGCCACTCCGGGACGCGGGGAAGCATCACGATCACGGGCTCGCCAGGCGTCACGCCCCGCTGCCGCAGCAGGTGCGCGACCCGGTTGCTCCCGTCGGCGACCGCGCCGAAATCCAGGCGCCGCTCGCCACCAGCGGCGTCGCGCCAGAGCAGGGCGGGGCGCCCCGGCTCACGCGCGTGCGCGTCGACCACATCGCGGCCGAAATTGAAGCGGGGCGGCACCTCCCAGCGGAACTGCTCGGTTCGCCGGCGGTGGGCGTCGAGGGCGGCAGCGAGTTCGTCCATGCCCCGATGCTAGCGGGACGGTTATGCTCCCGGGCGGCGGGGGAGCCGCCTCAAGGAGCCGCCGCGGACCTCCGATGTCCGGAGCGGGTTGGCGCGGCCCCGCGAGATCGGCAGCCGGGCGGCAGGCTGCCGGGCGCGTGGCGGAACGCCGAGACGAGGTGCGAACGCTTGACGGTCGAGGAGCAGTCCCACGTGCTGGTGGTCGACGACACCCGCGTCGACCGGGCGATCGCGCGCGACGCGGTGGAGGGCGTCGCGGCGGTGACGTGCTGCGCGAACGCCGAGGAGGCGATCGAGGCGCTCCGCCTCCACGCGTTCGACATCGTGCTCTCGGACCTCACCATGCCCGGCCTGTCGGGGCTCGACCTGCTCGAGCGGGTTCGGCGCGACCACCCCGACACCGACGTCATCCTGGTGACCGGCAACGCCTCGGTCGACAGCGCGGTCCAGGCCCTGCGCCAGGGTGCCGCCGACTACCTCCAGAAGCCGGTGCGGCCCGACGAGCTGCGCCTGCTGCTGGAGCGCACGCTCGAGCGCCGCCGGCTGCGGACCGAGAACGACCGCCTGCGCGAGCTGCTCGGCACAGTCGACGAGTGCCGCACCCTCGCCACCTCGCTCGACCCGGGGGAGATCCACGGCTCCGCGCTCGACCTGCTGCTCGATCGGCTGTCGCGCGAGCACGGCGTGGCGCTGTTCCAGCGCGGCGCGAGCGACCTGCACGACGTGACCTTCCGCGGCATTCCCGAGCGCGTCCGCGAGCCGCTGCGCGAGCGCCTGCTCGCCGAGAAGCCGCTCGAGGCGGGTGGCATCGATCAGCTCGAGGTCGTCACGTCGGGCCCGCTCTTCGAGGCTCTGGCCGGCGCCGGCGAGGAGTCGCGCGTGCTGGTGGTGCCGATCCGCGGGCGCGAGAGCGAGGGCGGGCTGCTCGCCGTCCCCGAGGCGGGTCGCCCCTTTGGCGGGCACGAGCTGGCCCTGGCCCGGCTCGTGGCGGAGCAGGCCGCGGTCGCGATGCGCAACGCCGAGCGCTACCGCGAGGCGCAGGAGCGCGCCTTCGTCGACGACGTGACCGGCGTCTACAACGCCCGCTACCTGTTCGCGGCCCTCGACCACGAGATCCGCCGGGCCGAGCGCTATGCCTCGGGCCTGGTCCTGCTGTTCCTGGACGTCGACCGCTTCAAGCTGGTGAACGACCGTCACGGGCACCTGATCGGGTCGCGTACGCTCCGCCGTCTCGCCGGGGTGCTCGGCGAGTGCATCCGCCAGGTCGACACCCTGGCGCGCTACGGCGGCGACGAGTTCACGATCCTGCTGGCCGACACCGACCTCGAGACCGGTCTGCAGGTCGCCGAGCGGATCCGGTCGTCGGTGGCCGCGGCGCGCTTCGAGGGTCAGGGGGCCGGGCCGCTCCAGGTGACCCTGAGCGTCGGCGTGGCCGCCTTCCCGACCCACGGCCAGAGCGCCGAGGGACTGCTCGACGTGGCCGACAAGGCCATGTACCGGGCCAAGTCGCTGGGCCGCAACCAGACCTGCTCGGCCTCCGACCTGTAGGCCGCCGGCCGGCGCGGGGCGGCGTCCGCGTGGCGCGCGACTCCGGGCTTTGCTACCGCCCCCCCGATTTCCTTCCGGTTTTCTCCGGTCGAGGGGGCTCCTGTTGAGCGCCGGCGGCGTCCAGATCGTCCCGATGGACGGCATGGGTTCGCTGCGCCGCACCCATCCGTGCGGCGCGGTGGATGAATCGCGCGTGGGCGAGGACGTGACGGTGGCCGGCTGGGTTCATCACCGGCGCGACCACGGCGGTGTCATCTTCGTGGACCTGCGCGACCGCACCGGCGTCGTGCAGGTCGTCTTCAAGCCCGACACCGCGCCCGGGGCCCACGGCCGGGCCCACGCGCTGCGCTCCGAGTTCGTGATCCTGGCGCGCGGCACCGTCACCGAGCGCTCGCCCGAGACGGTGAACCCGAAGATGCCCACCGGCCAGGTCGAGGTGCTGGTCGACGAGCTGCGCGTGCTCAACACGGCGACCCCGCCGCCGTTCCCGATCGAGGAGGACGCGGGCGTCGACGAGAGCGTGCGCCTGCGCCACCGCATCCACGACCTGCGCCGCCCCCCGCTGCAGCGCGCCCTGGCGCTGCGCCACGAGCTCTACCAGTCGAGCCGTCGCACGCTCGCCGGGCTGGGCTTCCTGGAGATCGAGACGCCGATGCTCGGGAAGGCGACGCCGGAGGGCGCTCGCGACTTCCTGGTGCCGAGTCGCTACCACCCCGGCAGCTTCTATGCGCTGCCGCAGTCGCCGCAGATCATGAAGCAGCTGTTCATGATCGCCGGCTTCGACCGCTACTTCCAGATCGCGCGCTGCTTCCGCGACGAGGACCAGCGCGCCGACCGCCAGCTCGAGTTCACCCAGATCGACCTCGAGATGTCGTTCGTCGGCGTCGAGGACGTGCTCGAGGTGCTCGAGGAGCTGACGCAGCGCAGCTTCGCCGACGTGCTCGACGTCGAGCTGCCCCGGCCGTTCCGGCGCATCTCCTACCAGGAGGCGATCGAGCGCTACGGCAGTGACAAGCCCGACACGCGCATCCGGCTCGAGCTGGTGGGACTCACCGACGTGTTCGAGGCCTCCGACTTCCGCGCCTTCCGCGCCACGGTCGACGCCGGCGGCATCGTCAAGTGCCTGCCCGTGCACGACGCGGGCGAGCTGTCGCGCGGCGACATCGACCGCCTGGAGGCCTTCGTCAAGAAGGAGCTGGGCGCCAAGGGCATGGCCTGGGTGCGCATCACCGACGACGGGAGCTGGCAGTCGCCGATCGCCAAGTTCCTGTCCGAGGCGGAGCGCGCCGCGATCACCGAGCGGACCGGCGCGCGGCCGGGCACCCTGCTGCTGTTCTCGGCCGACACCGCCGTGCGCGCCAACGCGATCCTGGCGCGGCTGCGCAGCGACCTGGGCCGGCGCCTGGGGCGGGTGGACGATCGGCCCTGGGACGTGCTGTTCGTGGTCGACTTCCCGCTCTTCGAGCGCGACGAGGACGGGAGCCTCACCTACGCCCACCAGCCGTTCGTCGCGCCGGTCGACGAGGACGTCGCGCTGCTCGAGACCGACCCGGAGCGCGTGCGCGGGACCCACTACGACCTGGTGATCAACGGCTTCGAGATGGGCTCGGGCAGCCTGCGCAACCACCGGCGCGACGTGCAGCTCCAGATCCTCGACCTGCTGGGCTACCCGAAGGACGACGCCGAGCGCCGCTTCGGGTTCCTGCTCGGAGCTCTCGAATCCGGCGCGCCCCCGCACGGCGGATTCGCGTTCGGCTACGATCGGCTGGTGATGGTGATGGCGGGCCTCGAGAGCCTGCGCGACGTGATCGCCTTCCCCAAGACGCAGCGCGGCCAGGACCTCCTGATGGACGCGCCCGGACCCGTCGAGCCGATCCAGCTCGACGAGCTCCAGCTCCGGATCGCACCGACGGCGAAGCCGAAGTGAGAGCGCGCGCCCTGCTGGCCGCCTCGCTGGTCGCCGCCGCCGTCGCCGGCGCCGCCGCCGACGACTCGTACGAGGTCCGACCCGGCGACACCCTGTGGAAGATCGCGCGCCGCACGGTGGGCGATCCGACGCTGTGGCCCGCGCTCTACCGGGCCAACCGCGACCAGATCAAGGACCCGGCGCTGCTCTATCCGGGCCAGAAGCTCGCCATCCCGCGGATCGAGCCGGCCGAGCGCGAGGCCGTCCGCAGAGAGGCGCAGGCGCACGGCACGCAGTGACCCGCCGCGTCGCGGTGCAGGTGCTGGTGGTGGGCGGCGGGATCAACGGCACCGGCGTCGCCCGCGACCTGGCGCTGCGCGGGGTGCGCTGCGCGCTGGTCGAGAAGGGCGAGCTCGGCTCCGGCACCTCGTGGGCCTCGTCGGGCATGCTCCACGGCGGGCTTCGCTACCTGCAGAAGGACCCCGAGGTGACGCTCCACTCGTGCGTCGACTCGGGGGTGATCCAGCGCATCGCGCCTCACCTGGTGTTCCGCATCCCGTTCCTGGTGCCGGTCTTTCCCGAGGATCCGATCGGTCCCGAGCTGATCGAGATCGGGCTCGAGATGTACGACCGCTACCAGCCCTTCAAGAACGGGCGGCCGCACACGCGGCTCACGACCGAGCAGGCGCGGCGGCTCGAGCCCGCGCTGTCGCCGCGGGCCGAGTGCGCCTTCACGCTCGACGAGTGGGGCGTGGACGCCGCGCGCCTGTGCGCGGTCAACGCGCTCGACGCGGCCACCCGCGGCGCCGTGGTGATGACGCACGCCGAGGTCGAGGACTTCCTGTGCGAGCCCGGCGGTCGCGTGCTGGGCGCTCGTGTGCGCGACCGGCTGAGCGGCGAGGCGCTCGAGATCGAGGCCGACCTCACGCTGAACGCGACCGGCCCCTGGTCGCCGGTCGTGGCGGAGCGAGCCGGGGCTCGCGTCCAGCTGCGCCCCGGCAAGGGCATCCATCTGGTGTTCGAGCGGCGCATCTCGAACCTGGCGATCTACGCGCGCGGCGTCGACGGGCGCGACATGTTCACCTTCCCGCACGAGCAGAACAGCATGGCGGGAACCACCGACGACGACTTCTACGGCGACCTCGACCGGGTGGAGGTGACCGAGGACGAGGTCGCCTACGTGTTCGAGGCGATGGAGCGCTCGCTGCCCGGGATCCACGCGCATCGCGTGACCCACACCATCATGGGCGTGCGGCCCACGCTCTACGGCTTCGGCGTGAGCGAGAGCGACCTGTCGCGCGACTACGCCGTGATCGACCACGGCCCGCAGGACGGCGCGCCTGGCCTCTACAGCATCGCGGGCGGCAAGCTGGCCGCCTACCGGCTGATGGCCGAGGACGCCAGCGACCGTCTGTGTGCCGCCCTGGGCGTCTCGGCCCCCTGCACCACCGCCACCACCCCGCTCCCCGGCGGCGACGCCCCGCTCGACGTCCTCGAAACCGCCCGCCGCTTCCGCACCCCGCTCCCCGCCATCGTTCGCCTCACCTTCCGCCACGGCCACGGCGCGCCGGCAGTGCTCGAGCCTCACGAGACGCACGACAGCCCGCCGCCCCGGACGGTCTGCACCTGCGAGCCGGTGCTGGACGCCGAGCTGGCGCACGTGGCCCGCCGCGAGGGGGTGCGCACGCTCGGCGACTGTGCACTGCGCGTGCGGCTCGGGGTCGGTGCGTGTCAGGGCGCCGCGTGCGCGGGCGAGGCGGCCGGAATCCTGGCAGACGCGCTCGGCTGGTCGGCCGAACGGACCGCGCGCGAGGTGGCCCACTTCGCCGCCGAGCGCTGGCGCGCGGTCGCTCCGGCGCTGGGCAGCTCCCAGCTGGCGGCCATGGAGATCCACCGCCACGTCCACCTGGGCGCCCGCGGCTTCACGGCCACCGCCTCCGGTCTGCTTCGGGCCGACGACGCCCGGGAGCGGGAGGACGCGCAGGCGAATCCCGCTGCCCTGGCCGCGACGCGCGCGCTGATCTCGAGCATGCCGCGACTGGGTTCGGAGGACCGGGAGTGACGGTCGCCGTGATCGGCGCGGGGCTCGCCGGGGCTTCGGCCGCGCTCGAGCTGGCGGAGGCGGGACTCGCGGTGGTGCTGCTGGCTCCGGGGCCCGGCGCGACCGCGCTGACTGGCGGGACGATCGACGTGGCCGCCGCCTCGCCGCTGCGGCGCGGCGGGCTGCCGCTGCGCCAGGCCGAGGTCGGGCTGCTGGCGCCTGGGGCGCGCCTGCGCGGCGTCGAGCTGGCCAACCCCGCGCATCCCTACGCGCGCATCCTGCGCGGGGGCTCGCCCGAGGTCGAGGTGAAGCAGGCGGTGACCGCGCTCGACGCCTGGCTCGAGCCCGCCGGCCTGCGCGTCCGCGGCGATCTCGACACCACTCGCTGGCTGGCGGACGTGCGCGGCGCAGTGCGCGCGGCGGACCTGGCGCTCTCCGGTCCGGGTGACGGCGGGCTCGATGCGGCGGACGAGGTCGCCCTGGTCGCGATCCCCGGGCTCGCCGGCTGGGACGCCCCCGCGGCCCTGCGCGCGCTGGCGGCCGAGTTCTCGGCGCTGGGCCTGCCGCAGCGGCCGCTGCGCGTCGTCGCGTGGTCGCCCCCCGCGGCGCTGCGCGCCGGCAGCGCGGCCGGGCTCGCCGCCCGACTCGACGCGCCGGAGGCCGGCGCGCTGCTGGCCGACCAGATGGCAGCACTCGGCGCGCCCGGCCGCCTGCTGCTGTTCCCTCCGGTGCTCGGGCTCGACGCCGGGGAGGCGCTGCGCGAGCGGCTCGAGGCGGCGGCCGGCTGCCGGGTGGCCGAGCTGCTCGGGGTCGCGCCGCTGGCCGTCGCGGGCTACCGCCTCGACCGCGCGCTGGGACGTGCGCTCGAGCGGGCCGGCGTGGAGCGGCGCCGCGCCCGCGTGGCGCGTCTCGACCTCCACGCCGGCCGCGTCCGGGCGCTCGAGCTCGAAGGCGCGCCGCCGCTCGCGGTGGATGCGTGCGTGCTCACGACCGGGCGCTTCGTGGGCGGCGGTGTCGTCGATGCCGGCGGCGCGCTGCGCGAGCCGCTGGCGGATCTCCCGCTCTACGACCTCGCCGGCCGCCGCGTCGATGGCATCCAGCCGCACCGCCTGGTGCGGCGCGACTACGAGGGCGAGCAGCCGCTGTTCGGAGCCGGCGTGCGCACCGATACGAGCCTGCGGCCGCTCGGGCCGGCGGGCGAGCCCCGCGCGGAGAACCTGTTCGCCGCGGGCGACCTGCTCGGCAGCTTCGATCCGGCGCGCGACCGCACCGGCCTCGGGGTCGCGCTGCTCTCCGGACGCCGCGCCGGCCGCGAGGCGGCGCTCCTCGCCGCCCCGGACGTCGCGCCGTGCTGACCGGCTACCGGGGCTTCCTGCGCGAGATGGCGCGCACCGGCAGCTTCCAGGCGCTGTGGCTCCAGGTGCGGACCGGCGCCCTGCACGCGGCGCGGCGCGCGCTGCGGCTCGGTGGCGGCGATCCGGTGGCGCGCTTCTTCGACCACTATGCCGCCGACGGCTACCGCGCGTCCGATCCGGCGCGCGCCGCGCTGCAGCTCGCTGCCGAGCGCTGCCTGGTGTGCGGGCTGTGCTCCCTGGAGTGCGCCCGCGTCGGCGGCGCGCCGGATCTCGACCCGCGCGACGCGGTGGTCTCGGCGTCGCGGCTCGAGATCGACTGGGCCCGGCTCGGGCTCGCACCCACGGACTCGGGTTGCCGGGGCTGTGCCGCCTGCAACGCCGTCTGCCCCGCTGGAATCCCGATCGACCGGGTCCAGGACGCGCTGGCGGCCGAGTTGGCGACCCCTCCCCGAATCCGGTAAATCCGCCGCCACCATGACCTCGACCTCGACGCTCCAGCCGCCCGCCGAGGGCGCCAAGATCAGCCAGGACGCGACCGGCAGGCTGGTCGTTCCCGACCGCCCGATCCTCCCCTTCATCGAGGGGGACGGGACCGGTCCGGATATCTGGGCCGCCTCGGTGCGCGTCTTCGACGCAGCCGTCGAGAAGGCCTACGGCGGCAGCCGCCGGATCGCCTGGATGGAGGTGCTGGCCGGGCAGAAGGCCTTCGACCAGACCGGCGAGTGGCTGCCCGACGCCACCCTCGAGGCGTTCCGGGAGTACCTGGTCGGCATCAAGGGCCCGCTCACCACGCCGGTGGGCGGCGGCATCCGCAGCCTCAACGTGGCGCTGCGCCAGATCCTCGACCTCTACGTCTGCCTGCGCCCGGTCAAGTGGTATCCGGGCGTGCCGAGCCCGGTGAAGCGACCCGAGGACGTCGACATGGTGATCTTCCGGGAGAACTCGGAGGACATCTACGCCGGCGTCGAGTGGCAGGAGGGCACGCCCGAGGCGCGCAAGGTGATCGAGTTCCTGCAGAAGGAGATGGGCGTCGAGAAGATCCGGTTCCCCGACACCTCGGGGATCGGCATCAAGCCCGTCTCGCGCGAGGGCACCGAGCGGCTGGTGCGCGCGGCGATCGAGTACGCGATCGCCAATCACCGGAAGAGCGTGACCCTGGTGCACAAGGGCAACATCATGAAGTTCACCGAGGGCGCATTCCGCGACTGGGGCTACGAGCTGACCCGTCGCGAGTTCGCCGGCCGCGCGGTGGGATGGGACGATTGCGACGGCAACCCGCCCGAGGGCCAGATCCTGGTGAAGGACGCGATCGCCGACATCACGCTCCAGCAGGTGCTCACGCGCCCGCGCGAGTTCGACGTGATCGCCACCATGAACCTGAACGGCGACTACCTGTCCGACGCGCTGGCGGCCCAGGTGGGCGGCATCGGCATCGCCCCCGGCGCCAACATCAACTACCAGACCGGCCACGGCATCTTCGAGGCGACCCACGGCACGGCGCCCAAGTATGCCGGCCAGGACAAGGTGAACCCCAGCTCGGTGATCCTCTCCGGCGTGATGATGCTGACCCACATGGGCTGGGGCGAGGCGGCCGAGAAGATCGAGAACGGCATCTCGCGAGCGATCGCGGCGAAGCAGGTCACCTACGACTTCCACCGGCTGATGGAGGGCGCCACGCTCCTCAAGTGTTCGGAGTTCGGCGACGCCATCATCCAGGGAATGGACTAGCGCGGGCGGGCCGGCGAGCCGCTGGTTGCCGCCGGCCGCGTCGTCCGCAGTTCGGAAACCCCACCCAGAGGAACCCCCCACTCATGGCACGACCCAGGATCGCGTTGATCGGCGGCGGCAACATCGGCGGCGTCCTCGCCGAGCAGATCGCCTACCGGGAGCTCGGCGACGTGGTGATCTTCGACGTCGTCGAAGGCATGCCCCAGGGCAAGGCGCTGGACATGGCCGAGGGCGCCCCCCTGGCCGATTCCGACGCGAAGCTCTCGGGGGCGAACGACTACGCGGGGATCGCGGGCTCGGACCTGGTGATCATCACCGCCGGTCTCGCTCGCAAGCCCGGCATGTCGCGAGACGACCTGCTCAACACGAACCTGAAGATCATGAAGCAGGTGGCGGAGGGGGTGAAGGAGCACGCCCCGAACGCCCACGTGATCGTGGTCTCCAACCCGCTCGACGCCATGGTCTACACCTTCAAGGAGGTCTCGGGCTTCCCCAAGAACCGCGTGGTGGGGATGGCGGGCGTGCTGGACTCGGCGCGCTTCCGCGCCTTCGTGGCCTGGGAGCTGGGCGTCTCGGTCCAGGACGTGACCGCCCTGGTGCTCGGCGGCCACGGCGACACCATGGTGCCGCTGGTGCGCTACTGCACGCTGGCCGGGATCCCGATCCACAACCTGCTCTCCGCCGACAAGATCGAGGCCATCGTGGAGCGCACGAAGAAGGCGGGCGGCGAGGTGGTGGCCCTGCTCAAGACCGGCTCCGCCTTCGTCTCGCCGGCGTTCTCCGCCATCGAGATGGCCGAGGCGATCCTGCGGGACAAGAAGCGGGTGCTGGCCTGCGCGTGCCTGCTGGAGGGCGAGTACGGCGTGGACGGCCTCTACGTCGGCGTGCCCTGCGTGCTCGGCGCCGGCGGCGTGGAGCGGGTGATCGAGGTGGAGCTCGACGCCACGGAGCGCAAGGCCTTCGATGCCTCCGTCGACCACGTCCGCACCCTGGTCTCGCAGATCCAGCTCTGAGCCGGGCGAGGGGCGAACGTGAACGTCCACGAGTACCAGGCCAAGGACCTGCTGCGGGAGTACGGCGTCGCCGTTCCCCACGGCCGACTGGCGACGACGCCGGCGGAGGCCGAGGACGCGGCCCGCGGGCTCGGTGCCAGCGTGGTGGCGGTGAAGGCCCAGGTGCACGCCGGCGGCCGCGGCAAGGCCGGCGGCATCAAGATCGCGAAGTCCCCCGCCGAGGCGAAGACCCTGGCCAGCGAGATCCTCGGCATGACGCTGCACTCCCACCAGACCGGCCCCGAGGGCAAGGTGGTGCGCAAGGTCTACGTCGAGGCGGGCTGCGACATCGACCGGGAGCTCTACCTGGGTGTGGTCCTGGATCGCGCCGAGGAGAAGCTCGCCATCATCGCGTCCACCGAGGGCGGCATGGAGATCGAGGAGGTGGCGGCGCGGGCGCCGGAGCGCATCCTCACCGTCCACGTGGATCCCAACCTGGGGCTGCGCCCATGGCAGGTGCGCCGGGTCGGCTTCGGCCTCGGCCTGGACGCGGAGCAGGTGGGTGGGCTCCAGGAGTTCCTGGGCGGCCTCTACCGGCTGTTCGTGGAGAAGGACGCCTCCCTGGCCGAGATCAACCCGCTCGTCGTCACCCGCGACGGCGCGCTCCTGGCCCTGGACGCCAAGCTCAACTTCGACGACAACGCGCTCTACCGCCACGACGAGCTGCGCGCCCTGCGGGACCCCGAGGAGGAAGACCCGCGGGAGCGCGAGGCCAACGAGATCGACCTGGCCTACGTCGGCCTGGACGGCGACATCGGCTGCATGGTGAACGGCGC
>JASJBO010000158.1 GCA_030066475.1 Myxococcota bacterium
GCCTGGGCCCTGCCCTTCCTGTGGATCGGCGCCTCGATGACGGTGCGGCGCGCGCTCGACGCGGGCCTGCGCGCGAGCACCGGGCTCCTCTTCTTCGTACCCGTCGTGAACTACCTGTGGATGCTCTTCCTCTGCACCTGCCGCAGCGTGAGCGAGCGCCCGGCCGACGAGCTGGCGAGCCGGGCGCCCGCCGACCTCGGGGAGACCGTGCGCGCGGGCGCGCTCGGCGCGCTCCTGGGCGTGGCCTTCACGGTGGTGAGCGTCTTCACCTTTCGCAGCTACGGCGCCGCGCTCTTCGTGGGCGCGCCCTTCGTGATCGGCTTCATCGCCGCCCACCGCCTGAACTTCCCGGTGCGCCACAGCGCGACCGATACGCTGGCCGCGGCGCAGATCGCGGTGCTCCTGACGGCCGGCGCGCTCCTCGTCTTCGCGCTGGAGGGCGTCGTCTGTCTCGTCATGGCCTGGCCCCTCGCCGCGCTGCTGGCGGCCCTCGGCGCGATCCTCGGACGCGAGGTCGCCGCGCGCCAGCCGCTCGGACCGGGCCGCGCCCTGCCCCTGCTGCTCGTGCTGCCGCTGCTCATGGGCGCGGAGTCGACGTCGCAGGCGCCGCCGCTGCGCGAGGTGGTGTCGTTCGTGGAGATCGACGCGCCGCCGGCGACGGTGTGGCCGCGGGTCGTGGGCTTCAGCGAGCTGCCGCCCCCTTCGCGGCTCGTCTTCGAGCTGGGGATCGCCTACCCGGTGCGCGCACGCATCGAGGGCAGCGGCGCGGGCGCCGTGCGCCACTGCGAGTTCTCGACGGGCCCCTTCGTCGAGCCCATCACGGTGTGGGACCCGCCGCGGCGTCTCGCCTTCGACGTGGTGGCGCAGCCGCAGCCGATGACCGAGACCAGCCCGTATCGGCACGTGAATGCGCCGCACCTGATCGACGGGTTCGTGTCGCGGCGCGGAGAGTTCCGGCTGGTGGAGCTACCGGGTGGGCGGACGCGGCTCGAGGGGAGCACGTGGTACACGATCGACATGTTTCCCCAGCCGTACTGGGCGCCGCTGGCGGACGAGCTGCTGCATGCGATTCACGCGCGGGTGCTGGAGCACGTGAAGAGTCTGGCGGAGCGGGATCGGAGCGGAAGCTGACTAGGGATCGCTGGCGAGCTGGGCGACCTGCTCGAGCGAGGACTCCATCTGCTCGCGGTCGACGCCGGGGATCTGGGCTCGGACGATGAGGTGCGTCATGCCGAAGGATTCGCGGTAGCGGGCGATCTGGTCGGCGACCTGCTCGGGCTCGCCGACGATGGCCCACTCGTCGAGCTCGGCGCCGGCGGCCTGGCGGAGGTTCACGCCACGCGTGCGCGCCATGGCCGCCACCTGCTGCTCGAGGGCGGCGCTGGCGCGCGCGAGCGCGCCGACGTCTCGACTCACGAAGAGTGTGCGCATGATCGGCACCGCCTCCGGAACCTCGCGCCCGGCCTCGTCGCAGGCCTCGCGGTGGCGGGCCAGGTTCTCGCTCAGGCGCTCGAAGGACTCGATCGGCGACGCGAGGTAGGGAAGCCCGAGGCGACCGGCCTGCGCCAGCGCCTTCGGCCCGAAGGCGGCAACCCAGAGCGGAGGGTGCGGATCCTGCGCGGGCCGCGGCGAGAGCTGCACCGGTGTGCCGTCTTCCTCCGGGTCGCCGTCCCAGGCCACGGGCTCGCCGGCCCAGGCCGCGACCATGGCCTCGAGCACCGCCTCGAAGATGTCGCGCTTCTCCTTCACGGCGACGCCGAAGGCGTCGAAGGTGGAGCGCCGGAAGCCGCGGCCCAGGCCCAGGATCACGCGTCCACCCGACAGCTGGTCGAGCACCGCCACCTCTGCGGCGGCGTGCAGCGGGTGGCGGAGCGGCAGCAGGAAAGAGGTGGTGCCGAGCTTGAGCGTCCGCGTGCGCGCCGCCACGGCCGAGAGCAGCAGCAGCGGTGAGGGGATGGCGCCGCCGCCGAAGTGGTGCTCGGGCAGCCAGAAGGAGTGGAGCCCAAGGGCCTCGGCGCGCTCCCCCTGGTCGGCCAGGCCGTCACCGAGGCCGCCGTTCTCGAAGACCCAGGGCGTGGTTCCGACGGAGAGGGGTGTCGCCACGTGCCCAGCATACAGCGCGCGGCGCGGCACGCCCCGTCACGGCGTGGCGACGGGCTCCGTGGCCACGGCGAAGCGCAGCGCGAGGCCGGCGCCGGGGAAGCGGGTCTCGACCTCGATGCGCAGCGTCGCGCGCTCGGGGCCGAGGAAGAGGAAGCTCGGCCGGCCGAGGCTGCCGCCGGCGCCGGGCACGTCCGCCTGCACGCCGGGCACGTCCGTCTGCACACGGGGCACGTCCGACTGCAGGCTGGACGGGCGCAGGCCGAGCGTGCCCACCTCGAGGACGGCGCCGTCGAGGAAGCGCAGGGCCTCGCGCGCATCGTCGAAGGAGCGTTCGAGCAGCACCGCGTGTCCCTTCTCGAGCGTGACGTGCAGGCTCTCGAAGCCGAAGCGGCGGAGCCGCGGGTCGAAGAGGCTGATGAACACCTCTTCGCCGCGCCTGTCGAACACGAAGTCGAGCGACGAGAGGGCGAGCTCGAAGGTCGAGACGACGCTCTGGCCGCGCGACCACTGGCGCTGCACGGACGAGAAGCGCCCGAGCGCGGCCAGGCGGTCGACACCGGCCAGGCTGTGCGGCAGCGCGTTCTCGCCGCGCAGGAGCTCGGCGACCTCGCGCGGGCGCGGAGACACCATGGCCTCGACGAAGGCGTCGCGGCCCCTGGCGCCTCGCCCCCGGCGCCGCGGCGTGCGGCGACGCTCGGCTCCGATGCGCGACTCCACGGTGGCGTGGCGCAGCACGCTCGCCGCGGCCGCGGCCTCCACCGCGAGCGTGGCCGAGTTGCTGGCGGCCGTGGCCCTGGCCTCGCCGCCGTCGCCCGAGGCCCGGGCGATCGCGGTGGCCGGCCCGCCCGGAGCCCAGCGCGGGCCGAACACGTTCCCGGCCGCGTTGACACCGCCCGTGCCCACGCCTGCGCGGGCCGAGGCCTGCGCGTCCACCGCGCCCTGGCTGGTGGCGACGGCCGAGGCGTCGGCCTCTCCGCCCGGGATGCCGCCTCCGATCTCGGGCGGCAGCTCGCCGTTCGCCGCGAAGAGGTTGCCGGCGCCGCCGCCGTAAGCGTCTGCGCTCACGTCCACCGGCGCGCTGCCGGCGCCGACGCCCATTGCCCAGGAGCGCGCGCCACCACCCCGCGCGCCCTCGTCCGCGATGCTCGCGAGCTGGCCGCCGCCGACACCGCCGCGCGCCACGTCGCGCACCTCGACGGGACTGTCGCCGCGGGCGATGCCGACCGAGAGGCTCTTCGCGTCGCCCCCATTACCAGCGGGCGCAGGAGAGAGGCCCAGGACCCCGCGCAGGCCCCCGCCGCTGCCGGCGAAGGCGCCGACCGGCTGCAAGATCGGGGTGACGATCGGGTCCGGGAAGGGCGGAGGAATGATCGTCCCGGAATCGAACCCGACCGTGCTCTCGAGCTCGGCGGTCCCCTCGACACCGGGGAAGGACAGCAGCCCGGCGGAGGCCTCGGTCGCCGAGAGCTCCGCCCCGGCCGCGGTCTCGCCGCGGGGCTCCGCGGGCAAGCGGTCGAAGAAGAGGAAGCGGCGCGGAGGGTCGCTCCCGATGATGACGAGGGGAGGCGCCGCGCCCACCTTCACCGGCTGCCCGTCGCCCTCGGTGCGCCCGAAGGCGAGCACCGAGGCGTCGCCGCCGTCGCCACCGGAAGTGAAGTCGAAGCTGCCCGGCCCCGCCTGCGCACTGGCGACGACCGTCAGCTCGCCGTCGCGGTTTCCGCCCTGGGCCGCGGAGTGCGCGGAGCCCCCGTCGATGGCGAAGCGCCCGCCGAGTCCGATGGTGCCGCCCAGGGAGCGCGAGATCAGCGTGAACGACTCGGCCGCCTTGCTGCGACGCAGCCGGCTGACGGCGTCGCCGGCGCGGCCCTCGGGACCGTTGCCCGCCGCGCCGCCCTGCGCGAACTGCGAGAGCAGCAGCTCGCCGGCGGTCTCGCCGTCGACGGCATCGTGGAGCCGGACGCTGGCCCCGGCACCGGCCGCGGCGCCGGCGCGCCCGTTCCCGCCGTTGCCGCCCGACCCCGTGGCCGAGACGGTGACCTCGCCGGTGTCGGACGCAGCGAAGATGGGGCCGAGCCGCACGTTGCCGCCGTCGCCGGCCGGCGCGGAGCCGTCCTCCGGCGCGATGCCGCCGGCGCCGCCGCGAGCGCTCGCGAGCAGCTCCGCCGGGTCGGACCCGGAGACGATCTCCGAGTCGCTGAGGGTCACCGTCTCGCCGTCCTCACCGGGCCCGCCGGGCTCACCGCTGACGAAGACGCTGCGGGACGCGGCCGTCGACGCGACCGCGAGGAGAGCCAGGGCAATGGGAACGGCGCGCAGGAAGGGTCTCATGGGAGCTTCCTCATCCTCATAGGGCCGCCGGCGGACGGGCGAGTTTCGCACACACTGGGGTAGGGACGGATGACGTCTCGGTGTGACCCCATCGGCTCCAGCGGGCCGCGCACCCCGCGGGAAACGCCTTACGCTCGCCGAACTGATGCTGTAACATGTTCTAGTCCGGAGACCGGGATAGACCTGGCACCGAGGCCAGAACCCGCCCAACCCCCCACTCCCCGCGCCCCGTCGCCTCTCGGGGCCGCACCAGCCCAAGGCCACATGCACGTCGATTTCACGCCCGAGCAGAAGAAGCTCCGTCAGGAGATCCGCGACTACTACCGGGAGCTCTTCACGCCGGAGCTGCGCGCCGCCTTCGACGAAGAGCTCGAGCAGATGGGCGGCCCGGTCTTCCGCGAGCTGGTGCGCCGCATGGGCAAGGATGGCTGGCTCGGAATCGGCTGGCCGAAGGAGTACGGCGGCCAGGGCGCCTCGCCCATCGAGCAGTTCATCTTCTGGGACGAGACGTACCGCGCCCGCGCGCCGCTCCACATCATTCCCGTCAACACGATCGGCCCGACGATCATGCAGTTCGGGAGCGAGGAGCAGAAGCAGACGCTCCTGCCCGGGATCCTCGCGGGCGAGCTCTTCTTCGGCGTGGGCTACACGGAGCCCAACGCCGGCACCGACCTCGCCTCGCTCCAGACCCGCGCCGTGCGCGACGGCGACGACTGGGTGATCAACGGGCAGAAGGTCTACACGACCTTCGGCCACATCGCGGACTACATCTGGCTGGCGGCGCGCACCGACAGCGAGGCGCCCAAGCACGCCGGCATCTCGATCATCCTCGTGCCGACCGACGTGCCGGGCTACACGGCCACGCCGATCATGACGCTCGGCAAGGAGCGCACCAACGCCACCTACTACCAGGACGTGCGCGTGCCCGCCTCGAACCTGATCGGTCCGCTCAACGGCGGCTGGGGCCTGATCACGGCGCAGCTCAACCACGAGCGCATCGCGCTGGCCGTGCCCGGCCACTGCGAGAACATGATGGACGAGGTGTGGCGCCATGCCGGCAGCCTCCCGGCGCCGGGCGGCGGCACCATGCTCGACCAGCAGTGGGTGCAGGTGAACCTGGCGCGCGTGTACGCCAAGCTGCGCGCCCTCCAGGTGCTGAACTGGCGCTCCGCGTGGGCGCTCACCGAGGGCATCCCCAGCATGGCCGAGGCCTCGGCGCTCAAGGTCATGGGCACCGAGTTCTTCGTGGAGGCCTACAACCTGCTGCTCGAGATCACCGGCGCCGCCGGCATCGTGCTCGAGGGCCAGCCGGGCTGCCTCTTCGGCGGCCTGCTCGAGACCGCCTATCGCGGCGCCACGACGCTCACCTTCGGCGGCGGCGTCAACGAGGTGCAGCGCGACATCATCGCCGCGGCCGGCCTGGGCATGCCCCGGGGCCGCGCCCGCAAGTAGCCAGACCCGAGAGACAGAGGAACCCCCATGTCCCAGGCCGACCAGGAGCGGGCCGCCTTCGAGGCGAAGATCCACGAGTACGTGGGTCTCAAGGAAGGCCCGCCCTACACCTGCCCCGACACCGTGAACGAGCCAATGATCCGCCACTGGTGCGAGGTGATGGGCGACGAGAACCCCGTCTACACCGACCCGGCGAAGGCCAAGGAGTCGGTGCACGAGGGCATCGTGGCGCCGCCCACGATGATGCAGACCTGGGACATGCGCGGCTACCCGATGCACGACCCGTCGCTCCTCGACAACAAGCAGCGCGAGCTGCACCGCGTGTTCGACGAGGCCGGCTACACGGGCGTAGTGGCCACGAACACCGAGCAGGAGTTCGAGCGCTACCTCGCGCCCGGCGACACGGTGACGTCGGAGACCACGATCGAGTCGATCTCCGAGCAGAAGGCCACGGCGCTCGGCATCGGCTACTTCATCGTGACGCGCACGATCTTCACCGACCAGGACGGCGAGCAGATCGGCTGGCTCACCTTCCGCGTACTCAAGTTCAAGCCGGCGCAGCAGCCCGCCGCCGAGGCCGACGCCGCCGCGGCGCCGAGCAAGCCGCGGCGCATCCGCAGCCCCGAGGGCCACGACAACGCCTGGTGGTGGCAGGGCTTCCGCGACGGGAAGCTCCTGATCCAGCAGTGCAGCGACTGCGGCGCGCTCCGGCACCCCTGCCGACCCATGTGCGGGAAGTGCCAGTCGACCAACTGGGAGGCCATCGTGGCCTCGGGCAGGGGCACCGTGCACAGCTACACGATCATGCACCACCCGATGGTGCCCGGTTACGACTTCCCGCTGCCCATCGGCCTCATCGACCTCGAAGAGGGCACGCGCATCGTCGCCAACATCAAGGGCTGCGAGCTCGACGACATCCACATCGGCATGAAGGTGGAGGGCATCGTCGAGCCCGCGAGCGAAGACGACGACCTGATGCTGCCCTTCTTCTACGCGGTCAAGTAGCCGTGGACTTCCGCTTCACCGAAGAGCAGGAGGCGCTGCGCGAGCTGGCGCGCGAGATCCTCGAGAAGGAGGTGACGCCCGAGCGGCTCAAGGAGGTGGAGGCCGCCGGAGAGTTCTTCGACCGCGAGACCTGGGCGCGCCTGGCCGAGGCCAACCTCCTGGGCCTCGCCGTGCCCGAGGCGCAGGGCGGCATGGGCATGGGCTTCCTCGAGCTCTGCATCCTGCTGGGCGAGGTGGGCCGCGCCGTGGCGCCGCTGCCCGTGCTGCCGTCGCTCGTGCACGCGGGCCTGCCGCTCGCGCGCTTCGGCACGGACGCCCAGCGCGAACGCTGGCTCGCCCCGCTCGCCAAGGGCGAGATCGTGCTGGCCGCGGCGCTCGGCGACGGCGCCCCGGTGAAGGCGCGCCGCGACGGTGACACGCTCGTGCTCGACGGCGTGCGCCAGGGTGTCCCCGCCGTGGGCCTGGCCCAGCGCGTGCTCGTGCCCGCCGAGATCGACGGCGCGCAGGCGCTGGTGCTGGTGGACCCGGGTGCTGAGGGCGTGTCGAGCGAGGGACGCAGGACCTCGCGTCACGAGCCGCTTCACGAGCTGAGCTTCTCGGAGGTGCGCGTGCCCGCCGAGGACGCGCTCGTGGCCGAGGGCATCGTCGACTGGACCACCGAGCGCGCGCTCGTGGCCGCCGCGGCCACGCAGGTGGGGGTCTCGGAGCGCGCCCTCGAGATCACCGTCAGTTATTTGAAAGAGCGCGAGCAGTTCGGCGCGCCCCTGGGCGCGCTGCCGGCGGTGCAGCACCGCTGTGCCGACTGCTACGTGGCCCTCGACTCGCTGCGCTGGCTGACCTGGCAGACCGCGTGGAAGCTGGCCGAGGAGCGGCCGGCCACGCGCGACGCCTGGGCCACCAAGTTCTGGGCGGCCGACGCCGGCTCGCGCATCGGCACCGCCACCCAGCACCTCCACGGCGGCATGGGCGTCGACATGGACTACCCGATCCACCGCTACTTCCTCTGGGCGAAGCAGCTCGAGCTCACGCTGGGGGCGGCGACGCCCACTCTCGTGAAGCTGGGCGCCGACATGGCCCGCACCGGGCCGCAGGAGATGGCATGAGCCTCGAAAGCCGCAAGCTCTCCGACGTTTCCGTGGGCGACAAGCTCCCCGAGCTGAAGATCCCGCTCACCACCAGCCTCGTCGTGTCGGGGGCGATCGCCTCGCGCGACTTCACCCCCGTGCACCACGACAAGGCGGCGGCGCAGGCCGCGGGCATGCCCGACGTCTTCATGAACATCCTCACGACCAACGGCCTGGTGGGCCGCTACGTGACCGACTGGGCCGGCCCGAACGCGCGGATCCGCAACGTGCAGATCAAGCTCGGAACGCCCAACACGCCCGGCGACACCATGACCTTCAATGGCTCCGTCAGCTCGAAGGAGGGCGACGAGGTGACGGTCGAGCTGGCGGGCAAGAACTCCTGGGGCGACCACGTGACGGCCTCCGTCCGCGTGGCGCTCCCCAGCTAGGAGCACGACATGGAGCGAAACCTCCACGACCAGGCCGTCATCGTCGGCATCGGCAAGACGGACTTCACCAAGAACTCCGGGCGCTCCGAGCTGGCCCTGGCGGCCGAGTGCGCGAAGAACGCCATCGAGGACGCGGGGCTCAAGCCCAGCGACATCGACGGCATGACGAGCTTCATGCTCGACACCACCGACGAGGTGGAGCTGGCGCGCAACCTCGGCTGCGGCGACATGACCTTCTTCAGCAAGATCGGCTACGGAGGCGGCGCGGCCGTGTCGATCGTGCACCAGGCGGCCATGGCCGTGGCCACCGGCTCGGCCAACTACGTGCTGGGCTGGCGGGCCCTCAACGGCCGCTCGGGCCAGCGCTACAGCGAGGGCGTGTCGGGCGACATCGTGACCTCCGACCTCGTGCACTGGGGCTACTACATGCCCTTCGGCCTGCTCACGCCGGCCTCGTGGGTGGGCATGTTCACCCAGCGCTACATGCACGTGACCGGCTGCAAGAGCACGGCGCTCGCCGAGGTGTGCATGGCCCAGCGCGAGCACGCCGTGGTGAACCCCGACGCCTTCTTCTACCAGCGGCCCATGACCCTCGAGGACCACCAGACGGCGCGCATCATCTGCGACCCGCTGCGCCTCTTCGACTGCTGCCAGGAGACCGACGGCGGCTGCGCCTTCGTGGTGACCACGCCCGAGCGCGCGCGCGACCTCAAGCAGAAGGGTGCACTGATCCGCGGCATCGCCCAGGGCATCGGCGACGACCAGGAGCAGATGACGAGCTTCTACCGACCCGAGATCGCGCGCCTTCCCGAGATGGAGCTCTTGGGCAAGAAGATGTGGGCCGAGGCGGGCCTGGGGCCGCAGGACATCGACGCGGCCATCATCTACGACGCCTTCAGCTCGATCGTGCTCTTCCAGCTCGAGGCCTTCGGCTTCTGCGAGTTCGGCGAGGCCAAGGACTTCGTGCAGGACGGCGCCCTCGGCAAGAACGGCCGGCTGCCCAGCAACACCCACGGCGGACAGCTCTCGGAGGCGTACATCCACGGCATCAACGGCGTGAACGAGGGCGTGCGGCTCATCCGCGGCACCTCGGTGAACCAGCCCGAGAAGAACGAGAACGTGCTCGTGACCTCCGGCGTGGGCGTGCCCACCGCCGCGATGGTGCTCGGGCCCCTGGACTGACGCGCCACGGCGCGACCACCCCGACCGAAGGAGACCCACATGCGCGAGGCAGTGATCGTCGAGGCCATCCGGACCCCCATCGCCCGGGGCAAGATGGGGAAGGGAGGCCTGTCGGGCATCCACCCCGCGAAGCTCCTGGCCACGGTGCAGCAGGCCGTGATCGACCGGACCGGCATCCCCGCCAAGGAGATCGAGCAGGTGATCGGCGGCTGCGTCACGCAGGCCGGCGAGCAGGCCGGGAACATCGCCCGCCACTCGTGGCTCACCCGCGGCGACGGCTGGCACACGGGCGGCACCACCGTCGATACCCAGTGCGGCTCGGGCCAGCAGGCCAACCACCTGATCTCGGCGCTGGTGAAGGCCGGCAGCATCGACGCGGGCATCGCCTGCGGCGTGGAAGTGATGAGCCACGTGGGCCTCGGCGCCAACGTGATCAACGGCCCCGGCTTCTTCCTGCCCGAGGGCTACCCCTGGGACCAGTGCCCGAGCCAGTTCGACGCCGCCGAGCGCATCGCCAAGAACCGCGGCCTGACGCGCGAGGACGTCGACCGCTTCGGCCTCGAGAGCCAGCAGAAGGCCGCCAAGGCGCGCGCCGAGGGCCGCTTCAAGGACGAGATCCTGCCCGTCGAGGCGCCGGTGCTGGGCGACGACGCCGCGCCCAGCGGCGAGACGCGACTGGTCGACCAGGACGAGGGCATCCGAGAGAGCACGCTCGAGGGCCTCGCGAACCTCCGGCCCGTGTCCGAGGGCGGCATCCACACCGCCGGCAACTCGTCGCAGATCTCGGACGGCGCCGCCGCCGTGCTGTGGATGACGCCCGAGAAGGCCCAGGCGCTCGGCCTCAAGCCGCGCGCCCGCGTGGTGCGGGACGTGGTGGTGGGCACCGACCCCTACTACCTGCTCGACGGCCCGGTCGACGCCACCAAGGAGCTCTTCCGCAAGACCGGCATGAGCCTCGACGACATCGACCTGGTCGAGATCAACGAGGCCTTCGCGGCGGTCGTGCTCTCGTGGGCGCAGGTGATGGACGCCGACATGTCGAAGGTGAACGTGAACGGCGGCGCCATCGCCCTGGGCCACCCGGTGGGGGCCACGGGCTCGCGCCTGATCGTGACGGCGCTCCACGAGCTCGAGAAGCGCGACCAGAGCACGGCGCTGGTCACCATGTGCTGCGGCGCGGCCGTCGGCACCGGCACCATCATCGAGCGCCTCTGAGCGCTGGACCCACGCGAGACAAAGAGAAGGAAACCCCGATCCCATGAGCCAGGAACTCGACGGAAAGGTCGCCATCGTCACCGGTGGCGCCGACGGACTGGGGCGCCTGCACGCCCTGCAGCTCGCCAGCATGGGCGCCAGCGTCGTGGTGAACGACGTGGGCACCACGCTCGGCGGCGAGGGCACCGACAAGACCAAGGCCGAGTCCGTGGTGGAGGAGATCGAGAAGGCCGGCGGCAAGGCGGTGGCGCACTTCGGCGACGTGTCCAGCTGGAGCGACGCCGAGGGCATGGTGCGCACCGCGGTCGACACCTTCGGCGACCTGCACATCCTGCTCAACAACGCCGGCATCATGCGCGACGCCACCATCTTCACCATGAGCGAGCAGGACTTCGACGACGTGGTGCGGGTGCACCTGAAGGGCCACTTCGCGCCTTCCAAGTTCGCGTGCAACTACTGGCGCGAGAAGAGCAAGAAGGAGGGCCAGCCCGTCTTCGGCCGGCTCATCTCCACGGCCTCGGAGGCCTGGCTCATGGGCAACCCGGGCCAGCCCAACTACGCCGCGGCCAAGGCCGGCATCACCTCGTTCACCATGGGCATCGCCCACCTGATGCTCAAGTACGGCGTGACCGCCAACGTGGTGATGCCCCGGGCGCGCACGCGCATGACCCTCACCGGGCCGAACGCCATCTTCTTCCAGGAGCCCGAGGAGGGCAACTTCGACACCTTCGGGCCGCAGAACGTGCTGCCGCTCTTCGCCTACCTCTGCACGCCGCGCGCCGAGAAGATCTCGGGGCAGCTCTTCATCGTGTGGGGCAAGGAGATCAAGGCGCTGAACCGCCCCATGCCGCTCGAGGTCTTCAACAGCGAGGAGCCCTGGACCGTGGACCTCGTCCACGAGAAGCTGGCCCCGGCCTACGAGAAGCTCGAGCCCGTGAAGGACGGCTTCAGCACCCCCCAGGTGTAGGCCCGGGACAGGCCGAGCCGCCCCGCTAGCCTCCTTCCGGGGAGGAGCAGGGGAGCCCATGGCGTACTACCGGACCTCGTTCGAAGTGACACTCGCCGCCGATGCGGCGTTCGCGTTCCTGGCCGACTTCAGCAACGCCGCCGACTGGGACCCGGGCGTGGCCGAGGCGCGGCGCCTCGAAGACGGTCCCCTGGCGGTGGGCTCCGAGTTCGAGCTCGTGGCCGACTTCTTCGGGCGTCGGCTCCCGCTGCGCTACCGCGTGACCCAGCTCGACGCCCCCACGCGCGTGGTCTTCGAGGCCGAGAACGAAGGCCTTCACGCCGTGGACGCGATCTCGCTGGAGAAGACCGAGACCGGGACGCGGGTCGTGTGGGACGCCAACCTCTCGCTCAAGGGCCTGCGCTACCTCGCCGACCTGCCGCTGCACGTCGCCTTCCAGTGGATCGGCGGCCGCGCGGTGCAGGGCCTGCGCGAGGCCCTCGAGGCGCTGGCTCGCAAGCCGTGACCGACGTGTCCGCTGCGGACCCGGTATCGACGGCCAAGGCCAGCCTCGTTCCGCTGCTTCACGCCCTCGACGCCGAGCTCGCCAACGACGGCCAGGCCGAGCCCCGCGCGTTCTTCGGGCGGATCCTCCAGATGGTGGAGGCGGCGACCGAGCCGGAAGACCTGGCCGGCCCCTTCATGGAGCTCTCGACCAGCGCCTTCCGCGGCTTCCAGTTCGGCATTACCTCGATGATCCTCGTCGACCAGGTGCTCGAGGCGGCCCAGACCCTCGCCTTCACGCTCTCGGCCGACGCCGACACGGCGCACTGAGCGCAGGCGACGCCGGGCCCCGGGGCAGCGCCCGGCGCCGGGGCGCGCGATCCTCCGGCTCCAATGGAACTCGGAGCCCTCGAACTCTTGGCGGCCGCGTCGCTCGCGGCCTGGCTCGTGCTGACCTTCGCGCACGGGCGCTTCTGGATGGGCGACCAGCGGCTCGGCGGCGACCCGGCGGCGCCGGAGCGCTGGCCCGCGGTGGTGGCCGTGATCCCCGCGCGGGACGAAGCCGACGTCATCGCCGAGACCGTGACCGCCGTGCTCGGCCAGGACTACCCGGGCGAGCTGCACGTGGTGCTCGCGGACGACGAGAGCGGCGACGGCACGGCCGAGGCGGCGCGCGCGGCGGTGGAGGCGAGCGGCGTCGTCGGGCGACTCGCCGTGGTGCCCACCAAGCCGCGTCCCGAAGGCTGGGTGGGCAAGACCTGGGCGCTCCAGACCGGCGTGACCCACGCGCGCGGCAGCTGGCCCGAAGCCGACTTCCTGTGGCTCAGCGACGCCGACGTGGCTCCCGCGCCCCGCACCCTGCGCCGCCTCGTGGCCAAGGCGTGTCACGAGCGCCTCGACATGACCTCGCTCATGGTGAGGCTCCACTGCCGGCACGGCTGGGAGCGCCTGCTCGTGCCCGCCTTCGTGTACTTCTTCCAGAAGCTCTACCCCTTCCCGCGCGTGAACGACCCGCGCTCACGCACCGCCGGTGCGGCGGGCGGCTGCGTGCTCGTGCGCGCCGACGCGCTGGCCCGAGCCGGCGGCATCGAGGCGATTCGCGGTGAGGTGATCGACGACTGTGCGCTCGGCCGGTGCCTCAAGCAGGGGGGCCGCGTGTGGCTCGGGCTCGGCGTCGAGGAGCGGAGCGTGCGGCCCTACCGGGGCCTGCGCGACATCTGGGACATGGTGGCGCGCACCGCGTACACCCAGCTGCGGCACTCACCGTGGATCGTGGCCGGGACGCTGCTCGGCCTGGCGCTCCTCTACGTGGCGCCCCCCGCGCTGCTGCTGACGGCACCGCTTCACGAGAGCGCGTTCGCCGCCGCTTGCGGAGGCGCGGCCTGGCTGGCGATGGCGGCGACCTTCCTGCCGACGCTGGTGCTCTACGGGCGGAGCTTCTGGTGGAGCCTCGCGCTGCCGGTAGCGGGAACGCTCTACGCCGGCATGACCTTCGACTCGATGCGCAGGCACTGGCGCGGGGAGGGGAGCCGGTGGAAGGGGCGCGTGGGGGCGGGGGCGTCTTAGCCTCGGCGGCCTGCTTGCCACCGCCACTCCAGGTCCGTAGCTTCTATCGCTCGCCCCCGCGGTCCCGCGAGAAGGCGCATGGGAACGCCCCCTGGCGGGGAACCGCGGCCGCCGAAGCTCCTCGACCAGCTCCGCGCTGCGCTGCGCACCCGGCACTACAGCATCCGAACCGAGGAGAGCTACGTCGCCTGGGCGAAGCGCTTCATCCTCTTCCACGACAAGCGTCACCCGCGCGACATGGGCGCGTCGGAGATCGCCGCGTATCTCAACCACCTTGCGAGCGACCGCCGGGTAAGCGCGTCGACCCAGAACCAGGCGCTGAGTGCGATCCTCTTCCTCTACCGGGTCGTTCTCCGCATCGACCTTGCGAACATCGAGGGCATCGCGCGCGCGCGGCGCCCCGCTCGCCTGCCGGTGGTGCTCACGCGCGGGGAGGTGAGGCGCGTGCTCGACCAGCTGGACGGCACCACGCTGATCGCGGCCACGCTGCTCTACGGGAGCGGCCTGCGCCTGATGGAGTGCATGCGGCTGCGCGTTCGCGACGTCGACTTCGCCCGGCACCTCGTGTTGGTGCGCGAGGGCAAGGGCAGAAAGGACCGACCCGCGATCCTGCCTCGTTCGTTGCGGGCCCCGCTGCAGCGGCACCTGAAGCGGGTGAGGGCGACCCACCGTCGCGACCTCGCCGAGGGCCAGGGCCGGGTGCGCCTGCCCTACGCCCTGGGACGAAAGATGCCGAGCGCCGCCACGGACTGGTCGTGGCAATGGGTCTTCCCGGCCACGCGCCTCTCGACCGACCCCCGAACCGGCGAGCGCCACCGCCACCATCTGCACGCCTCGGTGCTCCAGCGGGCCGTGCAGCGCGCCGGGGTGGAGGCCGGTCTGGACAAACGCATCACCTGTCACGTCCTCCGCCATTCGTTTGCCACCCACCTGCTCGACAGCGGCGCCGACATCCGCACCGTGCAGGAGCTGCTCGGCCACCGCAGCGTCCAGACCACGATGATCTACACCCACGTGCTCGGCCGCGGCCTTCTGGGGGTTCCGAGCCCTGCGGACCGCCTGGACGAGTGACACGCCGGTCGCCCCGCCCGACCCTCCCACGCCTCCTCCCCCGCAACGTTTCGAGGATTAGGCCGCGAACCGCGCACCCGATGGGAGCACGCCCGACTGCCCCAGAACTAGGTTGCGGATCCACGCGCCCGCGACGCCGGGAACTGTGCCGGGCCTAACCGATAACCAAGCCTCCACGGCAACTTGCCACCGACCGGCCCCAAGCGTTTCTCCAGGATTAGGCTGCGAGGGGGAGCGGCTTGGGGGTATGGTGTTGGGTATCGACTAACTAGTTAGATACTCCGTTTTCAGTCAAGAGCGTCAGGCGTAGAACTTCTCTCCTTCGAACACGGCTCCGGTTCGAAACATTCCGTGGATAGCGTGGAGGAGTTTGCGCATGACGGCGACGATGGCCTGCAATG
>JASJBO010000018.1 GCA_030066475.1 Myxococcota bacterium
GGCTCAGACGTCGAGCCGGTAGGCGTCGCCGTCGCGCACCAGCCGTCCCGCCGTCGGGCCCGCGAAGTGCGTGCCGATCACCAGCGTGGGCGTGTCGGCGTAGCGCGCCAGGAACGCGCGGCGCGTGTCGAGCGCCTGCGAGCGGTCGGTATCGACCACCGCGCACCAATCGGGGTGGGCCGCCTGCGAGGGGTGGTGCATCAGGTCGCCGGTCACGACGGCATCCTCGCCGCGGCTCGAGATCCGCACCGAGACGTGGCCCGGCGTGTGTCCGGGGGTCGGCTCGAGCCAGAGCTCGTCGCAGATGCGGTGGTCGCTCTCGACCAGGTCGACCTGATCGGCGTCGAAGATCGGACGGACCGAGTCCGCGAGGATCTGCTGCTGCTCCGCGTCGTCCTCGCGGCTCCAGTGCTCCCACTCGGTTCGCCCGAGCAGGTAGCGCGCGTTCTCGAAGGTCGGCACCCAGCGCCCGTCGACCAGCCGGGTGTTCCAGCCGACGTGGTCGATGTGGAGGTGCGTGCAGACCACCGCGTCGACGGCGGCGACGCCGGGCCCGGCGGCCTCGAGATCCGCGAGGAAGCTCGTCTGGAGCCCGTTCCAGAACGGGATCGAGCGCTCCTTGTCGTTGCCGACGCAGGTGTCGACCACGACGGTGCGGCCGGGCGCCTCGATCAGCAGCGCGTGGACGCTCGCGAGCGCGTCGCCATCGGCGCTCAGGAACGGACCGATCCAGTCGATGCGCGCCAGGTTCTCGGGCGTGGCGTCCGGCAGCAGCCACCCGAGCCCCGGCGCCTCGAGCTCCTGGATGCGGGTGATCCGGACGTCTCCGACCTTCCATTCCAGCACGGGCATCGCTCTCCTTACGGCCAAGGCTATCGCAGGGCCCGGGCTCGATCGTCCGAACCACGCTTCTTGACTAATTAGTTCGATCGAACCAAAATCTGTCTGCTCCAGGGAGATCCGCCTTGGCCCACCATCTGATCCCGTCTCCCCCGCCGCGCCGCGCCCAGCGGCGCAGCCGCGAGACGCGCGAGCGGCTCGTCGCGGCGGCGCTCCACGAGTTCGCCGAGAAGGGCTTCGGCGGGGCCTCCACCCGCGCCATCGCCAGCCGCGCCGGGGTGGCCCAGTCGGCCGTTCCCTACCACTTCCAGACCAAGGAGGCGCTCTGGCAGGCCGCGGCCGACCATCTGTTCGGGCTGCTCGGCGAGCAGTTCCGGGCGCGCGTCGTGGGTCTCGAGGGCGTGGACCAGCGCACGCGGGCACGCCTGCTGCTGCGCGACTTCGTGCTGTTTGCCGCCGCGCATCCGGAGCTCCACCGCTTCATGCTCCAGGAGGGCACCGGGCCGAGCGAGCGGCTCGCCTGGCTCGTCGAGACGCACCTGCGGCCCACCTTCGACTTCCTGCTCGGGCAGCTCGCCGACCTCGAGACCGCCGGGGGCAGACCGCCGGGCCGCCCAGAGCACCTGCACTACATGATGATCGGCGCCGCCTCCACGCCGTACGCGCTGGCGCCCGAGTTCGAGCTGCTGACCGGCGAGGACCCGTTCTCGAAGGCGGCGGTCGACGCCCACGTGGAGGCCGTGCTCGCCCTGTTCTTCCCCGAGTCGACAGGAGACGCGCGATGACCGAGACCCCCGTCCTGATCGCCGGAGGCGGCCCGATCGGGCTGCTCGTCGCCATCGAGATGCACGAGCGCGGTGTGCCCTGCCTGCTGGTCGAGAAGGCGCTCGAGCCGACGGCGTTCCCCAAGATGGACATCACCAACGTGCGCTCGATGGAGCACTTCCGGCGCCTCGGCATCGCCGACGACGTCCGGAAGGTCGCCGTGCCGCCCGACCACAACTTCGACGTCGTCTACTGCACGCGCCACGACGAGTGGGAGCTGGCGCGCTTCCCGTATGCCTCCCCGGACGAGATGCGCGCGCTCTCCCGGGCGCGCAACGACGGGACCCAGGCCGCCGAGCCCTACATGCGTCTCGCGCAGTCGCGGCTGGAGCGCCTGCTGCGCGAGAAGGTCGACGCCTCGGGCGTGGTCGAGGCGCGCTGGGGTCAGGAGCTCGTCTCGCTCGAGCAGGACCGGGAGGGAGTCACCTCGACCCTCCGCAACGTCCAGACGGGCGAGGAGGAGCGGGTGCGCTCCCAGTACGTCGCGGGCTGCGACGGCGGCGGGAGCGCCGTGCGCGAGGCCCTCGGCATCCCACTGGTCGGCGAGTTCTCGGTCGGACGCCTCTACATGATCCACTTCCGCTCGACCGACCTGGATTTGCTCCAGCGCTTCGGCCAGTCGTGGCACGTCCAGTCCCCGGCCTGCACCTTGATCGCGCAGGACGACGAGGCGCACTGGACCGCCCACCTCCCCCTGCCGCCGGGCACCGACGAGAGCGCGCTCGACCCGCGCGCGATGCTCGTCACCGCGCTCGGCCGCGAGTTCGAGTTCGAGGTGCTGCTCGCGAGCCTCTGGAGTCCGCACCTGGTGACCGCCACCCGCTACGGCGCGGGCCGCGTGTGGCTCGCCGGCGACTCGGCCCACCAGCTGATCCCGACCGGCGGCTATGGCATGAACACCGGCGTCGTCGATGCGGCCAACCTGAGCTGGAAGATGGCGGCGGTGGTCCAGGGCTGGGGCGGTCCCGCGCTGCTCGACTCGATCGACGCCGAGCAGCGGCCGATCGGCGTGCGCTCGGTGCGCGGGTCGCGGCTCAACATGCAGGTGCGCCTCGACATCCAGGTGGCGTACCTGACGAAGTACCTGGGCGTCCACGCGGACGACGCGGAGGGCGCTCGGCTGCGCCGCGAGCTCGGCCGCACGATCCTCGACCTCGGGAACGAGGAGAACGAGTCCTTCGGCATCGAGCTCGGTCACTCCTACTGGGACTCGCCCGTGATCTGCCAGGAGGGCTGGAGGCCGGACGACCCCAGGGTGACCTACGCCCCGACGACGCTCCCCGGGCACCGCCTGCCCCACCTCTACGTGGATGGCACGCCCGTCTACGACCGGCTCGGGCCCGGCTTCAGCCTGCTCTGTCTCGCGGACGACCTCGACGCCTCGGGCTTCGAGAAGGCGGCGGCGGAGCGTTCGGTCCCGCTCGACGTCGTGCGGCTGTGCGACGACAACGCGCGCAAGGTCTACGAGCGCGACCTGATCCTGGTGCGTCCCGACCAGCACGTCTGCTGGCGGAGCAACGATCTCCCCTTCGACCCGGGCGCGATCCTCGACCGCGTCCGCGGCGCGTGAGCCCGAGGAGGAACCATGTCCCGAAGGAACGTCCGCTTCAGCCACGTGGGCTTCCACGTGCGCGACCTCGACACCATGGTCGACTTCTACACCCGGCACCTCGGCCTGCGGGTGACCGACCGCGGCGCGTTGAAGGCGCTGCCCGGGAGCCCTCGGATCTGCTTCCTGAGCGCCGATCCCACCGAGCACCACCAGATCGCGCTCGTCGAGGGCCGCACCGACGAGAAGGGCATGCTCAACCAGGTCTCCTTCCACGCCGACTCGCTCCAGGAGCTGCGCGACCTCGACGCGGAGCTGGGAGAGGCCGGCGTCGCCGTGAAGTTCGGCCTGAACCACGGCAACGCCTGGTCGCTCTACTTCGCCGATCCCGAGGGCAACCTGATCGAGTGCTTCGTGCAGAGCCCCTGGCACACGCGCCAGCCGGTGACCGACCCGCTCGATCTCTCGCTCTCGGACGACGAGATCCGGGAGCGCACGCAGGCGGTCTACGCGAGCGACCCGGACTTCCAGCCGATCGAGCAGTGGCGTGCGGCGTTCGCGAAGCGGCTCGCGGAGCCGGGCTGAGGACCCCGATCACCACCGGCGGGCGCGAGCCGTAGATCCAACGTCTTCGACCCCGACGCGGATCGTGGGAGGGCTGCCCCGAGATCGTCTACGATCTGTCCGACGGCTCGCCCCGCTTCGTGCAGAGGTCGACGGGCACCCTCGCGACCCTCGTGAACGGATCGGTCACCGTCCGCGACAACGTCCAGACCGGCGCCCGCCCGGGCGAGGTGCTGCGGCACCCGCGCTGGCGCATGTCCCCACGCGGGGCGGCCGGCCCAGCAGGAGAACACGGCATGACGGCCTCCCCCGACCTCGAGGCGTTCCGCGCCGAGGCGCGCGCCTGGCTCGAGGAACACTTCCCGCGCTCGCTCGCCGGGCGCGGCGGCGCGCTGATGAACGCCGAGTTCCTCGATCCCGAAGGCGATCTCGCCGTCTGGGCCCGGAGCCTGGGCGAGAAGGGCTGGGGCACGCCGACCTGGCCGGCCGAGTACGGCGGCGGCGGGCTGACCCAGCTCGAGGCGCAGGTGCTGGGCCAGGAGATGAGCCGCGCGGGCGCCTTCAACCCGCTGATCCAGATGGCGGGGATGGGCATCACGATGGTGGGCCCCACCATCCTCGAGTACGGCAGCGAGGCGCAGAAGCGCCAGCACATCCCGAGGATCTGCCGGGCCGAGCTGTTCTGGGCGCTCGGCTACTCGGAGCCCAATGCCGGCTCGGACCTGGCGTCGCTGCAGTGCCGGGCCGAGGACGCGGGCGACCACTGGGTCGTGAACGGCCAGAAGACCTGGACCTCGGGCGCCGACCGCGCCGGCTGGATCGGCGTGCTGGTGCGCACCGACTTCGACAAGCCGAAGCGCGACGGCATCAGCTTCCTGATGATCGACATGGACCAGCCCGGCATCGAGACGCGGCCGATCCGGCTGATCGGCGGCGCCTCGCCCTTCTGTGAGACCTTCTTCAACGACGCGCGCGCCGAGAAGGACCAGCTGCTGGGCGAGCTGAACGCCGGCTGGACCGTCGGCAAGCGGCTGCTCCAGCACGAGCGCCAGAGCCAGACGGGAACGGCGGGCATGGGCGGCGGCTCGCGCAAGTCGCTGGTCGACATCGCCGTGGACTACGTGGGCGTCGACGCCGACGGGCGCCTCGCCGACGCCGACCTGCGCTCGCGGCTGGCCGGCCACCTGATGGACGCCAAGGCCCACTCGCTCACCCTGGCTCGCGTGGTGGCCGAGGCGCGCGGCAACGCCAAGGTGAGCGCGGCGGCCTCGATCCTCAAGAACGCGGCGTCCCGCGTGGCGCAGGCGCGCGCCGAGCTGCAGGTCGAGCTGATGGGGCACCAGGGGCTCGGCTGGGAAACCGAGGGCTTCAGCCGGGAGGAGGTCGACGCCGTGCGCGCCTGGCTCACCGGCAAGGCGATGTCGATCTACGGCGGCTCCTACGAGATCCAGAACAACATCATCGCCAAGAACATCCTCGGCCTGCCCGAGACCACGCAGCGCGGCTAGCGCTAGCAGCCTGCGCGGCTGAAGCTCCTAGCAAGCGCCCGGAGGGCGCGCGCAGTGAGGCGAAGCCGAACGAAGTCAAACGAGCGGAACGAGGAGCACGAAGATGGCAGCTCTCACCGAAGAACAGGCCCTGCTGAGGGAGCAGGCGAAGTCGTGGGCGCGCGACGAGGCGCCGGTCGCCAAGTTCCGCGAGATGCGCGACAGCGGCAACGCGCTCGGCTTCGACAAGGCCACCTGGGAGGCGATCGGCGAGCTCGGCTGGGCCGGGATCGTCGTGCCCGAGGCGCACGGCGGCGTCGACATGGGCTACCTCACCTTCGGGGTCGTCCTCGAGGAGCTGGGCCGGCAGCTCACCGCCTCGCCGCTGCTGGCGTCGGGACTGGTGGGCGCCACGGCGCTCACGCTCGGCGGCAGCGAGGCGCAGAAGCAGGCCTGGCTGCCGCGCATCGCGGACGGGTCGGTGATCGCCACGCTGGCGGTCGACGAAGGCCCGCGCCACGCGCCGGATCGGATCGTCACCGAGGCGGAGGAGACCGCCGACGGGTTCCGGCTCGAGGGCCGCAAGGTCCACGTCCTGGAGGGGATGGCGGCCGATCTGTTCGTCGTGGCAGCGCGCACCGCCGCGGGGACGGGGCTGTTCCTGGTCGAGTCCGGCGCGAAGGGCGTGGCGCGCGAGCGGCTGCATACGGCCGACAGCCGCGGCTACGCGGTCGTCACGTTCGATGGCGTGGCGCTGGGCGCCGACGCGCGGCTCGGCGATGCCGCCCGGGGCGGCGAGCTGCTCGACGCGGTCCTCGACCGCGCCCGCGCCGGCCTGGCGGCGGAGATGCTCGGCACGGCGGCGCAGTCCTTCGACATGACCCTCGACTACCTGAAGAACCGGGTGCAGTTCGGTCAGGTGATCGGGTCCTTCCAGGCGCTGGGCCACCGCGCGGCCGAGCTCTTCACCGAGATGGAGATGGCGCGCTCGTGCGTCGAGGCGGCGCTCGAGGCCCTCGACGAGGGCTCCGACGACGTGGCCCGGCTGTGCTCGCTGGCCAAGGCCAAGGCCGGCGCCTTCCTCCACCACATGTCGAACGAGCTGATCCAGATCCACGGCGGGATCGGCATGACCGACGAGTTCGACGCGGGCCTCTACCTGAAGCGCGCGCGCTCGCTCGAGGCCACGTTCGGCAACGAGGCGTTCCACCGCGAGCGCTACGCGAACCTCACCGGCTTCTGAACGCCGGCACGCGGAGGCGATCCCACGATGTCCGAGTTCCCCCTGCTGATCGACGGCAAGCTCGTCGCCGGCGACGCGACGCTCGACGTAGTCAACCCCGCGACCGAGGCGCCGGCCGGCACCTGCTCGCGCGCGTCCGAGGCGCAGCTCGACGCGGCCGTGGCCGCCGCGCGCGCCGCCTGGCCGGCCTGGGCCGCGACGCCGGTCGCCGAGCGCCGCGCGGCGCTCGAGAACGTCGCCGACATCGTGGCCGCCCACGCGCCGGAGCTCGGCCGCATCCTCACCCTCGAGCAGGGCAAGCCGCTCAAGGACGCCGTCGCCGAGGCCTACGGGCTCTCGGTGTTCACGCGCCACTTCGCGGCCGCCGAGTTCCCGGTGGAGGTGCTCGAGGACGGCGAGACGCGCCGGGTCGAGGCGCACCGCGTGCCGCTCGGCGTCGTCGCCGCGATCATCCCGTGGAACTTCCCGCTTGTGCTGCTCGGCTTCAAGCTGGGCCCGGCGCTGATCGCCGGCAACACGCTGGTGGTGAAGCCGGCGCCCACCACGCCGCTCGCGACGCTGCGGGTCGGCGCGCTGATCGCCGACGCGCTGCCGCCGGGCGTCGTCAACGTGATCGCCGACGACAACGACCTGGGGCCGAAGCTCTCGACGCACCCGGGCATCCGGAAGGTCTCGTTCACCGGCAGTACGGCGACCGGCGCGCGCGTCATGGCCGGTGCCGCCGAGACCCTCAAGCGCATCACGCTCGAGATGGGTGGCAACGACGCGGGCATCGTGCTGGGCGACGTCGACCCGAAGGAGATCGCGCCGAAGCTGTTCCAGAGCGCGTTCGCGAACTGCGGCCAGATCTGCATCGCCATGAAGCGGCTCTACGTGCACGAGGACGTTCACGATGCCGTCTGCGACGAGCTGGCCGAGATCGCCCGGAGCAAGCGGGTCGGCGACGGCATGGACGACGCCACCGAGATCGGGCCGCTCCAGAACCGCAAGCAGTACGAGCGGGTGAAGGAGCTGATCACCGAGGCCGCCGAGAAGGGCACCGTGATCGCGGGCGGCGGCGTTCCCGAGCGACCGGGCTACTTCATCGAGCCGACGATCGTGCGCGATCTCGAGGAGGGCGTGCGGCTGGTGGACGAGGAGCAGTTCGGACCCGCGCTGCCCGTCCTCAAGTTCTCGGATCCCGACGAGGTGATCGAGCGCGTCAACCGCTGCCCGGAGGGGCTCGGCGGCAGCGTCTGGGGCCGCGACGTGGCCGAGGCCACGCGGCTCGCCGCGCGCATGGAGGCCGGCACCGTCTGGGTCAACAAGCACGCCGACCTCGACCCCGGTATTCCGTTCGGCGGCGCCAAGCAGTCCGGCATCGGCACCGAGCTGGGTCGCCCGGGGGTCGAGGAGTTCACCCAGCTCAAGGTCATCAACATCGCGCGCTGAGCCATTCGACCCGGGCCGCCGAGGGGACGTCGCATGGAGCCGTATCGTGAGCTCAGCCGTTCGATCGCGGGGCGCACCGCGATCGTCACCGGCGCGGCCAGCGGCATGGGACGGTGATTCCCGTCGACGGCGGGCTTACCGTCCGTAACTGAGGCACGTGGGAGGGGGCGCTCGCGGGACGCCCTCGGCCCGGAGGGGATCGGCATGGAGTACAGGGCACTCGGCCGCACCGGAGTGCAGGTGAGCCAGATCTGCCCGGGCACCATGATGTTCAGCGGGCGGACCGACGAGGCGGAGTCGCTCCGCATCATCGACCACGCGCTCGACCAGGGCGTCAACTTCGTCGACACCGCCGACTTCCGGCCGCACGCGCAGCGGAGCGTGGTATGAGGGCGGCGAAGTGGATCGCCATCGCCGTCGTCCTGCTGGTGGCGCTCGCCGCGGGCAGCTCCTGCGTCTACTCGTGGTGGATGAACCCGCGGGTCGCCCGGGAGCTGCGCGAGGATCCGGGGGGCGAGCGCGCGCAGAAGGTGATGCTGCTGACCCTGCCCTCGGGCCGGGAGCTCCCGGTCAACTACCTGCGTGACGGCGACATCGTGTACGCCGGTGCCGACGGCCGCTGGTGGCGAGAGCTGCGCGGCGAGGGCGGACGGGGCAGCGTGTTGATTCGCGGCGAGACGCGGCACGGTCACATGCGGGCCGTGGAGGACGACCCCGCGCTGCGCGACTCGGTGTTCGAGCGGCTGCGCCCGACGGCACCGCGATTCCTGGGCACGCTCGTCGTCATCGAGCTCGACTGAACCGACCCCGCGAGGAAGCACGCCGCACGATGGGAGACGAGCGCGCGATGACGACCCCGCACCCCCCCACGAGATTCCCGCCCGCGTTCGCGCGTCTCCGAGGGGACGCGCAGCTCGCGGTGTACGTCGACCTCAAGAGCCCCTACGCCTTCATCGCGATCCGGCCGACGCGCGACATGGCGCGCGCGGTGGGCGTCGAGATCGACTGGCGCCCGTTCACGCTCGACATTCCGAGCTACCTGGGCTCCGCTCGGCTGGTGAAGGGCACCAAGAAGGTCGCGACCGCGAGCCGGACGGCGCAGCAGTGGTCCGGCGTCCGCTACGCCTATCGGGACGCACGCCGCTACGCGGCGCTCACGGACCAGACGCTGCGCGGCACCGAGAAGATCTGGGACTCGAGCCTCGCGGGCATCGCGATGCTCTGGGCGAAGCAGCGCGGCGGCTTCGACCGCTTCATCGACCTCGCCTACCCGGCGTTCTGGAAGCGCGAGCTCGACATCGAGGATGCCGGCGTGCTGGAACGGACCCTGGCGGCCGCCGGCGTCGAGACGGCGGGGTTCCGGGAGTGGGCCGAGGGGCCGGGGCGCGCGCGCCACGATCGCACCAACCGCGAGGCGTTCGACGCGGGCGTCTACGGGGTCCCCACCTATCTCGTCGAGGACGAGATGTGGTTCGGCCGTGAGCACCTGCCCCGCGTGGCCTGGATCCTCGGCGGCCGCAGCGGTCCGGCGCCGGACGTGGCCAACCGGAGCTTCCGCTCGTGAGCGTCGCGGCCGACCTCGGACGCTCGCCGCTCACGGTGGCGATGGACATCCGCCATCCGCTCGCCTGCCTCGCGCTCGGTCCCACCATCGCGTTCGGCCGCGAGCTCGGCATCGCCGTCGACTGGCTGCCGTTCGCCTCCCAGCCACTCCATCCGCCCTCGGCGCCCGGCGCGGACGAGGATCGCGGGACGCGTCACCGCCGCCATCGCGCGCGCATGATCGCCCGCGAGATCGCGGTCTACGCGGAGGCCCAGGGGCTCATCCTCGAGCAGCCCTATCGCGACGGGCCGGCCGACGCCGCGCACCTGGCCTGGCTGTGGATGCGGGCCCAGGCGCCCACCGCGCTGGAGTCGTTCCTGGTCGAGGCGTTCCGCCGCTACTGGGCGCTGGAGCTCGACGCCGCGGACCCGCGGGCCGCGGCCGCGGTGGTCGACGCCTGCGGCGTGGACTCGGCCGGCTTCCTCGCGTGGGCCGCCTCCGAGGGTCCCGGCGCGCTCGCACGAGTCCGCGACCAGCTCGCCGAGGCCGGCGTGTCCGGGGTCCCCGCCTACCTGGTGGGCGACGAGCTGTTCCTCGGCCGCCAGCACCTGCCGATGATCCGCTGGATCCTCGGGGGCCGGGCGGGGCCGGTTCCGATCTGAGCGTCGGCGCGGAGGGCGACTCGGGAGTCGTCCTCCGCGCAGCGAGGCGAAGCCGAGCGAAGTCCATCAGCTCAGCTACCCCGGTCCGGGTCCGCGGTGCGCTCGATCAGCGTGGGCTCCCACTCCGGGGCCTGTTGGTACTCGAAGCTGTCGATCAGCCGGAACGGGTTCCGGTTCACCTCGAAGCACGGCATCCGGCCGATGCCCACGACGCGCCCGTTGAAGATCTCCGGGTCGCTCAGGCTCATGCGGCCCACCGGGTTCTTGACCGACACGTCCACGTCGCGGCCGACCGAGACCTGTCCCGGCGTGCCGACGTCCACCACGCCCACCAGGACCACGCCCGCGGGCGGCGGCGCCATGCCCATGTTGGCCGCGATGGTGTGGCAGGCGTTCACCTCGTCGAGATCGCGTGGCGTGAGATCCACCGTCCCGCGTCCGAGGATCTTCTCGCTGGCGTCCAGGAAGGCGAGGTGCGCGACCCGGGTGACCGGATGCGGCGGCAGCGAGGTCGGCTGGTCGCCGTTGACGATCATCAGCGTGGTCTGCTCCTGGTAGAACGACGGCGCCGCGGGCGGGAAGAGCTTGCACTCGTAGACACACTGGAGGAATCCGGTGTCGACGGCCGTGTCGGAGACGGCCGGGGGGCTCGCGCCGACGATGGCGACGGCGAGCGCGATCGGGGACCAACGGAGCGAAGGGTGCATGGCGATCTCTCCCTGTCGGCGAGCCTCCGGGCGGAGGGCTCGGGTGGAGGGGCTTCGTGGACCGCGGCTCGCGCCGGGTCACGCCGACGCGAGACCGCGACCCGATCATACGCCAGCTCGAGCGGCGCGCATGCCCGCGGGGGCGCGCTGTGACATATTGCGGCTCGAAGGAGCGACGGATGTCCGTCTGGATCGCGCTGCTCGCGCTGCTCGTGTCGGCGTGTACGACGGGCACGGCGACGACCGAGCCGAGGGATGCCGTGGGCCCGTCGCCCGATGCGCCGAGCTCGGTCTCCCAGAGCGGCGCGAAGGGCGCCGCGAGCTCGAACCGGCTCGTGTTCGAGGGCTGCGAGCCCGTCGCGGAGGCGCGGCGCTACGCGCACCTGGTCGGCGAGGAGGTGCTGATCCGCTGGGCCTGGACGGACGCGATGAGCCAGCCAGGCGCCCGCCTGTTGGTGCCGGCGGTCGTCTTGCGGATCGACCCGGCCTCGGTCGCCGTCCGTTTCGACCCGGGGGTGGCCAACCTCCAGCTCTACACGTCGGTCTGGACCTCGTCCGGCCACATCCGGGGCAACGCCGACGGCTCCTTCGCCGTCGATCCCTGCTCGGCCACGCTCCAGAGGGGCAGCTGGTAGGAGCTAGCAGCCCGTTGCCCCGGATCCTGCTTGCTCACCACGATGTAGGTGAACCGCGCGGTCTCGCCCGTGCCTCCGATCTGCGGCGGAATCCGCCCCGACTTGACACGTTCTGGATCAAAGGCCCCGGGGCGGCGGGGAGTGTCTTCGGATAGGCTGGAAGGCGACGCCGGGAGGTGCAGCGCTTGGACTCGGGAGACCGCGACCGGGACGACCCGGTGTGCCGCCGCAAGGAGTAGACACCCGTGTATCGACTCTTCTCCTGGGAGCACAGCTACTTCTCCGGCAAGGCGCGGGCCTACCTGCGCTGGAAGCACCACCACGGGGCGCTCGGCCCCGGCTTCGAGGACGTGCTGGCGACGCCGGAGCTGGCGCTGGGCCTGCTGATCCCGAGGTCCGGCACGCCCGCCGTCCCGCAGCTCGAGGCGCCCGACGGCACCTGGGTGCAGGACACCAGCGAGATCATCGACTTCGTCGAGGCGGCGCACCCCGACCCGCCGGTGGCGCCCGACCCGGCCACGTCGCCGCGCCAGTGCCTGGCCGCCTACCTGATCGAGCTGCTGGCCGACGAGTGGGTGCTGGTGCCGGCCTTCTGGCAGCGCTGGTACTACTCGGAGGACGGGCGCGAGCCCTCGCACCGCGCCTTCAACGAGCAGCAGTGGGGCGCGGTGCTGGCGGCCGGCATGCCCGGCGCGATGCGCCGCGCCGCCGGCGCCGGCTTCTTCGAGTCCGCCTTCGGGATCTCCACCTCGCGCAGCGACCCCAAGGGCACCTACGCCGGGCTCGTGCACCTGGGCGTGAACGAGAAGACGGAGCCCGCCTGGCAGGCCAGCCAGCACCGGCTGCTCCAGCGGCTCGAGGCGCACTTCGGCGCGCACGACTACGTGTTCGGCGGCCAGCCGAGCCTGGCGGACTTCGGCCTGCTGGCGCCGCTCTACGCGCACCTCTACCGCGACGCGGTGCCCGGCTTCGCGCTGCGCATCTGGTTCCCGCTGGTGGCGGAGTGGGTGGAGCGCACCAACGCGGAAGGGGCGCTCAACGCGCGCTGGTACGGCCAGAAGCTCTACTCGCTCGACCCCGGGAGCGGCGCGCTGGTCGGCCGGCCCGCCACCAGCGACGGCGGCGCGTGGCTGCCCGACGACGCCATCCCCGACACGCTGCGCCCGGTGCTGGCGATCTTCTTCGAGGAGATGTGGCCGGTGCTGCGCGACGCCGCCGCCGTGCTGACGGCGTACATCGCCAGCGACGCCCACCAGCCCGGGGGCGAGCTGCCGGGCAAGTCCTTCACCGCGACGCCCGAGTTCCTGGCGCTCCAGACGGGCGACGGGCCGCTCACCCACGAGTTCCGGATCGGCGGCGTCTCGGGCCGCCGCATGGTGATCCCGTACCAGATCTGGATGCTCGGCCGGATCGAGCGCGTGCTCGCCGCGTGCACCGCCGACGCCGCGGGCCGCGCGGCCGTCGAGACGCTGCTGGCCGAGTTCGAGGGCGGCCGCGAGCTGCTCGAGCTCGACCGGCTGCTGGCGGGCTGCCGGATCCGCAAGGAGGGCGGTCGGCTCTTCTCCGTGCCCGGCTGAGCCCTAGATCACCTCGGGGACCATCTTGATCGCGCCGCAGGGGCACTCGCTGGCGCACAGGCCGCAGCCCTTGCAGTAGTCGTACTTGAACTCGAAGCCCTTGCCGGGCCCCAGCTTGATGACCGAGTTGTCGGGGCACACCCCGTAGCAGTTGTCGCACTCGAAGCAGTTGCCGCAGGACATGCAGCGCCGCGCCTCGTAGGCGGCCGTCTCCTCGTCGAGGTTGCCCACCACCTCCGCGAAGCCGCTGGTGCGCCGCACCACCTCGAGCCGCGGCTGGTGCGAGCGCGGCGCGTCCGAGTAGTACCAGGGCTCCATGTACTCGAGCAGCGCCGGCTCCGCCCGCTCCGGCTGCTCGTAGGCGACCCCGCGCAGGTAGGCGTCGATGTTGCGCGCGGCCTTCTTGCCGTGGCCGATCGCCGCGGTGGCCGAGCCGCCGGTGGAGATCATGTCGCCGCCGGCGAACACGCCCTCGGCATCGGTGCGCATGTTGCCGTCCACCCGCACGCGGCCGTCCTCGACCACGAGCCCGGGAATGCTCTCGAGGAAGCCGAGCTCGGGCGCCTGCCCGACCGCCTGCACGAAGACGTCCGCCTCCATCTCCTCGAACACGCCGAGCGGCCGGGGCCAGCGCTCGTTCGTGGCCGTCATCTTCTCGAGGTGCAGGGTGCTGCCCTCGATGCGGCGCACGGAGCGCAGCGTCTCGAGCCGGGTGCCCTCTTCGAGGGCCTCCTTCACCTCGGACTCGTGCGCCGTCATGTGCTCGCGCGCCTCGAGCACCACGACCGTGGCGCTGAGCGCCCCCAGCCGGATCGCGCTGCGCGCGACGTCCATCGCCGTGTTGCCGCCGCCGTAGACCACGACCCGTCCGTGCAGCTGGGTGGGCCGCTCGAGCTCGGTGTCGCGCAGCACCTCGAGGGCGTCGAGCACCGGCAGGTCGCCCGACTGCTCGATCTCGATCCGCTTCGCGACCTGCGCGCCGATCCCGAGGAACACCGCGTCGAAGCCGCCCTCCTGCTTCGCCGCCATCACGTCGTCGATGCGCGTGTCGCTCCGCAGGTCGACGCCCATCTGCTCGATGCGCGCGATCTCGGCCGTGAGCTTCTCGCGCGGCATGCGGTACTTCGGGATGCCGTAGCGGACCATGCCGCCGGGCTTCGGCGAGGCGTCGAAGACGGTGACCGCGTGCCCCAGACGGCGCAGGTGGTAGGCCGCGGAGAGCCCGGCGGGGCCGGCGCCGAGCACCATGACGCGCTTGCCGGTGTCGGGGCCCGGCTCGATCCGCCAGCGGTGCACGAGCGCCTGGTCGCCGAGGAAGCGCTCGACCGAGTTGATGCCGACCGCCTCGTCGACCTGGCCGCGGTTGCAGGCGCTCTCGCACGGGTGGTAGCAGACGCGGCCCATCATCACGGGGAACGGGTTCTCCTCCATGATCTTGCGCCAGGCGTCCTCGTAGCGCTCCTCCTCGGCCAGCGCGAGCCAGCCCTGGATCGGCTCGCCGGCCGGGCAGATCTGGTTGCAGGGGGGCAGCCGGCTCACGTAGACCGGGCGCTCGGTGCGCCACGAGCCGGTGTGGTTCAGCAGGCTCGACGCCGGGTCGAGGGTGATCGCGAAGGGCTTCTTGTCGCTCATGTCGTCCCTGCTTCCTGTGTTCCTACGCGAGTCCGTAGCGGCGGATGTTGCGGTCGGCGATCGCCTGCAGCTTCTCGATCTGCCACTCGTTGCCGGGCTTGAATACGTGCGCGAAGCGGCGCTGGAGCTTGAGGTAGGTCTCGACCGGCTGCGGGCGCCGGATCTTCGATACGCCGGTCACCTCGCCGTACTCGGCCTCGAAGAGCGGATACAGCCCGGTCTCGACCGCCAGCCGCGCGATCTTGACGGTGTCGGCCGGCGTCGACCCCCAGCCCAGCGGGCAGGTCACGAACACCTCCACGTAGCGCGCGCCGTGCACGCTCATGGCCTTCGTCACCTTGTGCTCGAGGTCGTGGAGGTCGTGGATCGAGGCCGTGGCCACGTAGGGGATGTTGTGGGCCATGGCGATGGCCGGCACGGACTTCCCCACCGCGAAGGTGTTGCCGGGCTCGGGGCCCGTGGGCATCGTCGTCGAGGTGCGGGCGGCGCCGGGGGTCGCGCTCGAGCGCTGCACGCCCGTGTTCATGTACGCCTGGTTGTTGTAGCAGACGTAGAGCACGTCGTCGTTGCGCTCGAACATGCCCGACAGGCAGCCGAAGCCGATGTCGGTGGTGCCGCCGTCGCCGCCCTGCGCCAGCACCCGCACGTCGGAGCGCCCCTTGGCCTTCATGGCGGCGGCGATGCCGGCTGCGACGGCGGCTGTGTTGCCGAACAGCGAGTGCAGCCACGGGAGCTGCCAGGCCGACTCGGGGTAGGGCGTGGTGAACACCTCGAGGCAGCCCGTGGCGTTGGCGGCCACCAGCTTGTTGTCGCAGGCGCGCATCGCCGTGTCCACCGCGTAGCGGGCGCCCAGCGCCTCGCCGCAGCCCTGGCAGGCGCGATGGCCCGAGGTGATCGCGTTGGCGCGCTCCATGGTCGCCTGCACGCTGCGCTGCGAATCGTCCAGCAGCCGGTTCCCCACGGTGAGGGTGCCGGTCTGGTAGAACTTCACCCGCTGCCGGCTCTCCGGAATCTCGCTCATCGCTCCCTCCGTCAGCCCGTCTTCGCTGCGCGCACCGCGCCGATGTCGCGCAGGATGTTCTCCGCGGCCGGCCCGGACAGCTTGCCGGCGCGCTCGCGCTCGAGCTCCCGCTCCACGGCATCCATGTCCAGGTCGAGGACCTCGGTCTCGGCCAGCTCGTCCCGCACGCCGCGCGCCAGGATCTTGCGCAGCGACGGGCGCGTGATCGCGCGCCCGCCGAGGCCGCCGATGATCGAGTACATGGGCCGGCTGTAGCTGCCGAGGGCGTAGCGCACGTGCAGCGCGAGGACGCCGCCGATCCCGACCGCCAGCCCCTTCTCGAACACGATGACGCGCCTGGCCTTCTCGAGCACCTGGTGCATCAGGTCCTTCGGAAACGGGCGCAGCGAGCGGATCGCGACGACGCCGATCTTCTCGCCCTCGGCCCGCATCTCGGCCAGCACCTCCTTGATCGTGCCCACCACCGAGCCCAGGGTCACGATGATGGTGTCGGCGTCCTCGGTGTCGTAGGTCTTGAGCAGGCCGCCCGAGTCGCGTCCGAAGATGGCCTCGAACTCGGCCGCCTGCTGCGGAATCAGCTCCAGCGCGTCGGTCTGCTTGTGGTGCGCCAGGTAGAGCACCTCGGTGAAGGCCTCGGGCCCGACCATCGCGCCGATCGACACCGGATGCTCGGGATCGAGCATCTGCTGCGGCTCGAACGGCGGCAGGAAGCGATCGACCTGCTCCGAGTCGGGCATGTCGATCCGCTCGTAGGCGTGGGTCAGGATGAAGCCGTCCATGTTGACCATGACCGGAAGGCTCAGCGCCTCGGCCAGCTTGAAGGCCTGGATGTGCACGTCCACGGCCTGCTGGTTGGTCTCGACGAAGAGCTGGATCCAGCCCGAGTCACGCGCCGCCATCGCGTCGGTGTGGTCGTTCCAGATGTTGATGGGCGCGCCGATGGCCCGGTTGCCGAGCGTCATGACGATCGGAAGGCCGAGCCCCGAGGCGTTGTAGACCGCCTCCATCATGAACAGCAGGCCCTGGCTCGCGGTCGCGGTGTAGGTGCGCGTGCCCGCGGCCGAGGCGCCGATACACGCGCTCATGGCGGCGAACTCGGACTCGACGTTCAGGTACTCGCAGCCCTGGAGCTTCTCCGACTTCACCAGCTCGCCCAGGTGCTCCACGATGTGGGTCTGGGGCGTGATCGGGTAGCAGGCCACCACCTGGGGGCGGCACAGCGCGACCGCCTCGGCGACGGCGTGCGAGCCGTCCATCTGTCTCAGCATGGCTCTGGCGCTCCTATGCCGTCCCGGCGGCGGCGGAGGCGTAGGCCGCCTTCGCCGCGGCCACGTTCATCTCGCCGACCTTGCCCGGGAACTTCTCGCGAATCGCCTTCTCGACGCCGTCCATCTCGAGCAGGTCGCTCAGCGCCGCGAAGGCGCCGAGCAGGACGGTGTTGGGGGTGGGGCGCTTCAGGTGCTTCAGTGCCAGCTCCGTGGCCGGCACGGTCAGCACGTGGCCCTCGGGCAGCTGGGAGATCGCTTCGGCGATGCCGAGCTCTTCGACGCTCTTGCTGCTGTTGATCATGACGTAGCCGTCGGGCTTGAGCCCGGAGAACACGTCGATCGCCTGGAACAGGGTGGGGTCCTGGACGATCAGCAGGTCGGGGTCGAGCACCGGCTCGCGCAGCTCGATCTCCTTGTCGTCGATGCGCACGAACGCCACGACGGGCGCGCCCATGCGCTCGGAGCCGAAGCTCGGAAACGACTGAGAGTGGCGGCCCTGGTGGAAGGCGGCCACCGACATCATCTGGGAGGCCGACACCACGCCCTGGCCGCCCCGACCGTGAATGCGCACCTGGAACACGCGCTCCCTCCGCCTGATGTCCGCACCGGCCGGACGGCCGGCGACGTATGATGCCAGAGAGCAGGGCCCGGATCACCTGGGGGCCGGGCTCGGGCGTTCAATCCGCCTGCACGCAGCGCAGCGTCTGCTCGGCGATCTCGAGCTCCTCGTCGGTCGGCACCACGAGCAGCGCCACGGGGCTGCCCTCCGCGTGGATCGCTCGCGCCCCCGCGGCGGCGGCGGCGCGGTTGCGCTCCGGATCGAGCCGGATGCCCAGGATTTCGAGCCCCGCGCAGACCCGCTCCCGGATCGCGGGCGCGTTCTCGCCCACCCCGGCCGTGAAGACGATCGCGTCCACCCGCCCCAGGATTGCCGCGTAGGCCCCGAGGTACTTCTGGATGCGGTGGACGTAGACCGCGACGGCGAGCCGAGCCCGCTCGTCGCCCGCCGCCTCCTGTTCCAGGACATCGCGCAGGTCGCCCGCGCCGCACAGGCCCGCGAGGCCGCTCTCGCGGTTGAGCGCGGCCTCCACGGCCTCGCGCGGCTGCCCGGTCTCGCCGGCCACGTGGGCCACGATCGCGGGGTCGAGGTCGCCGGAGCGGGTGCCCATCACCAGGCCCTCGAGCGGGGTCAGCCCCATCGAGGTCTCCACGCTGCGTCCGCCCGCTACCGCACAGGCGCTGGCGCCGTTGCCGAGGTGGAGCGTGATCAGGTTCAGCGCCTCGATCGGCCGTTCGAGGTGCGCGGCCGCAGCGCGCGACACGAAGGCGTGCGAGGTGCCGTGGAAGCCGTACCGGCGCACCCCGTGGCTGGTGTACCAGGCCTCCGGGACGGCATAGCGGTAGGCGTGGGGCGGCAGCGTCTGGTGGAAGGCGGTGTCGAACACCGCGACCTGCGGCACGTCGGGCTCGTGCTCCAGCGCGACCTCGATGCCGAGCAGGTTCGCGGGGTTGTGCAGGGGCGCGAGCCGGCTCAGGTCGCGGATCGTCTCGATCACCTTCGCGTCGATGCGTGTGGCGTCCTGGAACACCTCGCCGCCGTGGACCACCCGGTGGCCGATCGCCCCGAAGGGCTCGGCGTCCGTCACGAGGCCGGCGGCGTTCAGGATCGTGGCGATCTTCTCGATCGCCGCGCCGTGGTCGGGGATCGGGCCGCCGGGCACCTCGACGGGGCTGCCCACCCCTTCGCGCTGCTGGTGCGTGAGACGGCTGCCCTCGTCGCCGATGCGCTCGGCCAGGCCGCTCGCCAGGCTCCGGCGGGTCTCCATGTCGAAGAGCTCGTACTTGAGCGACGAGCTGCCCGAGTTGAGCACCAGGATCCTCACTCGGCCTCCGGAGCGGCGCCGGCCTGGATCGCCGTGACGGCCACCGTGTTCACGATGTCGGGCACCGTGCAGCCGCGGCTCAGGTCGTTGACGGGCTTGGCGAGTCCCTGCAGCACGGGGCCGATGGCGACGGCGCCCGCCGAGCGCTGCACGGCCTTGTAGGTGTTGTTCCCGGTGTTCAGGTCCGGGAAGACGAAGACGGTGGCCCGCCCCGCCACCTCGCTGTCGGGCAGCTTGGTGCGCGCCACGCTGGCGTCGACCGCCGCGTCGTACTGGATCGGGCCCTCGATCGGCAGGTCGGGCCGGCGCTCGCGAGCGAGCTCGGTGGCGCGCCGCACCTTGTCGACGTCCTCGCCCGAGCCCGACTCGCCGGTCGAGTAGGAGAGCATCGCCACGCGCGGCTCGATGCCGAAGGTGGGCGCGGTCGCCGCCGAGCTGATCGCGATGTCGGCGAGCTGCTCGGCGCTGGGCCGGGGGTTGACGGCGCAGTCGCCGTAGACGAGCACCCGGTCCTCGAGGCACATCAGGAACACGCTCGAGACCACCGACGGGCCGCCGGGTGCGCGCAGCAGCTCGAGCGCGGGGCGGATCGTGTGGGCGGTGGAGTGCGCGGCGCCCGAGACCATGCCGTCGGCGCGGCCGCACTGCACCATCAGCGTCCCGAAGTAGCTGACGTCGGCGACGATGTCGCGCGCCATGTCCTCGTTGACGCCCTTGTGGCGCCGCCGCTCGTGGTAGGTCTTCGCGAACTCCTCGCGCCACTCGGAGGTGGCCGGATCGACGATCTCGACGCCCTCGAGGTCGATCCCCAGCGTGGCCTCGAGGCCGCGGACCTCCGCCGGGTCGCCCAGCACGGTGAGCTCCGCGACGCCGCGGCGCATCAGGATCTCGGCGGCGCGCAGGATGCGCTCGTCGCGCCCCTCCGGCAGGACGATGTGGCGACGGCTCGCCTTCGCCCGCTCGATCAGCTCGTACTCGAAGCGCAGCGGCGTCATCTTCGCGGAGCGCGTCACGCGGATCCGGTCCTCGAGCTCGGGGGCCGGGACGTGCGCCTCGAACAGCCCCAGGGCGGCCGCGATCTTGCGCGCGTCCTGGGGGCCGATCGACGCGGTGAGGTCTCCCACCGTCCGCGCGGTCGAGTAGGTGTCGGTTCCCACGGCGACGATCGGGACCTCGACGCGCGGCAGCCCCTCGATCAGCCGCACCACGGACGCCGGCAGCTCGAAGCCGCCCGTGAGGAGCACGCCCGCGAGGTTCGGGCAGCCCTCGGAGCGCACCGAAGCGAGGCAGGCCAGCACGACGTCGGCGCGGTCGCCGCCCGTGATCACCAGCGAGCCCGGCTCGAGCCGCTCGAGCACGTTCTCCATCTGCATGGCGCCGATCGCGAACGAGCGCGCCTCGGACTGCAGGCGCGCCTCGTCGCCGTGGAGCAGCCGGCCGCCGAGCGCGTCGACGATCTGCGCGACGGTCGGGCGCGCGAGGATCTCGTCCTCGGGCACCGCGAAGACCGGGTCCTCGTGCTTCCAGTCCTGCTCGAACCGGGTCCGCGTCGCCTCGAGCCGGTCCGGATCGACGCGGTTCACGAGGGTGGCCACCACCGCACAGCCCTCCTCCTCGAAGGCGCGTCGCGCGTTGGCGACCGACTCGACCAGCTCTTCCGGCGTGCGCCCGTTCCCGTTGGCCACGAAGAAGACCGGGCAGCCCAGGTGCCCCGCGACGCGCGCGTTGAACTCGAACTCGAACGCCGCCGCGACGCCCGTGAAGTCGGTGCCCGCGCAGACGGTGAAGTCGCACTGGGACTCGACCTGGCGGAAGCGCGAGAGGACCCGCTCGAGCAGCTCGTCGCTGCGGCCGCTCCCGGCCAGCTTCTGCGCCTCGTCGTAGCGGCAGCCGAGCTGGAAGTCGGCCTCTCGCTCCGGGCCATAGCGAGCGCGCATCAGCTCGATGTCGGTCGAGGGAACCTCGCGGACCACCGGGCGGAAGAAACCCACGCGGCCCACGCGGTGCGAGGCGAGCTCCATCAGGCCGAGCGTCGCGAGCGCCTTGCCGCTGCGGGCCTCGTTCGACGCCACGTAGATGCTCGTCGCCACTCGCCACCTCCGCCTCTGCGAAATTATGCCGCCCGCCTCGGACGCCGTCGACGCGGGCCTTCGAAGCGCCTTGCCCCGGAGGGCTACCTCTCCGCGGCCCCTTGTTGTTGCCTGATCCGCTCGACGGCGACCAGCACCGGATCCTGGTCGGTCAGGAAGAAGGTCCGGAAGGACTGGGCGAAGAAGCCGATCACGCACGCCAGGGTCACGACGGCGAGCGCGGTCGTCACCTGGTAGTGCCAGCGTCTCAGGGTTCTCTTCGCCACAGGTCCCCCTTGTCCTCGGGATCGGCCGGCAGCGCGTCGGCCGGCGCCGGCCTGGGCACCCGCTTCCGGACCCGACGGAGCACCGCCCGCCGCGTCCGCACCCCGTCGTTCAGGACCATGCCCACGGGACAGAACAGCCGGCACCAGAAGTTCAGCACGAAGAAGGAGCCGATCAGCGACAGCGGCAGGATGTACCACTGCACGCCCGCGCCGGTGAGCGAGAACATCATCGAGAAGGGCTCGTAGGATCCCAGGGCAGGGTTGGAGGCGAGGAAGATCAGCATGAGCGCCGCCCAGGTCATGCAGCGGACGACCGTCCGTGCGGACTTCTGGACGCCGGGCCGGACCGCCAGGTTGATGCCGCTGATCTTGTTCAAGGCCCGTTCCACGTACTGGAAGGGGCAGACCTGGGCGCAGTAGATGTTCCTGCCCAGCAGCAGCACGCTGCCCAGCATGCCCGCCATCATGATCCACCAAAGCGCGTGCGACTGGAAGTCGGGGACGTAGCCCAGCACGATCCCGGCCATCTGCCCGATCGACACGGACGAGTTCGTGTAGATCCCGACGACTCCCAGCGACGCGAACGGGATCGCGAGCCGGCCCCATCTCGCGACCCGACCCTTTGCGTAGGAGACGAGGAAGGCCAGCGCGAAGACGGCGATCAGGGCGATCTCCCCGATGCCGAACTCCCACGCCGGCTGCTTCCAGGTGGGCTTCAGTCCGAAGTGCTCGGTGGCGGCGATGTGCATGGCATCGCGCACGGCGGTCGTGAAGCCCTGGGACGAGATGGTCGCCCCCGAGACGGCATCGATGTCCACGCCCAGCAGGAAGTCGGCGGAGACCGTCTTTCTCGCGAACTGCCGGAAGAAGCGGGCCTTCTTGACCTTCTCGAAGTAGGCCGGCGTCTCGTTGTTTCGCAGATGGAGGATCTCGGCGATCTCGCCTTCGGCGCTGGCCCGGATCCCGATGACCAGGGGACCGCCGTAGCCCTCGGCCTCGGAGATCACCACGTAGTTGCCCGCGGTCTCGTCGCGGAAGACGATCTGGTCACCTTCCGCGTCCGTGACCCGGGTGAGCGCGTGGTCGGCGAGCAGCGCCCGGAGCATGGCCTCGTAGTCGGGCTGCGCCGCGATCTGCCCGATGACGAAGGCCGCCACCAGGGACGTGAACGCCAGCGGGAAGGCCAGCCGCCCCCATGCGGCCCGGACTCCCTTGGCGACCGCCACCCTATCCCTTCGTCTTCAGCCCGGGCGCCACCCAGTAGCGCCAGGCGAGGGTCATCGCGATGATGCCGGGCCCGGTGAAGAGCGTGAGCGCCATCGCGCCCGAGGTCGCGATGCCCTCGACGAACGAGGACCCGGCCCAGGCGAGACCGAACAGGATCAGGAACGCGCCGCCGATCAGGGCGACCCAGGCGTACCACGGCGCCCGGACCCGCACCGAGGCGTAGGCGAAGGCGAACACGCTGAGCGTGAACAGGATGCCCAGCAGGAACCACTGGATGCCTTCCATCGCGGTCTCCCTCAGGCCTTGCCGGCCGTGGTGCTGTTGTTCTTGCTGCTCGGATTGATGCGCATGCCCTCGCCGCTCTTCCAGAACTTGTCCACCTTGGCGGGATCTCCCGTCGCCCCGTACCCGAAGAGCGGATGCATCTTGGACATGGTGTGGTGCAGGAAGCCCGGCGCGATGGTGGTCGACGCCATGCTCAGCCAGTGGTGCCAGTAGTCGGGCTCGTTGTAGGTGCAGGAGGCGATGCAGTTGCCGCAGGCGCTGTCGTTCTCGATCCAGAAGTCGAAGCACTTCTTGGCGTCGGAGTAGAACTTCTTCACCCCCGTGTGGTTGCTCCACGTGTAGCCGGGCTCGTCGCTGTGCTCGTACTTGGGCTGGAAGCCGTAGCCGCTGTCCTCGTCCTCGAGCAGGGGCAGGGCTCCGGAGGGGCAGGACTTGGCGCACTCGCCGCAGCTCAGGCAGAACTCGGTGATGCCGAAGTCGTGGGGCTGGTCGTACTCGACGTCCTCGAAGTCCGTGTAGACCTTGCAGATGCGGTGGCGGGGCCCCAGGCCCGGCACCAGCAGCTGCGCGTTGCGACCGCCCTGACCGAGGCCGGCCGCGATGCCGTAGGCCACGCTGTTGCCGAGGTCGTTGCCGGCGCCGACGGCGTGGTAGCCCATGCCCCGCATGAACTTGGCCACCTGGTTGGCGATCTGGGCCATGACGACGTAGCCGTGGCCGACGGCGCCCTCGGCGGTCCAGGCCGGCGCGGTCTGGATGTTGTCGTAGTCCTCGGGCACCAGGATCACGATCACCGTCTTGGGCTCGAAGGGGAAGTCCTCCTCCCAGGTCAAGGTGCGCTCGTTCATGATGTCGTAGATCGGATCGTAGTCCCAGCGCCTGTCGCGCTTCGTGATGCCGCAGCGCACCGCGCCCCAGACCCGCGCGGCGCTCTTGATCGACGTCGCCGCTTCCCGCGGCGATTCGAACTGGTACTGCTCCTCCTCGACATCGGACTGGTCCCAGCTCGTCAACGTCGTGTTCGGCTGGTTGAACTTCATGGGCTCCACCCCCGTCACGGTGAGGGGGTACCAGGCCGCGTGGTGCATGGCGCGGTCTTTCTGGGTGTAGCCGGGCTTGCTGTTGTCCCACGGCAC
>JASJBO010000019.1 GCA_030066475.1 Myxococcota bacterium
GTCAGCTCGAGCGGGCCGAACCAGAAGTCGAGCAGGTCGAGGATGTGGCCGCTCAGATCGTAGAACTGGCCGCCCCCGCAAACGCGCGGCGACAGGCGCCAGTTGCCCTCGCGCGGCTGCTTGGCCATGCGGTAGTGGACGGCGACGACGCGGCCGATCTGGCCCGAAGCGAGGATCTCCTTGACCTTGCGGTAGCGGGGCAGGTGGCGCCGGTAGTAGGAGACGAAGAACGGCACGCCGGCGGCTGCGAAGGCCTCGACCATGCGCCGGCACTCGCGCGTCGAGCGCCCCGCGGGCTTCTCGACCAGGCAGGGCTTGCCGGCCGCGCACGCCGCCAGGGCGTAGTCCACCTGGCAGTCTGGCGGCGTCGCGACGTAGATCGCGTCCACCTCGGGGTGGTGGATCACCTGCTCGGCGTCGGTCGTCCAGACGGGGACCCGGTGGCGGCGCGCGAAGTCCTCGACCTGGTCGGCCGAGCGGCGCATCACCGCGGCCAGATGGGTGCCCGGGACCTCGCGGAACGCAGCGGCCGTCTTGCGGTCGACGACGTCTCCGGCCCCGATGATGCCCCAGCCGACGGGGCCCGCGGTCGCCGAGCCCGCCATCGTGCTCGCCCCTCCACACCTCCCCGGATGCCGAGGCGTCCGGCGGACGCTCCAATCTAGCCGCCGTCCGACACGAGCGCAGCCTTGTGCTCGGCTCCCCCGGGGTGCACAATGTCTTGGAAGGAGAGCCGGGGGAGCGTCCGTGATCATCTGCCACCGACATCGGTTCATCTTTCTCAAGACCAAGAAGACCGCCGGCACCAGCCTGGAGATTGCCCTCTCCCGGCATTGTGGTCCGGACGACGTCATCACGGACATCTCGCCCGAGGACGAGCGCGAGCGCCACGAGCTCGGCTACCGCGGCCCGCAGAACACCGCGGTGCCGCTGCGCTACTACCGGCCCTGGGACCTCGTCCAGGTGGTGCGGCGCCGCAGCCGGCTCCAGTACCGCAACCACACCGGCGCGGCCTGGCTGCGCCGCCACGTCTCCCGGGCGGTCTGGGAGGGGTACTTCAAGTTCTGCGTCGATCGGAACCCCTGGGACCGGGCGATCTCGTCGTACTACTGGCGCAACCGGCACGCCTCCCAGCGCCAGCCTTTCGACGTCTGGCTGGGCTCCGTGGGCACCGGGCAGATCTCGAACTTCGACATCTACTCGATTCGCGGGCGCGTCGCCGTCGATCGGGTGCTGCGCTACGAGCACCTCGAGGCCGACCTGAAGGAGGTGGCCAACCACCTGAAGCTCCCCGAGGAGCTCGTGCTGCCGCGCGCCAAGGGGCAGTACCGGGTCGACCGGCGCCCCTACCGCGAGGTGCTGGAGCCCGCACAGCGCGACCGGATCGCCGCGGTCTGCGCCCGGGAGATCGAGCTGCTGGGCTACGAGTTCTAGCGCCGGGAAGCCGAGGCACCCGCGGGGAGCGAGCCGTGGAAGCGAGCAGGACGTCCCGGGCCGTGCGCGGCCCCGATCGGATCGAGACCAGCAAGCGCGGCTTCTGGCTGCTCAAGAACCCGGCGACGAACAAGGACCTCGCGTTCCCGCAGGACGAGCGCGATCGACTCGGCCTGAACGCGCTGCTGCCCGCCGGGGTCCGAGCCATCGAAGATCAGGTCGCGCTCGAGCTGGAGCACCTCGCCGCCAAGCCGGACGCGCTCGAGAAGTACATCGGGCTGGCGGCCCTCCAGGACCGCAACGAGGTGCTGTTCTACCGCGTGCTGGTCGAGCACCTGCACGAGCTGATGCCGATCGTCTACACGCCCACCGTGGGGCTGGCCTGCCAGCGCTACAGCCACATCCACCGCAGCGTGCGCGGCATCTGGCTGACGCCCGAGGATCGCGACGCGATTCCCGAGCGCCTGCGCGAGTACCCGTTCCAGGACATCCGCCTGATCGTGGTCACCGACAACGAGCGGATCCTCGGTCTGGGCGACCAGGGCGCCGGCGGGATGGGGATCCCGATCGGCAAGCTCGCGCTCTACGTCGCGGGCGCGGGCATCCATCCCTCGAAGGTGCTGCCGATCAGCCTCGACGTCGGGACGGACAACGCCGAGCTGCTCGGGGATCCGTACTACGTGGGGTATCGAGAGCGCCGGCTGCGCGGGGCGGAGTACGACGCGTTCGTCGAGGCCTTCGTCGAGGGCGTGCGCGAGGTGTTCCCGAACGCGGTGCTCCAGTGGGAGGACTTCCACAAGCGCCACGCCTTCGCGCTGCTCGAGAGCTACCGCAAGCGCCTGCCGTGCTTCAACGACGACATCCAGGGCACCGCGGCGGTGGCGGTGGCGGCCGTGCTGGCCGGCCTGCGGATCACGAAGCAGCCGCTCGCCGAGATGCGCTGTCTCTACATCGGCGCGGGCGAGGCGTGCGCCGGCACCTGCGAGCTGCTGCGCACCGCGATGCGCGCCGAGGGCGTGCCCGAGCCGACGATCGCCCGGGCCCATCTGCTCTTCGACAGCCGGGGTCTGCTGCGCGAGGGCGAGATCGTGCGCGATCCGCACAAGGCGGGCCTGGCGGCGCCGGCGGAGGTGCTGGCGCACTACGAGATCGGGGCGGATCCGGATCCGGTCGAGGTGATCCGCCGCTTCCAGCCGACGGTGTTGATCGGGGCGACCGCGCAGCCCGGCACCTTCACGCGCGAGATGATCGAGGCGATGGCCGCGGGCGTCGAGCGCCCGATCGTCCTGCCGCTCTCGAACCCGACCAGCAAGGTGGAGTGCTCGCCGGCGGAGGCGATCGCCTGGAGCGGGGGGCGCGCGATCGTGGCCACCGGCAGTCCCTTCGCCGACGTCCACCACGAGGGCGTACGCCACGTGATCGGTCAGGCCAACAACGTGTTCGCGTTCCCGGGCATCGGGCTCGGCGTGATCCTGTCCGAGATGCGCGAGGTCCCGGGCGAGGTGTTCTACGCCGCCGCGCGCGCGATCGCGGAGAGCATCGGCGAGGAGCGCCTGGCGCTGGGCGCGCTGTTTCCCGACCAGAGCGAGCTGCGCGAGACCAGCGCCCGGGTCGCGGCCGCGGTGATCCGCTACGCCCACCGCAACCACCTGGGCCGCCCGATTCCCGACGACGAGGTCGAGAGCGTCGTGCGCGACTCGATGTGGTTCCCGGACTACATCCCGATCGTCGCGCGTCCGCCGGCGGAGGCGTCGGGTCCGGGCTAGCCAAGCTCCCGGCGCGATGGGCCTGGACTCGAACGCGATCTCGAGCTGTCGCGCAAACACCAGCGGGTCGGGGTGCCTCGGCCAGAAGGGGCACGCCTACATCGTGCGGGCGGGCTACCGGAGGAGGTGGCTCGAGCGGAGGGCCTCGATCGGGAGCGTCCCCGCTACGCTGTCTTCATGGACTCGCTTGCACGCGCTCTAATCGTCACCGGACTCGTCTTCGTCGGCCTCGGAGTCCTGCTCTACCTGGCCCCTTCGGTCCCGTTCCTGGGGAGGCTGCCCGGTGACATTCGCATCGAGCGGCCTGGGCTGCGGCTGTACGTGCCGATCACGAGCTGCATCGTCGTGAGTGTGGTGGTCTCAGCAGTGGTCTCGGGGGTCTCCAGGCTTCGCTGAGCCGAGCGGCGACGCGGACCCGTCTCGACCCGTGCTTGGAGCCAACGGGGAGTGGCCCTCGAGCGCGGCGCGCAGTGCCGGGTCGGCCGCCTTGGCCTTGCGCAGCCGGTCGGTGCCGTAGGCGATCGTGGGATGCGACTGCTCGAGGATCGCGGCGCGGTAGCTGGGGCGCGCGCGCAGCCGCTGCCAGTAGGCCGTGCAGGCCGGACGTCGGCCCTCGCCGAGGAAGAGGTGCAGGCTGTCGACCTGCTCGAGCCGCTCGAAGATCACGAGCCAGCTCACGTCGGCCAGGCTGAAGGCGTCGCCCAGGATCCAGGCCCCCCCGCTCGCGAGCTTCTCCTCGAGGGCGTCGAGGTGCCGGCCCATCCGGCGGCGGCTGCGCGCGAGGGTCTTCATCGCGGGCGCGAGCCGGTGGAGCTTCTCGAGGCCGAGGAGCTTGAAGAGCAGGAACACCAGCGGGCGCCGGCGGTCGAAGTGGAACAGCAGGCCCTCGAGGATGTTCCGGTAGGCGATGCGGTCGATCATGGCCGCGAAGATCGGCACGGTGAGGCTCGGGACCGCGTTGCCGGCGCTCGCGTCGCCGTGCGCGAGCGGGTCGCCGGTGAGCGAGGAGCGGTCGATCCAGCGCTGCATCTCGTCGCGCCGGGCCGGGTCGTCGGGGACCAGGGCGGGGGCCCCGGGCGGCGCGTGATCGGCGGCGTAGCGGATCTGCTCGTGGGACTCGTAGACCGGGTGGCCGCGATGCACCAGCACCGGCACGGTGCCGCCGGGGTTCACCGCCAGGAAGCGGCGCGAGAGGTTCTCGTAGCAGCCGGTCTCGATCAGGTCGACGGGGTGGCTCCGGTAGGGGATGCCGAGCTCGGCGAGGCAGACGCGGGTCTTCATCGAGCAGAGCGACAGCGCGTTGTGGTAGAGCTCGAACTCCTGCTCGTGGGGCAGCTCGATGTCCGGCTGGAGGCCGGGCGGGACCGGGTGGGTCCGGCGCTGGCGGCGCTCCCACACCCACCAGGCGCTCGCGGCGACGAGCAGTCCCAGCAGCAGCCAACCCATGGCACGGCTCTCCTCGCTCACAGCGTAGCCCGATCGCGGTCAACGAGTTCGACGAGGTCGTGATCGGCTTCAGCGGCTCGAGCGAGAGCGAGTTCGCGGGCGCCCACGCGGTGGTCGGAGAGACCGTGGGCAGCGAGCCACGCCCTGGCTCGCGTCGTTGCGGAAGTCCCTGCGGTCGAACATCCCCGTGCGCGTCCCGCACGATGGGCTTCAGCCCGGCTTCCGCAGTTCAGACCTCGCACTCGAGATCCCTCGCCGCAGCGGAAGCTGGCCTCGGAAGAAGAGGGCTTCTGGGTAAGTGCTTCTTCGGGGACGAGTGGCCGAAGCAGTTCAGGCGTGGGGCGCTCGCACCGGCGAGGGTTGCTTCACCGTGTTTCAGTTGTTATACATAGCATTATTCAAGTGAGTGCCCAGCTCTCGTTCGACGATCATCGAAGGCGCGCGCGCAACGGCCACGGCGGAGCGCGGCCGGGTGCTGGGCGGCGACCGGTAGGCCGCTGCGGGCTCGTCCATCATGTGCGGCGGCCCGGGGTGCCAAAGGGGTGTCCGGCGCACGTGACGATTCGCGTTCGCAAGGAGGTTCGCTCCTTGCGAACGCGCCGCTTCGTCGCCGCCTTCCGCGCCTCGCTCCGCCAGGCCTGCGAGCGCGGCGACTTCCGCGTGGCGCACTACTCGGTGCAGCGCGACCACGTTCACCTGATCGTCGAGGCTGCCGGCAAGCGGGCCCTGGGCTCCGGGATGAAGTCGATCTCCGCGCGCCTGGCGCACGCGGTGAACCGGGTCTTCGCGCGCAGCGGGCGCGTGCTCGACGGGCGCTACCACCTTCACCTGCTGAAGACGCCGCGTGAGGTGCGCAATGCGCTGGCGTACGTGCTGCTGAACGCCCGCAAGCACTGGCGCGAGCGGAAGGGGCAGGCACCGCCGGTGAAGCTGGACGAGGCGTCGTCGGGGCGCTGGTTCGCGGGGTGGAAGCGGTGGCCGCGGGAGGCGAGGCCGCCCGGCGTGCGGGAGGTGGCGCTTCCTCGCAGCTGGTTGCTGCGTAGCGGCTGGCGCCGCTACGGGCTGGTCGATCCGGCCGATGTTCCGGGCAGCGGCCGGCGGCCATCGAACTGACATCGGCGCCCTGCGCGTCCCCGCGCCCGAACAGAGCTGCGGCGCAGGCGAAGCTCCTCGACCGGCCTGCGCCGGCGCTAGCGGACCAGCACCGTGCGGAGCGCGTGGGGGGCGACCTCGAAGCGGACGGCGTCGCCCTCCCGCTCGACCGGCAGGCCGTCGGGCTCCTCGTCGAGTCGGACCGAGGTGACCGAGCGGAACGGGAAGCCCGGCGCGAGCCGCGCCCGTTGCGTCTCGTGACCCGGGTTGAGCACGCGGATCGCGATGCCGTCGCCGCGCGCGGCCGGCTTGAGGGCCGAGAGCACCAGCTCGGGCGGGTCGAGAGCCAGCAGCGGTCGCCCCGCCTCGGCGAGCGGAGCGGTGCCCGCGAAGACACCGCGCAGGCCCAGCTCGGCCTCGCGTGCGGCCGCCGGGTCGAGCCCGGGCAGCAGGGCGAGCCGCGCCTCGAGCGGGCCCGGGCACTGGGCCTCGGGTGTCGGCGTGCCGGGGCCGGCCGGGCCGGGGCGGCTCGCCAGGTCGTGGCGCGAGAGGAAGCCGACGGCGCGCAGCAGCGTGATGGCGATGCGCGCCGGCTCGCCCGGCAGCAGCTCGGCCTCGGGCAGACCGGGCGCCACCACGGTGAGTCCGCCCGCGTGGACGAAGCCCTGCTGGCAGAAGGTGGGGACCGCGCGTTGCGACCAGCCCGTGTCGTCCACGGGCTGGGGCGCGCGGCGCACCACGTCGAAGGTGCTCGCTGCGTCCGCGTGCGTCGCGGCGCCCGGAACCGGGAAGAGCAGGCGGAGGCGGTGATCGCGCGCGGTGTTGTCGACGCGCACGCACAGGTCGACCCGCGGGACGCCCGGTGCGACACGCGCTTCCACCTCCACCTGCAGCGCCACCATCTCCTCGCTGCGCGCCGCGCGGTCGGCGCGCAGGCCCGCGGGCAGCTCGAACACCCGCGTCGTGCGCAGCCTCTCGATCCCGCCGGGTGCGCAGACCCGCTCGGCGGCCACCGACTGCAGCGCCGCGCCGGCGCCCGGCGCCGCGTCGAAGTCGTAGCTGTCGCCCCGGTCGCCGTCGCTGGCGATCCCGAGCAGACCGGGGAAGCGCCGGCCGCCGAGCTCGACGTCGAGCGTGCCGTCGGCCGCCGCGGACACGCGCAGCTCGCCGGCGGCCGCGACCGCCGCGTCGCTGCCCGGCTCCACCGGCTCCGTCGCGGCCGCGCTGCCGCCCGGGGCGGCCTCGATGCGGACCCGGCGCCAGCCGAACGCGGGCACGTCGCGCGCCACGAGCTCCAGGTCGACGACGCCGCGGTCGGGGAGCAGCCGCGGGCGCCCCGGCGCCTCGCGGAGCTCGGCGTGCACCGGCTCTCCGTCCGCGCGGAAGGCCAGCTCCGCCGGGTCCCGGAGGTGGAGGGGGTGCACCGAGTCGACCGGGTTGGGCGCCGGCCGCATCCAGGGGTGCGGATCGAGCGGCACGCGCACGACGTCGGTGCGCGGGCGGGGCGACGGATTGAATACCGCGACGTCGAAGTGATCGGACCAGGGCGCCGTGCGCGCGGCGTCTGCACCCGCGATGCGCTCGAGCGCGCGGCTCGCGGTCTCCCCGGCCAGCTCCAGGGCGCTGGCGTAGCGCCCGCGCATCTGGGCGTGCACCTCGTCGCGCGAGCAGCCGCAGATCGAGTCGTGGGCCTGGTTGACCAGCAGCTCGCGCCAGGCGCGGCGCAGGGCCGGGCGCTCGTCGGCCAGTCCGAGCCGGGCGCCCAGCGCCGCGAAGGGCTCGGCCCAGCCCGTGAGCTCCGCGTCGCAGGCCCGGTCGAGCTGCTTGATCCAGGTGCGCGTCGACCACACGCCCGGCAGCAGTGGCGCGACGCGTGCGCCCACCAGCTCGCCCTCGTGCTCGGGGCGCCGGCCGCGCGTGCCCGCGTCCGCGGCGGCGACGAAGTCCTCGAGCAGCGCGCGCTCGACCGGCATCTCGAGCGCCTGCTCCAGGCCCTCGGCCAGCGCGCCGGTGCGCGCCTCCGGCGCAACGTGGTCGATGCCGTTCATGAGCAGGATGGCCTCGCCCTTGGTGCGCTCGGCGAGCGCTCGGGCGGTCCCGGCGAACGGCTCGACCAGCGCCGGCAGCGTCGTGTCGGCCTGCGAGGCGGCGCAGAAGTAGCCGCGGCCCAGGTGGCAGGCGAGCAGGCGCGAGCCGTCGGGAGCGACCCAGTCGTACTCGGCGCCGAGGTCGTCCCACTCGTTGCCGTGGCCGCGCCAATACACGAATGCGCGCAGGCCGAACCCCGCCAGCAGCTGCGGGAACTGCGCGGGGTGGCCGAACGAGTCCGGCGTGTACGCCACGTCCGAGGCGCGCGAGAACTCCGCGGCGACGCGCCGCCCTTCGAGCAGGTTGCGCACGTGCGCCTCGCCGCTGGGCAGCAGCGAGTCGGGCTGCACGTACCACGGCCCCACGGCGATGCGCCCTTCGCGACAGCGGGCGCGCAGCTCGTCGGCGCGCCCCGGCCGGATCGTCGCGTAGTCCTCGAGCACCACCGTCTGGCCGTCGAGCAGGAAGCGATAGCCCGGGTCGGCCGCGCACAGGTCGAGCAGCCGGTCCACCGCGTCCACGAGCCGCGCCCGGAAGGCCTCGAAGGTCCGGTACCACTCGCGGTCCCAGTGGGTGTGGGAGACGAGGAACGCGCGCACGCCGCACCATACCGCAGCGGCGTCGGGGCGGCGGCCCGGGCTTCCTGCCGACCCGCGTCGCGCGGGCTACGGGCACGGCGCGGTGCCGGCGCACTCCAGTCCCGACGGACCGGGCGGGCCGCCGAAGTGGGCGCGGAACACCGCGAAGTCCGGGATGCCCACGGCCCCGTCGCCGTCGTGGTCGACGGCGGGGTCGAAGCCGGGATCCGTCTCGGTGCGCCCGAACTGCGCGCGCAGCACGTTGAAGTCCGGGATGCCCACCGCGCCGTCGTTGTCGTAGTCGGGGTCGCAGACGTCGCCGTACCCGTCGCGGTCGGCGTCGCCCTGGGCCGGGTCCGCGACCTCCACACAGCGGTCGTCGCGGTCCGGGACGCCGTCCTCGTCCACGTCGGACAGCCCGGCGCGGGCGAGCTCGAGCGCTGCGCGCAGGTTGACGCGGCCGTGGCCGAAGAAGTCGTCACGGCCCGGCGTGTCCTCGGACGGGGGCCCCACCTGGTCCTCCGCGCTCCGGATCAGGATGTCGCGCACCTCGTCGTGGCCGAGCGAGGGATCGATCGACAGCAGCAGGGTGGCGATGCCCGCGACGAGCGGCGTGGCGGAGGAGCAGCCGCCGAAGAAGCCGCCGACCGTGATCACGATGTGGCCCGGGGCCACGAGGTCGAGCGCGCGGCCGGTCCCCGCGTTCGCCCAGCGCTCGTCGTCGTGGTCGGTGTTGGCCACCGAGATGGTGAGCGCCGAGGCGCCGGGCCCGGACACGTCCGCGTCGCCGAGCCCGCCGTTGCCGGCACACGAGATCAGGATCGCGCCGGCGTCGCGCGCGTAGGCGAGCGCCGCATCGAGAGTGGGGGAGCTCACCGGGTAGTCGATCAGGCTCAGGTTGATCACGTGCGCACCCGCGTCGGCCGCGAAGGTGAGGCCCTGCGCGAGATCGAAGGTGGACCCGAGGTTGAACTGGTCGAGCACCTTGACCGGCAGGATGCGCGCAGCGTGGTCGACGCCGGCGACCTCGATGCCGTTGTCGGCGTTGGCGGCCGCCAGCCCGGTGACCTGGATGCCGTGATTGTGGTCGGCCTCGGGATCGTCGTCCTCGTCGACGAAGTCGTAGCCCGGCAGCAGCCGGCCCGCGAACTCGGGGCCGTCGGTGTCGATCCCGGAGTCGAGCACGGCGAGCACGATCGACGGGTCGCCCCGCGAGATCTCCCAGCCCGCGAGGGCGTCGATGTCGGCGCCTGGGGTGCCGAAGGTCTGGCCGGTGTTGTGGAGGTGCCACTGGAGCTCGAAGAACGGGTCGTCGGGCACGAAGCCGCCGCCGCGGCCCATCCCGCCGCGGCCCATCCCGCCGCGGCCCATCCGGTTGGGCTCGGCGAACTCGCAGGCCGGGTCGTGCCCGAGCCGGTCGACGGCCTCGTCCACGTCCTGGCCGGCGGGGACCCCGAGGCGGTAGAGGCCGAGCGCCGGGATGGCCTCGAGCACCTCGAGCCCCAGCTCGAGCCGCTGGCTAGCGGCCATCGCCGTCCCCGCCGCTCCCGGTCGCAGCTTGACGAGCACCTCGCCCGCCACGTGCCCGGCCGGCTCGGCGGCCCCGGTGGCAGCGGAGAGGGCGGTCAGCAGCAGCAGCACGAGGCAGGCAGCACGGCAGGAGCGCATCCAACCCATGGTAGTGCAGCCTGGCAGCGCCGCCGCCGCGTAACGTCCCGCTGCGCGGGACATCGAAGGCGGCGTCGAGCGCTTTGTCTAGGCTCGAAGCGAGGTCGCCGGACGCGATGCCCGGGGATTCGAAACGGCGTATGCACTCCTCCCAGCTGGACTCCTCCCAGCCCCGCTGCGTCGGGACCGGCACAGGCCGCGCGGCATCCGGGATCCGGCTGCGCGACGCCGCGCCGGGGGACTGCGCGGCGATCGCCGCGATCTACAACGAGGCGATCCGCTCGCGTCGGGCCACGATGGACACCGAGCCCGTGGGCGCGGCCGACTTCGAGGCCCGGCTCGCCGCGCTCACGCCGCGCGAGGCGCTGCTCGTGGCCGGCGACGCCGGCCCGGTGGCGGGCTGGGGCATCGTGAAGCGCTACAGCGACCGGCCCGGCTACGCGGTCGCCTGCGAGACGTCCGTCTACGTGGCCGAGGCCGCGCAGGGCCGCGGCATCGGAGCCCGCCTGCTCGATGCCCTCGTGGTCCGCGCCGGTGCGCTCGGCTACCGCCACCTGGTGGCGAAGATCATGGGCGTCAACGAGCGCAGCGTCGAGTTCCACGCGCGGCACGGCTTCGACCTCGTGGGGCGCCAACGAGACGTCGGGCGGATCGACGGCATCTCTCACGACATCGTGATCATGCAGCGACTGCTGCCACACGAGTCCTAGGCCCTTCTTCCAGAGGATCGAACTCCATCATGCACGCTCATGCGAACCTGGCCGGGAGCTCCCGGCCCCGCGCTCTCGAACGCCTGCTCGCGTCGATCGGGGACGGACGCGGGCTGACCCCGACGTCCGCGGCCACCCTGCTCGCAGCCGCCGATCTGGCTCCGGACGACCTGCTCGCCTGGGCCGACTTCGACCATCCGATCCGGGACAGCTACGGCCGTCGCCTCGTCGCCCGCGGCGCGCGCTTCGAGCTGATGGTGATGTCGTGGCAGCCGGGCGACTACAGCGCCGTCCACGACCACGGCCATACCGAGTGGGGCGCGGTGCGCTACTTCGGACCGGCCGAGCACGTGGTGTTCCGCGAGCGCGACGGCCGGCTCGGCGTGGAGTCGCGCACCACGCAGCTGCCCGGCTCGGTCTGTGCGGTCGACCACGACCTGATCCACCTGATGGGCAACGCGGGGCCCCGGCCGTTCCTCTCGCTGCACCTCTACGGTCAGGCGCGACCCTGCGATGCGGTGACGGGAGACGCGCGGATCTTCGACCTGTTCGAGCAGCGCATCCAGCGCACCGACGGCGGCGTGTTCTACTGCCTGCCCGAGCGCGAGATCGCGCGCCGCGAGCCGTGTCCCGCGGCGGACGCCGAGACCACTCGGCTGCACCACACGCTGATGCTGGCGCGCCTGGAGCGCGTGCTCGCGGCGGGCGCCGGAGACGCCGCGGCGGTTCGCCGGGCCGCCGCGCTGCGCGCCGCCCTCGACTGCCTGCGCGGCCCGGGAGCCTTCGGATGACCGAGCCGCTGGCAGTGACGCTGCTGCTCGGCGGGGTGCGCCTGTACCTCGCGCTCGGCGCGGCGTTCGCACTGGCCTTCGCGCTCTTCGGCGTGCAGCGCGTCGACCCGACCGCGCGCCACGGCAGCATCGGCTTCCGGCTGGTGATCCTGCCCGGGGTCGCGCTGCTCTGGCCGCTGCTGGCGCTGCGCTGGTGGCGCGGCGCGGGCCCGCCCGCCGAGTGCAACGCGCACCGCATCGCGGCGCGCGCGCGGAGCGAGTCGTGATCCACGCGCGGCGCACGGCCCACCGCCGCATCTTCTCGGTGCTGGCCGTGGCCGTGCCGGCGCTCTGGGCGGCGGGGCTGTGGCTGCGTCCCGAGGTGCCGCCCCGGTCCGCGGCGGACCCGCGCCTGCTGGCGGAGGCCGGCTTCGCACTCGACGCGGAGGGCTCGGGCTCCCCGCCGCGGCGCGTCGCCGCCGGCGCCGCCGCGTTCGAGGTCGAGCTCGAGCGGCGTCCCGACGGCCAGCGGCTGCTGGCGATCCGTCCGAGTGCCGTGATCCTGAAGCCCGACCTGCTGGTCTACTGGACGCCGCGGGCCGAGCGCATGGCGCCGGGCGGCGACGCGGTGCTGATCGGGCGTCTCGCCGGGAGCTCGCGCCGCTGGCTCCGGCTGCCCGAGCGGGCGGCCGACGCGAGCGGCGACGTCCTCGTCTACAGCCTCGCCCACGGCGAGGTCGTGTCCCGCTTCGCGCTCGCCGAGGCGCTGGCGGGCGGGGCGGACTAGCCGATGGCCCAGGGCTACCGCGCCGTGCTCTGGAATCGGCAGAAGCTGATCTACGACGCCCTGCTGCTGGCCGGCGTCGGCCTGTTCCTCGCCGGCTTCCTGTTCCTGACACCCCGCCTCGACCCGAACGCCGACCCGAAGAATCTCGAGATCCGGGCCTTCGGCGCCGCGGCCTTCGTGCTGCTGCACGTGATCCTCTCGATCGGCCCGCTGTGCCGGCTCGACGCGCGCTTCCTGCCGCTGCTCTACAACCGGCGGCACATGGGCGTCGTGATGTGCCTGCTCGCCCTCCAGCACGCCCGCCTCGCGACCACCTGGTACCACGACTACGGCAACCTCGAGCCGCTCGCGAGCCTGCTGGTCAGCAACACGCGGATCACCTCGTTCGTGAGCTTCCCGTTCGAGTGGCTGGGGCTCGCGGCGCTGGTGATCCTGGTACTGATGGCCGCGACGAGCCACGACTTCTGGCTCGCCAACCTGACGGCGCCCGTCTGGAAGGCGCTCCACATGGGCGTGTATGCGGCCTATGCGCTGCTCGTGGGGCACGTGACGCTCGGCGCGCTGCAGACGGAGACGGGCCTGGGACTGTCTCTCGCGGTCGGGATCGGCGCCGTCTGGATCGTCGGACTCCATCTGGCCGCTGCCCGGCGCGAGCGCGATCGGCCGGCGCCGCGCGCGCCCGACGGCTGGGTCGACGTGGGCCCCGTCGCAGAGATCCCCGAGAGCCGGGCGAAGGTGGTGTTCGCGTCCGGCGAGCGGATCGCCGTGTTCCGCTACGGCGACCGCCTGTCGGCGCTCTCGGGCGTCTGTCAGCACCAGAACGGCCCGCTCGGCGAGGGCCGCATCATCGACGGCCTGGTCACCTGTCCCTGGCACGGGTTCCAGTACGACCCCGCCAGCGGCGCCGCGCCGCCGCCCTTCAGCGAGCGCATCCCGACCTTCGACGTCGTCGTGCGCCACGGCCGCGCCTTCGTCGATCCGACCCCCCACCCGCCCGGCACCCGGGTCGAGCCGGCGCGCGTTCCCGGAGCGTCTCCCGCGTGAGCGGCGCTGGCGATCGCGACGGCTTCTACATCGGATCCCGGCCGCGCATGGGCCGCCGGCTGGCGCGCTTCGTGGCGCCCGTGGCCGGGCTGCTCGTGGCGGGGGCGGCGCTGCTGGGCGGGGCGCTGCCGGCGCTGCACCGGCCCTACGCCCCCGCCCGCAGCGACTTCCGCGACGTGCGCGAGTTCGAGGGCATCCTGGTCGCCGAGCCGGCGCCCCACCTGGTGGTGGTCCGGCCCGGCGAGACCGGCGGGCGCGGCTTCTCGCGCTACTGGCTGGTCGGGCGCGGCAAGTCGGGTCCGCGCGTGGACCTCGCAGCGCTCGACAATCAGCACGTCGTGGTGAGCGGCTCGCTGATCTACCGCGACGGGCAGACGCTGCTGGCGGTGAAGGGCGCGCGGGCCGTCGAGCATCCCACGCTCGACGCCGACGCGCTGGCGCAGGGCGAGTCGCTCGGCCGCTTCACGCTGCGCGGGGAGATCGTCGACAGCAAGTGCTTCCTCGGCACCATGCGGCCCGGCAACACCAAGGTCCATCGCGGCTGCGCGGTGCGCTGCATCGCGGGGGGCGTGCCTCCGGTGCTGCTGGTGCGCGAGGACAACGGCGACGCGCTCTACTTCCTGCTGGTGGCAGCGGACGGCTCGGCGGTCAACGACCGCGTGCTGGACCTCGTGGCGGAGCCGGTCGAGATCGAGGGCGAGGTGGTCCGCCTCGGCGACGCGTTCGTGCTGAAGGCCGACCCGGCCGGCTATCGGAGGCTCTAGCGTGAGCGAAGCCGCCTCTCCCCGACACCTCGACCTGCTTCCGGCCCCGCTGCTGCTCGTCTTCTCGCGCGCGCTCCAGGCGCTCAGCGCGCCGATCGTCGCGCTGCTGGTGGCGACGGCGGCCGGCCTCGGCAGCGACGCGCAGGACGCGATCTCCTTCTGCAACGTGCTCTTCGTCGGCAACCTGTGCGCCTCCGGGGTCGTCACGGTCAGCTTCGGTCCGCGGCGGATCCTGGCCGACCTGCGCGGCCTCGGCGCCCGGGTGCGCCTGGAGATGCTCGTCTTCGGCGCGCTGTCCGCCGTGCTCTCGACCCTGATCTTCATGGGGCTCGCCGAGACCAGCGTGACGAACACCGTGCTGCTCGCGCGGCTGGGTCCGGTGCTCTACGCGCTGTCGGGCGCCCTGGTGCTCGGGCAGGCGGTCCGCGGGGCGGAGTGGCTCGGCTTCGGCCTGATCGGCCTCGGGGTGCTCGCGACCGTGTTCGTCGGCACCGGCTTCGAGGTGAACCACGGCGACGTCCTGATCCTGGCCTCGACCGCGGTGTACGCGCTGGTCATGCTGATGAGCAAGCGGCTGCTCGGCGTCACCGGGGTGCCGAGCCTGGTCCTGACCCGGAACCTGCTGTCGGCCGTGGTGTTCTTCGGGATCGCCTACGTCCTGTACGGACCCCATCACTTCGCCGACGCCTTCTACGGGCCGCTGTGGGGGATCATGCTGGTCTACGCGGCGCTGGTGATCGTGGCCGCCCAGCTCGCCTGGTACCGGGCGCTCGACCGGCTCACGCCGGCCTCGGTAGCGCGCTGGGCCGCGCTGACCCCGCTGCTCGCCTTCGGCTACGCGATCGTGATCAACGGCGAGCGCCCCTCGTGGACCCACGTCGCGGCGCTCGCCTGCGTGACGGTGGGGACGCTCGTCTCGAACCTGGGCCGCCTGACGCCGCCGGGCAGCTCGGACAGCGGCGAGACGAGCGTGGGGGCCGCGTGACGCTGCGCCTGCTCTGCATCGCGAATCCCCCCGCCTACGCCGGCGCCGGCACCGACGTGCCGCTGGGCTACGCCCGGCTGGCCGCGCATCCGGACGTGGAGCTCTACCACGCCGACGCGGCCGCGCTGCCCGAGCCGGACGCGGCCATCCCGTGCGTCGCGATCCCCGCCGACTTCGACCCGGCCTCGTTCGCGAGCCTGCCGCGACGGCCGGCCACGCCGCGACCCGCGCACCACTTCGGGCTCGCCTTCTGTCGGACCCTCAAGCCCTTCCCGGCCGGGTACCTGGAGCGACTCGTGCGCTGGTCGGCCTCGCTGCCGTTCCTGAACGACCCGACCGGGATCCGTCGCCAGCTCGAGCCCGGCTTCCTGCTCGAGGCCGCGGGCCCCTGGCTCCCGCCGTCCCGCCTCGCCCGCTGCCAGGAGGAGCTGGCGGCGTTCCTCGCCGCCGAGCGCGCGATCGTCGCCAAGCGCGCCAACAGCTGCGGTGGGCGCGGCGTGTACCGGGTGCTCCCCGCCGCGGGAGGCGGCCTCGAGAGCGACAACGCGGTCGAGGGCGCGCGCCGCCACGCGGACGCCGCCGCGCTGTGGCGGCATCTGGCCACCGACGGAGCCGGCCCGGTCCTGCTGATGCGCTACCTGCCGCGCGTGACCGCGGGCGACAAGCGCCTGGTCGTGGTGGGCGGCGAGATCCAGGGCGCCTACGTGCGGCGCTCGCCGCGCGGCCACTGGGTGCAGAACGTGAGCCAGGGCGCGCGCTGCGAGCGCGCCGCGGTGACGGCCGCCGAGCGGGCGCTGGTCGCCGAGACCGCCGGATGCTACGCCCGGCACGGCATCCACCTGCTGGGCTACGACCTGATCGAGGACGAGACGGGCCGCTGGCGGGTGAGCGAGATCAACGCCGGCAACGTCGGGGGCCTGTTCCGGCTGGAGGCGCTGGGTGCGCCCGCGCTCACCGACCGCTTCGTCCGCTTCCTCGCCGGACTCGCAGACCGCGCGGCGGTGCCGCTGCGCTCCCACGACGCGATCGGCGCCGCCCCGGACGGCCCGGTCCCCTGAACCCGGAGAACCCCATGGCCACCCGAGAGTCCCCGTCCGCCGGCACGCGCTGGCACAAGGTGCTCGAGCCCGACGAGCTGCCCGACGGCCGCGTCAAGACCGTCGTGTGCGGGCTCGCCACGCTCTGCATGACGCGCCACCGCGGCCAGTACGGCGCACTCGACAACAAGTGCCCCCATCAGGGCGGTCCGCTCGGCGAGGGCTCGATCGAGAAGGGCCTGCTGCGCTGTCCGTGGCACGGCTGGGACTACGATCCGCTGACGGGCCGGTCGCCGGGCGGCTACGAGGACGGCGTGGACGCCTACCCGGTCGAGGAGCGCGAGGACGGCGTCTACGTGGCGCTCCCCGAGCCCGTGCCGCACGTGCGCACCGTGACCGACGTGATGGCGGAGACGCTCACCAACTGGGGCGTCACCGCGGTGTTCGGCATGGTCGGCCACTCCAACCTGGGGCTCGCCGACGCGCTGCGCCGCCAGGAGCAGGCGGGCCGCCTGCGCTACTACGGCATCCGCCACGAGGGCGCGGCCGCCTTCGCCGTCTCGGCCTACGGCAAGCTCACCGGCCGGCCGGCGGCCTGCCTCGGGATCGCCGGCCCGGGCGCCACCAACCTGCTGACCGGGCTGTGGGACGCCAACGTCGACCGGTCGCCGGCGCTCGCGCTCACCGGTCAGGTCGACACCCAGGTGCTGGGCCCCGGCGCGTTCCAGGAGGTCGACCTCCAGGCGGCGTTCGGCAAGGTGGCGCAGTGGACGCAGCCGGTACTGCACACCAGCCGCCACGCCGAGCTGGTGAACCTGGCCTGCAAGAGCGCGATCCTGAACCGCGGGGTGTCGCACCTGATCTTTCCCGACGAGGTGCAGACGCTGCCCGCGCCCGAGGGCGCGCAGGCCGGCGAACCCGACGGGCGCGTGGCGTCGCGCGCGATCGCGCCGCCGCCGGACGCGGTGGACGCGGCGGTGGCGCTCCTGGAGCGCGCCGAACGTCCGGTGCTGATCGTCGGGCACGGCGCGCGCTTCGACATGCCGGCGATCCTCGAGCTGGCCGAGCTGCTGCGCTGCCCGGTGGTCACGACCTTCAAGGGCAAGGGGCTGGTCTCCGACCGGCACCCGCAGGGCTGCGGCGTGCTCGGCCGCAGCGGCACGCCGATCGCCAGCCACTTCATGAACGAGTCGGACGTGCTGCTGGTGCTCGGCGCCAGCTTCAGCAACCACACCGGCATCACGCCCAAGAAGCCCACCATCCAGGTCGACTTCGACGCCATGATGCTCGGCAAGTTCCACGCGGTGGACGTGCCGGTGTGGGGCGAGATCGCGGCGACCGTGGCGATCCTGCGCGAGCGGCTGGCCGGTCGGGCTCGCGCCAGCGACCAGCGTCCCGAGATCGCGCAGCGCTGGGAGATCTGGCGGGCCGAGAAGCAGCGCCGCCAGGCCGACGACCGCGGCCTGGGCCTGAACTCGGCGACGATCTTCGCGAGCCTCACGCGGCACGTGCCCGAGGACGCCATCCTGGCGGTGGACGTCGGCAACAACACCTACTCGTTCGGGCGCTACTTCGAGTGCACGCGCCAGTCGGTGCTGATGTCGGGCTACCTGGGCTCGATCGGGTTCGCGCTGCCCGCGGCCCTCGGCGCCTGGGCCGCGACGCAGGAGGACGATCCGCGCTTCCGCGGCCGCAAGGTCGTGTCGGTGTCGGGCGACGGCGGCTTCGGCCAGTACATGGGGGACTGGCTCACCGCCGTGAAGTACGGGATGGACGTCACCCACGTCCTGCTCCGCAACGACCAGCTCGGCAAGATCACCAAGGAGCAGCGCGCCGGAAGCTGGGAGGTCTGGCAGACCTCGCTCCACAACCCGAGCTTCGCCGAGTACGCGCGCATCTCGGGCTCGCTGGGGATCGAGGTGCGCAAGGCCGAGGATCTCGACGCGGCCCTGACCGAGGCCCTCGCCACCGAGGGCCCCGCGCTGGTGGACATCATCGCGGACCCCGAGCTGGTGTGAGCCGTGCTGCCGGTCGTCTCGCTGATCGTGGTGCTGCTCGAGTAGCGTTCGTTGGCCGTCGGCCCGGTCATCCCCTATCCCGTGTCCCGTGTCGCGTCGATCCCGTCACGCTCGCCACGGAGACCAGCCATGAGCGACCCCGGCTACCAGGACATCCGCTTCGCACTCGAGGACGGTGTCGCCGTCGTGACGCTGCACCGACCCGAGCAGCTCAACGCCTTCAGCGGGCGGATGGGCCAGGAGCTCGGCGACGCCTGGCGGCGCTGCGACGCGGACGACGCAGTGCGCGCCGTGGTGCTCACCGGGGCGGGCCGCGCGTTCTGCGCGGGCGCCGACCTGGCCGCGGGCGCCGAGACGTTCGGGAAGCCGGAGGCCGGCGACTTCAGCGCCACCCCGGTGAAGCCGCCGCCCTGGGAGGTGCGCAAGCCGGTGATCGCCGCGATGAATGGCCATGCGGTGGGGCTCGGGCTCACGCTCGCCCTCCAGTGCGACCTGCGCATTGCGGCCGACGAGGGGAAGTACGGCGTGCTCCAGGTGCGGCGCGGCGTCATGCCCGACGCCTGTGCCCACTGGACGCTGCCGCGCATCGTCGGGCTCGAACGGGCCGCCTGGCTGCTGCTCACCGGGACGAAGCTGAGCGGCGCCGAGGCCGCCGCGATGGGGCTGGCGCTGCGCTCCCTCCCGGCCGACCGGGTGCTGCCCGCCGCCCTCGAGATCGCCCGCGACGTGGCGGCCAACACGGCGCCGCTCTCGGTGGCCGTGACCAAGCGGCTGCTTTGGCAGAGCCCGGGCCTGAGCCGCGCTCAGGTCGAGCACTTCGAGACCGCGCTGCACCACCACCTGATGGGCGGGCCCGACGCGATCGAGGGCGCGGTGGCCTACCTCGAGCGCCGCCCGCCGCGCTGGGCGCTGTCGGTGGCGCGCGACTGGCCGCACTGGCCGTCCGCCGCCGATGCGGCGGAGGACTGAGCCCCGGGCCGTCTACTCGTCGAAGCCGTGCGCCAGGTTGTAGTAGACGATGTACTTCCCGTCGTCGTCCTGGTCGCGCATCACGGCCCGCAGGCCCTCCACGGGGCCCGGGTCGGCCGGGTCGAGCGGGCTCACCGACATCTCCATCACGTCATCGTCGCCGTGGGCCCCGCCGTCCTCCTCGAGGAAGCGCATCTGCAGGCTCGACACGAACGGGATCGGGGTCTTGACGATGTCCTCGAGCGGCTTGCGGTTGGCGGCGTCGAAGTCGCCCACCCAGATCTTGCAGCACACCGGCACGTCGCCGTCGACGGTGAGCCGGTTGAACCAGATCTCGTCGTCGCCGTCGTCGAAGGAGGGATCGTTCTCCTCGGCGCAGTAGATCTCGACCGATGGGCCGCCCTTCTCGTTGCCGTAGAGGATCGTCAGGTTGGTCTGCCACCACACCCGGAAGCGGCGCGCGGCCGACTGGTAGGGCGGCGCCTGGCCGCCGGCGGGCGCGCGGCTCACCCGCAGGTAGTAGAAGTCGCCGTCGCCGTCGTTCCACTCGATGCGGAAGCGTCGGTGCAGGTTGTCGGGGTCGGCCTCGGAGCCGTGCCGCGAGGCGATCACGGTGCCGGCCTCGTCCTCGATGTCGAGGTCGAAGACCTCGTCGCCGGGCGCCGTGATGTCGTCGACCAGGAACACCAGGTGCTGCGTCCGGCCGTCCGAGAGCGCCTCGGGCTTCGCGACGAACCAGGCCTCGTCGGGGATGCTGATCGGCGGGTTGGCGCCGAGCTCGTGATTGCGCTGCTGGGCCGGGCCGAGCGCGCACGCGAACTCCTTGGTGGAGCAGCCGTGCTCCATGACCACCAGGTTGTAGCTCCCGGTGCGGGTTCGGTCGGGGTTGAACACGCGCACGTAGAACGGCGGCTCCGGGACCCGGAACACCTGCGCCGGGATCGGCGGGGGCACGTGGGTGGTCGCCGGGAACTGGATCTCGGTGGTGAGGTCCTTGTAGTCCGAGATCGGCGTGCTGAGGTCGTCGGCCTCGTACACGCGGAAGGTGGTGCCGTTGTTGCTCGTCACGGCGAGCGAGAAGGTCCCCTCCTTCTCGAAGCGGAACCACTCCATGCTGCCCGGGTACCGGATCTCGCCGGGGATCGCCTGCGGCGCGTTGGGCTGGGTCGTCACCAGCTCGGCGCGGCCGGCCTGGGCGCGGTGGCGGCAGATGTTGATGTCGGCGTTGATGCCGATGTGGTCCGACAGCTTCTCGGTACCGGCAAGGCCGATGCCGTTCGGGCCCATGCCGCTCTCGACCCAGGTGCCGCCCGGCTCGCTCCAGCGCAGGTTGTGCGCGAGCGTCAGGTGCTGGATGCAGGTGTCGGTGTTGGGGTTGGCCATGATGTAGTCGAGCCGCGCGCCGTCCGAGTGCTCGCCCCAGTGGAAGCGGTTCGTCAGGCCCCGGTCGTACTTCTGGGGATCCACCGGAGACTGCTCGTGGGCCCACACGTCGCGGAAGCGGCTCCAGAGGAAGCTCGAGCCGGTGTTCATGCGGTCTTCCCACTCGAGCCGGTTCTCCTCGTTGTAGAGGGCCGTGAGCGGGTTGGCGAGGTCGCCGTCGACGTTCAGGTCGCCGAGCAGGTAGGCGTCCTCGCCGTCCTGGTTGCCGGGTAGCGAGATCTGGAGCTGGTCGTAGACGGCCTCGATGTCCGAGAACTGGGCGGCCCGCGTCTGCGCGTGGTCCTCGGCGTCCTCCTCGTCGTCGACGTCGGTGTAGGCCGCCTGGGTGTGCGTGAACCAGATGTTGGTGATCCAGCCGTTGTCGGGGTTCTGCAGCCGCACGTAGCCGATGCCCTTGGCGGCGTCGCAGTCGTCCACGGCGAAGGGCGCGACCTCGGTGTCGTCGCAGTTCTGGTACTCGTGGAAGCGCACGTGGTTGCAGGCGTTGCCCTCGCAGTCGTCGGACTCGGGCTTGTAGAGGCCCATCAGCGGGTCGACGATGGGGAAGCGGCTGAACACCGCGAGCCCCGAGTCCTCGAGCACGAAGTCGGCGTCGAGCTTCGACACGTAGTACGGGAAGGCCGCCTTCAGCCCGTCCTCGAAGATGGTGCGGATGTCCTCGTCGAAGAGCTCGTTGAGCGCGATCACGTCGTAGCCCGCGGCCAGGATGCGCGACACCATCTTGTCGGCCACCTCGGGGGTGGTGCCCGCGTTGAAGTGCGACGGCAGCATCATGGTGTTGAAGGAGGCGATGCGCAGCGACGGCCAGAAGCCGGGCGTGGTGGCGACGATGTTGCCGATCACGCCGTCGACGATCGCGACCGCCACGAGGGTATCGAGCCAGGGCTTGGCGAGCGTGGCCTCGAGCTGCACCGCGATCTTGTCCGGGCCGCACTTGGTCATCGTGACGTCCATCTCGACCACGTTGCTGCGCGTCTCGAACTGGCCCCGGTGCGCCGGGCAGAAGCCGGGGATCGACACGAACCCGCTGTCGATCACGAGCTGGCGGGCCCTGCCCTGGCTCATGAGGTCGAGGACCGAGCCTTGGTGGAGCACGAACGACGCGTTGGGGGGCGGGGTCGGGGCGGCCGGCCCCGGCGCCTGCGCGAAGAAGCTCCGGAACACCGCGAAGTCCCGGATGCCGACGCCGCCGCTGCTGTCGAAGTCGACCTCGGGGTCGTAATGGGGGTCGCCGGGGCGCGCGCCGAAGGCGGCGCGGAACGCGTTGAAGTCGCTGATCCCCACCACGTCGTCGTTGTCGACGTCCGGGTCGCAGGCGGTTCCGAAGCCGTCGCCGTCGTAGTCGTTCTGGCTCGGGTTCGCGCGGAACAGGCAGTTGTCGATGCCGTCGTGGACGCCGTCGCCGTCGCTGTCGCCGCCGACCTGTCCGGCCGCCGGGCCGGCGGCGACGAGGAGCGCGAGTGCAGCGGCAGCGCTCAGGATGCCCAGGGCGGTCGCGAGGTCGGCGGGATCGGGTCGACGCACGGCGGGTCTCCTTCGGGCGGTCTCCGCTCGCGCGGCCGGGCGCTGCTCTGCCCCGCGGGAACCGCTCCGTCTCACGAAGCCAGGGTACGCGGGAGCGGCGCGCGGCACCCTGACCATCGCATGACCCTTTGCTGACCCGCGCCCCGCCGCTCGCGCCCGGGACTATCGTCTCCGGGTGGCGGTGCGAGCGCACGACGTCGCGGCGGGCTTGCTCGGGATCTTCGGGCTGGCGTTCCTGTTGCCCGGGGCCTTCCTGATCGTCGAGGGGGTCCGACGAGCGCTGGGCGGCGAGTCGCTGTCGGACGCGGTGCCGATCGCGCTGGGCGGGCTGGCGTTCGCCGCGTTCGGGGCCGGCGCGCTGGGACTGGCGTTCCACGCCCTGCGTAACGGCCAGCGGCTGCGGGTCGAGCACCCGGACGAGCCGTGGCGCCGGGTGCCGGGCTGGGCGGAGGGCATCATCCGCAGCGGCGACCGCGGTACGGTGATTGCCCTCTGGCTGGTCGCCGTGGTCTGGAACGCCGTCGCGGGGCCGCTGCTCTTCGTGGTGCCCGAGGAGGTTGCGGATGGCAACCACCTGGCGCTCATCGGCCTGATCTTCCCCCTGGTCGGGCTGGGCCTCGTGGTCTGGGCGGTGCGGACGAGCCTGCGCTGGCGCAAGTTCGGCACCTCGGTGCTGCAGCTGGCCGTGACGCCGGCGCCGGTCGGCGGGGCGCTGGCCGGGACGCTGGCGACGCGGCTCGAGCGCGCGCCCGCGTCGGTCCGACTTCGCCTCACCTGCGTGGCGCGCACGCGCGACAGCGACGGCGACACCCACGACTCGCTGCTGTGGCACGACGAGGCCAGCGTGCCCGGCACGGCGCTGCGCCGCGAGCCGGCGGGCCTGGCGGTGCCCTTCGCGTTCGCGATCCCGGGCGATGCCCGTCCCACCGATCGCGAGAGCTCGCCGGAGATCCGCTGGCGCCTCGAGGCGCGCGCCGCGGTGGCCGGCGTGGACTACGCGAGTGGCTTCGACGTGCCGGTGTTCCGCACCTCGGAGGCGTGCGTCGAGGCGTCGCGCGCGCACGCGGCCGCCGAGGTGCTGCGCGCCGAGCCGCCGCCGTTCGATCCGCGCGAGGCCACCATCTCGATCGGGCCGGGGCCGCGCGGCGGCACGCGCTTCCGCTTCGGTGCGGCGCGGAGTCCGGGCGCCGCGTCCGGCGCCACCCTGGGGGCCGCCGTCTTCGGCAGCGGCGCGTTCCTGACGCACGTCCTCGGTGCGCCGTGGCTCTTCCCGATCGGGCTCGGCGTCGTCGCCGCCGCGATGCTGGCGAGCGCCGTCGACCTCTGTCTCACGGTCACCACCGTCGACGTCGGCAACGACGTCGCGATCCGTCACGCCGTGCTCGGCCTCGGCCGCACGCGCCGCCTGCCCCGACGCGACGTGGTCGAGGTCGGCGTGGGGCTGGGCCGCTCGCAGCGCGAGCGGGCGGCACGGGCCGCGGGTGGCTGGTACGGCGTCCGCCTGCGGCTGGCCGACGGCCGCATCGTCTCCGCCGGTCGCCAGCTGCGCAGCCGCCGCGAGGCGGAGTGGGTCGCGAGCGAGCTGACACGCGTGCTGGGCTAGCTGGGTGGATGGACTTCGCTCGCCTGCGGCTCGCTGCGCGCTCCGCCGCTGCGCGGCTGCGCTTGCGAGGGTGCCGTCAAGAGTCCCGTTGCCGGGCGCGGCAGCGGGCCAGCTCGGCGCGCGCCAGG
>JASJBO010000153.1 GCA_030066475.1 Myxococcota bacterium
CATCTCCCGCAGCGACCCCCGCATCCGCTCGAAGCTCCGACCCAGCTCCCCCAGCTCGTCCTCCGACTCGTGGCTCTCCCCCCCGCCCAGGTCCCCCGACGCGATCCGCTGCGCCTGCGTCCGCAGCGCCGCGCTCATCGCGCCGACGTCGCGCGCGACGAGGCGGGCCGCCAGCAGCGCGGCGGCGATCGAGACGGCGAGCAGGACCGAGAACATCAGCCAGGTCTCGCCCCGCAGACCGGCCATCGCGTCGCCGGGCAGGGTCGCGAGCAGGATGCGCCCGTCCCCGAGCCGACGCCAGGCGAGCAGATGCGGCGAGAACAGACCGGTGCCGTCGCCGGACGTCGCCGCCGACCCTGCCACCGCGGTCACCTCGGCAGGGGCGAGCCCGCTGGTCGCGAGCGCCTCGGCGTCGAGCACCGCGATCTCGGTCGCGATGCCGAGCGCGCGCGCCGTCTCGAGGGCCTCGGCCAACGCGCGCGCATCGCCGGCCTCGATGGCGTCGGCATGGCGCTCGATCAGACCCTGCTGGACGCTCGACACCCAGGTCTCGAGGCTCCGCTCGGCGCGCACGTGCGCGAGCACGGCGGCGAACACGACGGTCGCGATCGAGACCGCGGCGAAGCAGAGCTGGAGCTTGCGGGCGAGCGGAACGCGGGCCGCGCAGCGCGCGCGCTCGTCGGGATCGGGCATCGCGGCCGCCAGTGAGACCACCAGCGGGGCGCACAGCCGCTTGATCCCGAAGTAGACCCAGACGTTCGCAGCCAGGCCGGCGCACAGCGCCGCGATCGCGATGCGCCAGAACGCGTGGCCGCGCAGCTCGGGGTGGAGCCTCTCCATCCCGGCACCGATCACGAGGCCGGCGGCAGCGTACGAGAAGACCAGGAGCAGCGCGGTGCGCCACGGCAGCGCGGTGGCCGCGTAGAGGCAGGGGCCGGGTGACGTCCCGGGCGAGGCGTCGAGCCAGGCGCGCAGGGGCGCCGTCCAGCGTCGCGCCAGCGGCTGCGCCACGGCCGTCGACGCCACGGCGAAGCACGCCACGAGCCACGCGAAGCCCACCCAGTGCCGCGGACCCAGCCGCAGCAGCGCCTCGAGGGAGACCGTGACCAGACCGGCGGCCGCGAAGCCCACCGCGGACAGGGCGGCCGTATAGCGCAGATGGAAGCGGCGGCCGGCCGAGGCGGCGGGGGCCGCGCGGCTCACGGCGGGTCGGCTCCGGCCGGCAACGCCGAGCGGTACACGCTCTCCAGCAGGTGCTCGAGCGAGAGCACCAGCACCGGCCGCGAGTCCTGGCGCCGCACGACCGCGCGCACGGCGTCGTAGCCCGCCTGCGCCACGAGCGCCGGCGGCCCCTCGACGTCGGTGCCGGGCACGGAGAGCACGTCCGACGCCACGGCGACCCGGAGTCCGAAGACGAGCCCGTCCACCTCGACGACCGCGATGCGGGCGCGGTCGTCCTCGGCGACCGGCGAGCCGCCGAGCGCGCGCGCCAGATCCACCACCGGGACGATGCTGCCGCGCAGGTCGATCACTCCCTCGATCAGGGCCGGGGCGCGCGGCAGGGCCGTCACCGGCTGCCAGCGGACGATCTCGCGAATCTGCTGGACGTCGGCGCCGAACTCCTGGCCCAGCACCTCGAAGCAGGCCAGCTCGACCTGGCTCTCGTCGAGCCCGATCTGCACCTCAGGCGCCCTCCCCGACGGCGAGCACGCGGTCCACGTCGAACAGCGACACGAACTCGTCGCCGTGTGGGCAGAGCGATTCGACCGTGTCCGAGTCGCCCCGGGCGGGCCGCAGCGCCTCCTCGGGCACGCGCAGCACCTCGGTGACGCGGTCGACCAGCAGGCCGGTCAGGTGCCCGCCCTCGCCGTGCAGCACCACGATCCGGGCGCGCCGCGCTCGCTCCGCCGCGTCCCCGTCGTCCCGGGCGAGGCCCAGGCGCCGCCGCAGGTCGATCACCTGCACGATCTCGCCGCGCAGCGAGATGACGCCGCGGATCGCCTCGGGGACCCGCGGCATCGGAGTGATCGGTCGCAGCCGCACGATCTCGCGCACGCGCTCCACCGGGAGCGCATAGGGCGCCCCGTCGAGCGAGAGCAGCAGCAGCTCGCGACGCAACGCACCAGCGGCCGCCGCCGCGTCCTCCCGGCGGGCGGCGGCTCGACCGAGATCGTCCCACGAGACGCCAGGGTCCTGCGCACTCATGCCGCCTCCCGACGCCGCCCCGCGTCCTCGACCAGGGCCGCGACGTCGAGCACGAGCACGGTGCCGCGGTCGCCCAGCTCGGTGGCGCCCGCGATCCCGCGCACGCTGGGCACGGGCCCCTGGATCGGCTTGATCACCGCGTCCTGCTGGCCGTCGAGGAAGTCCACCAGCAGGCCGGCCCGCGAGTCGCCGATGCCGACCACGACGACGGCTTGTCGAGCGTCCGGGGCCGGCTCGGGCAGATCGAACTCGCGCTGCAGACGGCGCAGAGCGAGCGGCTCGCCGCGCAGACTCAGGAACTCCTGCGATTCGCTGCGCTGGATCTCATGGGCCTCGACGAGCAGCGTCTCGAGCACCGAGGTCAGCGGGATGGCGAAGCGCTGCTCGCCCACTCCGACCACCAGCGCCTGGATGATCGCGAGCGTGATGGGCATCGTGAACGCGATCGTGGTCCCGCGCCCCGGATCCGACTCGATCGACACCAGGCCGCCGAGCGACGTCACGCTCTCGCGCACCACGTCCATGCCGACGCCGCGGCCGCTGGTCTCGGTGACCTGCGCGCGCGTCGAGAGGCCCGGCAGGAAGACCAGGTCGAGCACGTCCTGGCGGCCGAGTGGCTGGGCGGGGTCCACCAGTCTCCGCTCGATGGCCCGGGCGAGCACGGCGTCCGCGTCGATCCCGCGACCGTCGTCGGTGATCTGGACCACGACGTGGTTGCCGCGTTGAAGGGCCTGGAGCCGGATCGTGCCCTCGGGCGGCTTGCCGGCGGCGACCCGCTCGGCCGAGGGCTCGATCGCGTGGTCGAAGGCGTTGCGCACGACGTGCATCAGCGGATCGGCGAGTTCCTCGACGATCAGCTTGTCCAGCTCGGTCTCGCCGCCCCGGATCTCGAGCCGGACGTCCTTGCCCGAGTCGCGCCCCAGACGCCGCACGACGCGCGAGAGCTTCTCGAACACCTGGCGCAGCGGCACCATGCGCACCTCGAGAACGCCCGCCTGGAGGTCCTGGAGCTTGCGCTCGAGCGTCTTGTGCACCTTGTCCAGCTCGCGGCCGAGCCGGGCGCTCGCAGGGTCGGAGCGCATCCGCTCGGCGATGGCGGCGATGGCGCCGCGCTGGATCACCAGCTCCCCGACGAGGTTCATCAGCTCGTCGAGCTTGCGGATGTCGACGCGCACGGTCTCGCTGATCGACTTGAGCGACTCGAGTTCTTGGACTTCGCTCGCCTGCGGCTCGCTGCGCGCGCCGCCGGAGGAACCGGCGCCGCTTGCGGGGGTGCTTGCGTAGCCGGGTCTTGCCGGTGCGGAATCGTCTTGGTGGACTTCGCTCGCCTGCGGCTCGCTGCGCGCGCCTTCGGCGCTTGCGCCGGCAACGTCGGGCGCTTCCTCCGCGTTGGCAGGCGGGCGAGACGGGGTAGGCGCATCTTCCGCGTTGGCAGACGGGCGGGACTTCTCGGTTGCCTCTTCCGAACTCGTGGGCTCGTGGAGACAGCGGAGCTCGACGCTGGGGTCGTCGAGGAGGGTCTGGAGGGCGGCGGTGCCGTGGTCGCTGGCGACGACCAGGGAGAAGCGGATGCGGGACTCGGGGAGGTCGCCGGGGGCCGGGAGGGTGGCGATGACCTCGCCGACCTCGCGGGCGGAGGCGGTCAGCGAGGCCAGGCCCTCTTCGAAGGAGAGGATCTCGAAGGTCGACTCGAGCAGGTGGACGGCGCGGCCGCGCGCGAGGTTCTCGTCGAGCCGGTGCTCTTCGTACTCGGTCAGGGCGCGCAGGATCGACTCGTCGATCCCGGGCCGCCCCGACTTGCCGGGCTCCGGCGCCGGGGCGACCAGCGACGCTTCGATGCGCGAGACCATTTCCGCGAGCTCGGCCTCCGACTCGGCCTGTCCCTTGCGGCCGCCCACCCGCTCCAGCACGGCGGCGATCAGCGAAACCGCTTCGTCCAGCAGGTCGATCGCGGGCGAGTCGGCGCGCATGCGGCCCATGCGCAGTCCGTCGAGGATGTCCTCGAGGTGATGGGCGAGGTCGCTGACCCGCTCGAGCCCGAACATGCCCGCCAGCCCCTTCAGCGAGTGGGCGGATCGGAACAGCTGGTTGACGCAGTCGGGATCGAGCTCGCCGCGAGCGCGCTGGTCGGCGAGGTCGCTCAGGTCGCCGCGCATGCGGTCGAGGATTTCCTCGACCTCGGAGACGAACTCGCGCGCCGCCTTGCTGCGCGCCGGCGAGCGGCTGCGGCGGGCCGCCACGGCCGCTCAGTCCCCGCGCGACCGCTCGAGCAGGTCGAGGACGATGTGCTTCAGCTCGTCGGGCTCGAACGGCTTGACGAGGTAGGCGTCCGCCCCGAGCTCGAGCCCCTTGCGGCGGTCGCGCTCGGAACCCTCGGTCGAGATGATCACCACGGGAATCCCGCGGTACGCCTGGTTCTGACGCACGAACGACACCAGCTCGAGGCCGTTGATGTCGGGCATGTTGATGTCGGTGACGATCAGGTCGTAGCGCTCGCGCGGGAGCCGACGCAGGGCCTCGAAGCCACTCTCGGCCTCCGAGGTCTTCACCGGCACGCCCAGCTCATCGAGCACCGATCCGACCAGCGAGCGCATGGTCGACGAGTCCTCGACGATCAGGATATGGTGCACGCGGCCTCCCCCGCACGCCCGCGCAGCCCTCCCGCCACCGGAAGCGGCCCCGCACGCGCTTCGACCGCAGGCGTATCGACGAGCTGCCCGCCGTTCTTGAGGACTTCGCTCGCCTTCGGCTCGCTGCGCGCGCCGCTCGGGGAGCAGTGCAAGGAGCGGGGTTCGAGGGCGGCGCTTGCGCGGGCAGGCGCGCCGCTTCGGGCGGGTGTGGGCAGGCCGGCCACCGTTCGTGGGGACTTCGCTCGCCTTCGGCTCGCTGCGCGCGCCGCTCGGGGAGCAGTGCGAGGAGCGGGGTTCGAGGGCGGCGCTTGCGCGGGCAGGCGTTCTGTTTGGGGGCCGGCCTGGCAGGCCGGCGGGAGGTCGCAGGGCGCTGCGAGTCAGTCGGAGGACGGTTCGGGGGTCTGTTCGAGGGCGAGGGCGGCTTCGTGGAGGAGGACTTCGAGGGCGCTCGTGTCGGGAAGGGGGCGGCCGGTGGGGAGGTTGTCGGCGTAGAGGAGCGCGACGGGGTCGCCGCTGCCCTCGATCGGGGCCACGTAGGCGCGGGAGGCGGCGGGACCGCCGAGCTGGCGAGCCAGGTCCTGGTCGCCGGCATCGGTCGGGGCCGCGCGCCGGGGCGAGCGCTCCGCGCAGATGCCGCGGAGCCAGCCGGTGGTCTCGAGCGGAATGCGGAGCGCGCCGATCGTGTCGTCGTCGGGTCCGCCGTGCTCCGCCAGCCCCGCCTGCGCCACCCCCTGCGCATGGCCGTCGCCGATTCGGAACATCGCGATGCGGTCGAACTCGCGCGCCGCGAACTCCATCACGACCCGGAGCACGTCGCCGCTGGCCGCCGGGCTGCGGAGCCGGGCGGTCGCCTGCTTCAGCGCGCGGAGGCCTGCGGCGTCATCGCCCGCGTCGGGCGACGCCTGCCGCTCGCGGGCGCGCTGGATCGCGTGACTCAGCGCCGCGCCCAGGGCGCCGCGGCGCTCGACTGCGCGCTCGTCGGACAGCACGGTCATGTCGGGCTTGTCGGTGACGCTGTCGGGAATCGCCCGCTCGTTGGTCGGCGAGATCGGGGCGCGCGGACTGGCGAGCAGCACCAGCGGGATGCGGGCCACCTGCGCCCGCAGCCGCGCGGCGATCTCCGACCAACCCGAGGCGCCGCTGACCGGATCCGCGGGGCTCTCGGTGGTGAGCAGCACCAGGGGAATCTCCCCGCGCACCACGTACTGCCGGACGCGCGCGATCGCCTGCTCCGAGCGCTGGAACACGTGGATCCGCGGCGCCGTACCGGTCAGCGAGTTCTTGATCCACTCGAGCACCGCGAGCTCGGGATCGATCGCGACGACCGGCGTCTCGCGCACCGGCGGCGGCTCGTCCCGAGGGTCGAGGGGGGTAATGGGGTCCTCGTCGGTCGCGCCGGTCTCGCGTCGCGGCGCGAGCGGGGCCGGCGTCTGCGGAGGCGGCGGCAGCGGGGTGACCGGATCCTCGTCGACCAGCCCTCGACCGCCGAGCGTCGGCTCCTCGTCCCGACTCGCCTCCTCCCGGTCGACCGGCTCGAGCGAGCGGACGTCGTCGCTCTCGTCGAGCCGCTCGAGCGGACCCAGCGTCAGCTCGGTCGGCGAGTCGAGCTCGACGGGCTCCGCGGCAGGGGCATCCTGCGCACCGATCGTCTCCTCGTGGCGACGCTCGTCGCGCATGCGCGTGCCCTCGAGCGCGAGGAACTGGGCGTTCATGCCGGTGCGCAGCAGCAGCTCCTCGTCGCCCGACCTGGCCTCGTCGTCGCGGATCTCGAAGCTGAACTCGCCGACGCCCCAGACGAACATGCGATATACCGTCGCCTCGATGTGGGCACGGCGGATCTCGTCGAGCCGATCGGCGTCGAGCACGGAGCGGTCGAGCAGCAGCGCCTCGAGCGGCGTACCGTCGGCCCGGGCGTCCTCGCACAGGGCCGCGAGCTCGGCCTCGGGCAGCACCTCGGCCTCGGCGAGCAGCGCGCGCAGATCGACCGGGCCCTCCTTCACGAAGGCTCCGTGAATCATGCCCTGCCGGAACAGGATGCGGCCCTCGCCCTCCGAGGATCGCACCTGGAGGACGCCCGACTTCCCGGACAGGCTCACGATCTGCAGGATCTCGCCGAGCCCGAGATCCTCGAGACTTCCGACCAGACTCACTTGCTACGCGCCTTCCTCGACCCGGAGCACACGGAGAGCGTCCTCCGCGAGCCCGTCGCGCGGGAACGCCCTCGAACCCAATCGGGCGCTCCGCTCGGCAACTTGACCGCAGCGGGGATCAGAGTGCGGGGTGTGCGGCCTCGACGCGGCGGCGCGGCGCTTCGCGGCGAGCGTGGAGCATCCGGACCGCGACGCCGGGCCGGCTGCCGCGCGCGGTGGCTCGCTCGAGCGCCGCCCGCAGGGGGCCGGCCTCACCCGCGGGCGCCAGCACGCGCAGCACCAGGCGGCCGGGGATCGCCTCGAGCGCGTCCGCGCCCCCGGCGACCAGGCCGACGGCCTCGCCGTCGGGGCTGGCGACGGCGGGCGCCGCGGGCAGGTCGAGGGCGGCGGACCCGGCCCCCAGCGCCACCAGTCGCGCCGTCGCGTCGGCCGCAGCGGCGCGATGCGTGCGGGCATCGAACTCGGCGCGGGTGCCGAGCCCGAGCACCAGCAGCCGGGAGGCCCGCATCCGGCCCTGCGTCGGCAGCAGCACGCGCTCGCCCCGCTCCCCGACGATGCGGGCCTGCTGGACCAGGCTCGAGAGCCAGCCGCACAGCCTCCAGTCCGCGTGCCCGGCGCCGGCGCGCAGCGGCCGCTCGTCGCGAAAGAAGCCCGTCACGGCCACGTCCGTGCCGACTCGGGCCAGCGGCGCGTCGTCGACCTCGAACGCGAGCGAGGCCCTCAAGACTTCGCCCCCTCCGTCCCGAGGCCCGTGAGCGTGCGCGCCACGGCGTCCAGCACGCCGTTCACGAAGCCCGGCGAACGATCGCCGCCGAAGCGCCGGGCCAGCTCGACCGCCTCGTCGATCGCGACGTTGGCGGGCGTCCCGCCGTGGAGCATCTCGTAGGCCGCGAGCCGCAGCACGTTGCGGTCGACCGCCGCCATCCGCTCGACGCGCCAGTTGGTGGCGTGCTCGGCCAGCAGCGTATCGATCGCGCCGCGGTGCTCGCTGACGCCGTTCACCAGCTCCTCGGCGAACTCGCGCGCGCCTTCCGGCAGCTCGAAGTGGCGAGTGACGGTGTCGAACGCCTCCTCGACCTTCTCGGGATCGCCGGCCGCCCGGCGCAGGTCGAGCGCGTAGAGCACCTGGAGCGCCGCCTGGCGCGAGCGCTGGCGGGGCGCGCGCCGCGCGGCGCTCATGCCGGCGCCTCCGGCAGGACGCGCCGCAGCCAGGCCATCTCGAGCGCCGCGAGCGCCGCCTCCTCGCCCTTGTTGCCGTGCTCGCCTCCCGCGCGAGCGAGCGCCGACTCGACGTCGTCGGTGGTGAGCACGCCGAAGCCCACCGGGACGTCGGTGTCGCGCACCACCTCGCGCACGCCGTCGGTGACGGCGCGGCAGACGTAGTCGAAGTGCGGCGTGCCGCCGCGGATCACGACGCCCAGGGTCACCACCGCATCGTAGCGGCCGCTGGCGGCCAGCGTGCGCGCCGCCTGCGGAATCTCGAAGGCGCCGGGAACCCAGGCCACGTGCAGGTCCTCGTCGCGCGCGCCGCGGCGCCGCAGCTCGGCGGCACAGCCCTCGAGCAGGCGCACCGAGATCAGGTGGTTGAAGCGCGACACGACCACGGCGAAGCGGAGTCCCTCGGCGTCGCAGCGCACCGGATAGCGCCTCATCGGCCCTCCCGACCGGCCTTGGCTGGATGCGCCGTCACGAGCCAGTCGCAGCCCACCCGTCTCACGTGGGCGATCTCCAGCGACGGAGCCGAGCGCAGCCGCCGCAGGCCGAGCGGCCCGAGCGCCGGGCGCCCGTCCGCCCCCAGCAGCTTCGGAGCCACGAACCAGAGCAGCTCGTCCACCAGTCCCGCCTGCCACAGCGCTGCGGCCAGCCCTCCGCCTCCCTCTACCAGCACGGTCCCGAGCCCCTCCCGGGCGAGACGACGTAGGGCTGCCGGCAGCGACAGCTTGCCACGTCGGGTCGGAACCGGCAGGAGGCGGGCGCCGGCGGCCTCGAGCGCGCGGCGGCGCGCGGCTGGTGCGTCCCGGCCGCAGAGCACCCAGGTGCGCTCGGGGTCGGGCCCGCGCAGCAGCCTCGCCTCGGGCGCCAGGCGCAGCCTCGAGTCGACCACGACGCGCACCGGGCGGTGCACGACGCGCCCCCCGCGGCGCGCGGTCAGCACCGGATCATCGGCGCGCGCGGTGCCGGAGCCGACCAGCACGGCGTCGCTGCGCGCCCGCAGCGCATGGACGGCCGCGCGCGCCTCGGGTCCGGTGACCCAGCGCGACTCCCCGCTCGCGGTGGCGATGCGACCGTCGAGCGAGGCCGCGAGCTTGAGCAGCACATGGGGGCGCCCCCGCTCCACGCGCGAGAGGAAGCCCCGGTGCTGCTCGCGGCAGGCATCGCCCAGCACGCCCTCGCGCACCTCGATCCCGGCTCGTCGCAGCGCCCGCAGTCCGCCCCCGGCGACGAGCGGGTGCGGATCGCGGTGCCCGATCCAGACCCGGCGGATCCCCGCCGCGCGGATCGTGTCCGCGCACGGCGGCGTGCGTCCGTGGTGGCGGCACGGCTCGAGGGTGACCGCCAGCGACGCGCCCCGCAGCGCGCGTCGGCCATGCCGCCGCGCGGCGCGCTCCAGGGCCACCACCTCCGCGTGCGGACCCGGCGGCGGCTGCGTGAAGCCGCGCCCCAGCACGCGGCCTCCGCGCACCACCACGGCGCCCACCGCCGGATTCGGCCAGGTGCGACCCAGGGCGCGTCGCGCCTGCGCCAGCGCCTGCCGCATCGCCGCCTCGGGCTCCACCTCGGGCCTAGGGCGCGCGGCGCGGTGCCGCCGGCTCGGGCTCGCCGGACTCGGTGGCGGCCAGGTGCGCGTCGAGCGAGGAGAAGAAGGCCACGTAGTCGCCGGCGCTCTGGAAGCCGCGGAACACCGACGCGAAGCGGGCGGCGGCCATCGCGTCCACGCCGCACAGCTCCTCGAGCACCCACTCCCCCATCTCGCGCGAGCGCAGCTCGGTCTCGCCGGATTCCTGCAGGCGCTTCTCGACGCGGTCGGCCAGGCGCTCGAGGGCGTCGACCGAGACCGGGCGCTTGGCGCAGGCCTTCTCGATGCTGGCGAGCAGCTTGCGGCGGTCGTACTCCTCGCGGCGCTCGTCGCGCTTGACGACCTTGGGGAGCACCTCCTCGACCCGCTCGCGCGTGGTGAAGCGCCGCCCGCACTCCTGACATTCGCGGCGGCGGCGGATCTCGGTCTCCTCGCGCCCGAGCCGCGAGTCGACCACCCGGTTCGCCGTGTCTCCGCAGTAGGGACAGCGCACCGCCTAGTCCGCGTCGCGCCAGCGCGACGGGTACAGTGGGAAGCGGCGACACAGCGCCTCGACCTCGCCTCGGATCGCGTCGAGCCCCTCGACGTCCCCGGGCTGCTCGAGCACGCGCGCCACGAGCGCCCCGATCTCCGCCATCTCGGGCTCGCGCATGCCGCGCGTGGTCACGGCCGGCGTTCCGATGCGGACGCCGGAGGTCACCATCGGCTTGCGGGTGTCGAACGGGACCATGTTCTTGTTGGCGGTGATGCCGGCGCGGTCGAGCGCGAGCTGTGCCGCCTTGCCGGTGGTGTCCCGGTCGAGCAGCGAGATCATGAACAGGTGCGTATCGGTGCCGCCGGCCACGATCCGGAAGCCCTGCCCGGCGACCGCCTCGGCCAGCGCGCGCGCGTTGCGCACCACCTGGGCGCAGTACTCGCGGAACTCGGGCTGCGCCGCCTCGCGGAACGCCACCGCCTTGGCAGCGATCACGTGCTCGAGCGGCCCGCCCTGGCCGCCCGGAAACACCGCGCTGTCCACCTTCTTCGCCCAGTCCGCGTCGCACAGGATCAGCCCGCCGCGCGGCCCGCGCAGCGTCTTGTGGGTCGTCGTGGCGACGATGTGGGCGTGACCCACGGGACTCGGGTGCTGCCCCGCCGCCACGAGCCCCGCGATGTGGGCGATGTCCGCGAACAGCACCGCGCCCACCTCGTCCGCGATCTCGCGAAACGCCCGGAAGTCGAGCAGGCGCGAGTAGGCGGTGGTGCCGCACTGGATCAGCTTGGGGCGGTGCTCGCGGGCGAGCGCGCGCAGCTCGTCGTAGTCGATCTGCTCGGTGTCGCGCCGCACGCCGTACGGCACGATCCGGTAGAGCTTGCCCGAGAAGTTCACCGGGCTGCCGTGCGTGAGGTGGCCGCCGTGGTCGAGGTTCATCGCCAGGATCGTGTCGCCCACGTCGAGCACGGCGCGGTACACCGCCTCGTTGGCCTGCGAGCCGGCGTGGGGCTGGACGTTGGCGTGGTCGGCGCCGAACAGCGCCTTGGCCCGTTCGATGGCGAGGGTCTCGACCTCGTCCACCACCTCGCAGCCGCCGTAGTAGCGGCGCCCGGGATAGCCCTCGGCATACTTGTTGGTGAGCACCGAGCCCACTGCCTCGAGCACGGACTCGGACACGAAGTTCTCCGAGGCGATCAGCTCGAGGCCGAGCGCCTGGCGGCGCGCCTCGCCGCGCAGCAGCCGCGCGATCTCCGGATCGACCGCGTCGAGCGCCGGCGTCCGGCTGCCGCGGAGCCCCTCGCTCACCGCGTCGATCTTGCCGACGCGGCGCGCGTGGCGTCCGCCCTCGAAGCCGGTCGCGAGCCAGCGCTCCACGATCTCCCAGGCCGCGTCGGGCTCCAGGCGATCGCCCGGCAGCGCCAGCACGTTGGCGTCGTTGTGGCGGCGCGACATCTCCGCCAGCTCGACGTCTCCCGCCCAGGCCGCGCGGATGCCCGGGAAGCGGTTGGCGGTGTACATGACGCCGAGCCCCGAGCCGCAGATCACGACGCCGCGATCCGCCTCGCCGCGCGCGACGGCCGCGACGGCCGGGCCGGCGTGGTCGGGGTAGTCGACGGCCTCGTCGCCGTCGGTCCCGAAGTCGCGCACGTCGTAGCCCGCGCCCTGCAGGCGCTCGCGCAGCGCGCGCTTCAGCGCCACGCCGCGGTGGTCGCAAGCCATCACGATCCGGTCTGCCATCCGTCCTCTCCCCTGCCCAGCACCAGGCTCGCATTGATTCCGCCGAATCCGAACGAGTTCGATAGCGCCACCCGGGCGCGGTGCGGCCGCGCCTTGTTGGCGACGTGGTCGAGTGCGCAATCCGGGTCGGCATCGTCGAGGTTGATCGTCGGCGGCAACAGCCCGGTCTCCAGCGCCCGCACGCACAGCAGCAGCTCGAGCGCGCCCGTCGCCCCCATCAGGTGCCCGGTCATCGACTTGGTGGCCGACACGGGCAGCCGGTCGGTGGCGGCGCCGAACACGGCGCGGATCGCCTGTGCCTCGACCCGGTCGCCGGCCGGCGTGCTGGTGGCGTGGGCGTTGAGATGGTCGACGTCGCCGGGCGCCAGGTCGGCGTCGGCGAGCGCGCGCCGCATCGCGAGCCGCGCGCCGCCGCCGTCCTCGGCGGGCTGCGCGAAGTGCGCCGCGTCCGCAGCGACGCCGTAGCCGAGCAGCTCGGCGCGCATGCGGGCGCCGCGCGCACGGGCGTGCTCGACCGACTCGATCAACAGGACCGCGGCCCCCTCGGCGATCACGAAGCCGTCGCGCCCGCGGTCGAAGGGGCGCGAGGCGCGCTCCGGCTCGTCGTTGCGCGTCGAGAGCGCCCGCATCGCCGCGAAGCCGGCCAGCACCAGCGGGTGGATGGTCGAGTCCGTGCCGCCCGCCAGCATCACGTCGGCATCGCCGCGCGCGACGATGCGCAGCGCCTCGCCGATCGCCTGGGCGCCCGACGCGCAGGCGCCCACGGGCGACAGGTTGGGGCCGCGCAGTCCGTGACACATCGCGATCGTGCCGCTGGCCATGTTGCCGAGCCCCATCGGGATGAAGAACGGCGAGACCCGACGCGGCCCCTTGGCGCGCAGCGTGTCGTGCGTGTCGAGGATCGTCGTGATGCCGCCGATCGCGGTGCCGATCGCGACGCCGACGCGGTCCCGGTCGATCCGCTCGGCGTCGAGCCCGCCGTCGGCGAGCGCCTCCTCGGCGGCCGCGACCGCGAGCAGGGTCGAACGGTCGAGGCGACGCCGCTCCTTGGGCGTCAGGACGCCGACCTGGATCTCCGCGGGCGCCTCGGCCCCGATCGCCACGGGGAGATCGCGGGTGTCGCACCGGCGGATCGGCCCGGCGGCGCTCACGCCCTGGCTGGCCGCCTTCCAGGTGGCCTCGGCGTCCGCTCCGAGCGGCGACACGCAGCCCAGCCCGGTCACGACGACGCGGCGCTCGTCTCGCTGCCCGCGCCGCATCGGGGCTAGCCCGCCGTACGTTCTCGGATGTAGGCGATGGCGTCACCGATCGTCTGGATCTTCTCGGCGTCCTCGTCCGAGATCTCGAGATCGAACTCCTCTTCCATCGCCATCACCAGCTCGACGATGTCGAGCGAATCCGCGCCGAGGTCATCGATCAGCGAGGCCTCGGGCACGACCTCTTCCTTCGAGACGCCGAGCTGCTCGACGATGATCTCGTTGACTCGTTGTTCCAGCGCCATTCCCGACCTCCGTCGACCTCCGAGAGGAGTACTACGCCCTCGAGGCTTCGCGCGCCTCGATCCTCCGGGGAAGTCCCCGCCACAAGGGCGGAATCTAGCAGCCCTGGAGCGCTCTGCTTCAGCCCTTGGCGAAGCTCGCGGCGGCGTCCAGGTCGGCGGCGGCGGCGAGCGAGGCCCGCGCGAGGCCCCGGTCGATGCGACCGACCAGACCGGACAGGACGTTGCCCGGCCCTACCTCCAGGACATGCGTGGTCCCGAGGCCCACGAGGCGCTGCACCAGCTCGGTGAAGCGCACCGGCTCGGTCACCTGACGCCTCAACAGATCCTGCACCCGGCCGCCCTCCGCGTTCGGCTCGGCCTCGACGTTGGTCACGACCGGGGGCCGGGGGTCGGCGAACGCCACGCGGGCCAGCTCGGGCTCGAGCCGCTCGGCGGCGGGCTCCATCAGCGCGCAGTGGAACGGGGCCGACACCGCGAGACGACGGGTCCGACGGGCCCCCGCCTCGCTGGCCGCCGCGCAGGCCGCGTCGACCGCGCGGGCGGTGCCGGAGATCACCGTCTGCTGCGGCCCGTTCAGGTTGGCGGGCGCCACGACCTCCCCGGTGTCCTCGCGCGCCCGCGCGCACGCGGCCTCCACCACGTCGGCGCTGCAGCCCATCACGGCCGCCATCGCGCCCTCGCCTTCGGGCACCGCCTCCTGCATGTAGCGGCCGCGGGCGCGGACCAGGCGCAGCGCGTCGTCGAGCTCGAGCGAGCCGCTCGCCACCAGCGCGGCGTACTCGCCGAGGCTGTGCCCGGCCAGGTAGGCGGGCGCGACGGCGGCACGCGCCTCCAGGGCGCGCAGCAGCGCGATGCTGGTAGCCAGCACCGCGGGCTGCTGGACCTCCGTGCGGCGCAGCAGCTCGTCGGGGCCCTCGAAGCAGGTGCGCGAGAGCGGGAAGTCGAGCACGGCGTCCGCGCGCTCGAACACCGCGCGCGCCTCGGGGACGACCTCGGCCACGTCGCGCCCCATCCCCACCACCTGGGACCCCTGGCCCGGGAACAGCAGCGCCAGCACGGCGCGCCTACTCCTCGTCCGGGATCTCGATGCGCGTCTCGCCCCGGTAGTGGCCGCACTCGGTGCAGACGCGGTGGGGCGCGCGCACGGCGCCGCACTGGGGACAGCTGGCGCGCGCGGGCAGCGGCGCCGCGTCGTGGGCGCGGCGCTTGTTCTTGCGGGTCTTGGAAGTCCGGCGCTTGGGAACCGCCATCAGCTCTCTCCTCCGTTCGAGCGCCGCAGGCTCTCGAGCACTGCGAAGGGCGAGGCCCCGCTCGCGGTCTCGCACTCACACGACTCGACGTTGCGATCCACGCCGCAGCGCGGACACAGCCCGCGACACGTCTCGCGGCACAGTGGCTGGACCGGGACGGCCAGGGCGACCTGCTCCACCAGGAAATCCGAGAGGTCGATCTCCGCCCCCCGGAACCACCCCACCTCGAGCTCCTCCCCCAGGCACACGCCGCGCCGCGCCAGCGCCCGCGCCATCTCGGGCTCGGGCGGCACCCGCGCGCCGGCCGGCTCCAGCACCATGCGGAAGGCCTCGCGAAGCGGCTCACGATAGCGCGCGAGGCAGCGGGCGCATCCGAGCTCCAGGACCGTCTCGAGCTGCCCCTCGAGGTAGACATCCTGCCCCATCCGGTGGGCCCGCACCGAGACCCGCAGCCGGTCCTCGTCCCCCCCAGCGAGCTCGGGAACCACCTCGCGGGCCTCGGCCCACCAGTCGTCGCCGGCCTGGAAGTCGAGCTCGCTGGGGCTGTCCTGGAGGCGATCGACGAGGATCTTCATGCGGGGTTCCGGCCCCGGGGGCACCTTCGGGCGTGGGTTGCCCCGGCGGGTAGCAGACGCCTCCCGGCGGGGCCAGCTTGGTGGACTCCGCTCGGCTTCGCCTCGCTGCGCGCTTCGGCGGGAGGACCCGCCTCCGCTTGCGGCTTCCCCCTGCGGGCCGTCTCGGTGCTGGCGC
>JASJBO010000154.1 GCA_030066475.1 Myxococcota bacterium
TCGAAGGGGGAAGCCGCAAGCGGAGCCGCGTAGCGGCGGAGCGCGCAGCGAGCCGCAGGCGAGCGGAGTCCACCAAGACCGGAGGAGGTTCAGGCGTCGCCGGCGCCGTGGCGCTCGACCACCGTCCGCATCGTGTCGAGCAGTCCGTCCGGATCGCGGTAGTCGACGAAGAAGCGGTAACGCGAGCTGCCGCCGCCGAGGTCGAGCAGCGGCTCGCCCCGCGGCGTCAGGAAGACCGTGCGCGGGACGTACGCGCCGTCCAGCTCGAGCCGCGCGCTCGCCTCGGGCTCCTGGTCGAGATTGACGCGCACCATCACGAAGTCGGCGCTCCGCTGCTCGATGCGCGCGTCGTAGAAGAGCTTCCCGTAGCGTTTGCAGTGCCCGCACCAGTCCGCGTACACGACGGCGAAGATCGGCTTGCCCTCGGCGCGGGCGCGGGTGAGCCCGCTCTCGAAGTTGGTCCAGGCGATGCCCGCGTCGTTCCAGTCGAGCGCGCTCGCGACGGGCGCGCTCGACGGCGCGGCCGGGGCCTCCGCCGCACCCTCTTCGGCATGGGCGACCCGCTCGCTCCGTTCGCAGCCCGCGCAGGCGAGCGCCAGCAGCGCCGACGCCGCGGCGAACCGTCGGACCCGGGTTCTGGTCACGCTGAGCGGCCCTCCCATGCTCTCCAGCTCCGATGCTCGCACCCGAGGGCCGGTTTCCGCCACCCCGCGAGCCCTCGAGCGACCGCTCCGCCGGCCTAGCAGCCCGTTGAAGAACCCGGACCGAGCCTGGCGCGCGAATTCGGCCCGAGATCAAGGCGCGAAACCGCAGCCATAGCGTCGCTACGGCGAGGTTTCGCAACGCAGAGCTCGGGCCGAAGGCGCGTGCCAGGCGACGGGAGGGTTCTTCAACGGGCTGCTAGGGCGCCTCGAGATAGCCGAGTGCCTCGAGGCGCCGGCGGTCTTCGGGCGTGAGCTGCGCGGCCGACGGCGCGCGCGTGCGCAGGGCGTCGGCCAGCGCCTCGAGGCGCGCCGCCATGCGGCGGACGCGCTCGGGATGCTCGGCGGCGACGTCGCGTTGCTCGGTCGGATCGCGGGCCAGGTCCACCAGGTGCAGCCGCCCGTCGCGCCGGCGCCGGTGCAGCTTGAAGCCTCCGCTGCGGTAGGTCTGCCAGTCGCGTTCGGTCAGGGCCAGCTCGCCCGGCTCGAGCAGCTCCGGCTCGCCCGCCTCGGCGCCCGCGATGCGCAGCACCAGGCGGTGCACGTCGTCGCTGCGCAGGCCGGGCCGCGGGTCCGGGAACAGCGCCGGGCTCACCACGAGCGGCACGCCCAGGACCTCCTCGAAGGCGGGGTTGGCGCGGTGCCACGGGCGGCCCTCGGTCCAGTGGGTCTCGCCCGGCCGCTCCCCGTGGTCGGCGGTCAGCACCACGACCGCGCCGTCGAGCAGGTCCTCGGCCTCGAGCAGGGCCACCAGCGCGCCCACGCCGGCGTCGGCCATCCGCACCCCGTCGGCGTAGGCGTCGTCGCGCTTCCGGTAGTCGTGCGCGTCCATGTAGTGCACGTACAGGAAGAACCGGTCGCTCGGTCGGCTGCGCAGCGCGGCGCGCGTCGCCTGGTTGACCGCGCGGTGGCCGTTGCGCTCGCGTCCCCGCGAGCGCTGGAAGGTGGCGGCGTCGGTGTCCTTCACCTCGATCCAGCGGTCGAAGCCGCGATCGTAGCCCGCGGGCCGCTACAGCAGCATGTTCGAGACGATGCCGAGCGTCCAGTAGCCCGCCTCGCCCAGCGCCTCGGCGAGGGTCGGCAGGGACGCGGGCACGCAGGCGTCGCCGGGAATGGCGAAGCGGCGCAGCCCGCACCAGGTCTCGCCGGTCCAGTCCAGGGCGGTCTCGCTCGCGGTGGCCTCGAGGCTCGGCACGCGGCCCGTGAACAGCGCGGCCATCGACATCGTGGTCTGGTGGAACGAGGCCACGGCCCCCGGGAAGCGTTGGCCCCGCGCCGCCAGCGCGTCGATGTGCGGCGTGGCGACGGTCGAGCCGTAGGCGGAGACGTGGTCGCGCCGCAGCGTGTCGATCACGATCAGGACGATCCGCTCGGGCGCCTCGCCCAGCACCGGCGGCGTCGTCTCGCGCGTCGGCTCGCCGCACCCGGCGAGCCCGAGGAGGGCACCGAGCGGGAGCAGGACGGCAGGCGCAGCGGCGAATTCGCGGATTGGATGCCACCCTCTCACCGCGTGGAGTCTGCCATATCCCCCGAGCGCGAGCGCCTGCGGCCGCGTCCGGGGCTTCGGCACGTCCCGTGCATCAGTTGCAACCAACCCGAGCGAGGTCCATGCCCCATGTTCGTGCGTCTCACCCGCTGTCTGCTCTCGGCGCTGCTCGTCGCGGCCACTGCCGGCCCAGCCGCCGCCGCCGAGAACGAAGGCGATGCCGTGCTCCGACCTGCGGGCAGCCGCGACTACCAGGTGCACTGCGCGGCCTGCCACGGCATCGAGGCCCGCGGCGACGGGCCCGTGGCGGTGGTGCTGGTCACGCGTCCCGCCGACCTGACGCGCATCGCCGCGCGCCGCGACGGCGAGTTCCCGGCCGGCGAGATCGCCCGGATGATCGACGGGCGGCTCTCGGTGACGGCGCACGGTCCGCGCGAGATGCCGGTGTGGGGCCGCATCTTCGCATCGCTGGCGCCGGACACCTCGACCGGAGAAGAGGTCGCGCGCGGTCGCATCGAGGCGCTGGTCGAGTACCTTCGCTCGATCCAGGTGGAGGGTGACGGGGAATGAGGCACTGCGCCACAGCGGTGGTGCCCTTTGTGGCCGCTTGCATGCTCGCCGCGGCGGCCGCTTCGGCTTCCGGGGATGCCGACCGCGAGGCCACGCGGAAGGCGATGGCCGAGATCTTCGACAGCATCCAGGTGCTGCTGCCGCTCTCGGTGGACGCGGAGCGCTTCGCGGCGCCCGAGAACCGGGAGGCGGTGCGCCGCGCGCTCGCGACCCTCGAGGCGCGCGCCTCGTCGGTGGCGAGCCATGCCGCGCCCCGCGACGCCGGGCGGCGTCATCTGGGCGAGTCGCTGGCACGCGACGCCAGCGACGCGCTCTGGCGCTACGACGCCGGGCGGGTCGAGAGTGCCCAGTTCCTCGTGCGCCAGACCACCGCCAACTGCGTCGCCTGCCACACCCGGCTGCGCAGCCCCAGCGACTCGCTGCGCGCCCGCCGCTTCGTGAGCGAGAGCACTCTGGCGTCGCTGCCGATCGACGAGCGCGCCTCCCTGCTGGTGGCCACGCGGCAGTTCGACGAGGCGCTCGCCGCCTACGAGGCCCTGCTGGCGGACCCAGGCCGACACGCGGCGGAGCTGGTCTCACCGCTCACCGACTACCTGATCGTATCGATTCGGGTGAAGGGCGACTTCGAGCGACCCGTGCCCACGCTCCAGCGCTTCGCGGCGCGGCCCGACCTGTGGCGCCGCCTGCGGCTCGACGCGCAGCTGTGGCTGCGCTCGCTCCGCGAGCTGCGCGAGTTCGCCGACAAGGAGCCGCGGCTCGCGGAGGCGCGCCAGCTGCTCGAGGCCGCCCGCATGCTGATCGGGTTTCCGGCCGACCGGGCCGCGCTGGTGCACTACGTCGTGGCGTCGAGCGTGCTCCATCGCTTCCTCGAGACCGATCCCCCGCCGACCGAGCTGGCCGAGGCCTACTACTGGCTCGGACTCACGGAGTCGCGCATCGGCGACTCCTACTGGGTCTCCCAGGCCGAGGTGTTCCTCGAGACGGCGGTCCGCACCGCGCCCTCGGGTCCGTTCGCCGAGCGCGCCTACGCCCTCCTCGAGGAGGAGGTGATCCTCGACTACTCCGGCTCCGACGGCGCGCACCTGCCCGAGACCACCCGCAAGTGGCTCGCCGAGCTGCGCGAGCTCGTCGACGGCAGCGCCCCCGCCGAAACTTCGACCGACGGGTCGTGAGCGCGCCGGGCGGCTGGCCCACGCGGAGCTGGCCCGAGCGCGCGCCGGGCGGCGAGGTCGACCGGCGCACCCTCGAGGCGGTGTTCGAGCGCGTCTTCGCCGAGCCCGACTGCGAGGCGACCGGCGAGACCCACGCGCTGCTCGTGGTCCAGCGCGGCGCGATCGTCGCCGAGCGCTATGCCGCCGGCGTCGACGCCGCCCAGACGCTGATCTCGTGGTCGATGGCCAAGAGCATCCTGCACGCGCTGGTCGGCATCCTGGTGCGCGACGGCAAGCTCGACGTCCACGCGCCCGCGCCGGTGCCCGCCTGGCAGGCGACCGACGACCCGCGTCGCGCCATCACGCTCGACCAGCTGCTGCGCATGGTCGACGGCCTCGACTTCTTCGAGGACTACGTCGACGGCCAGCTCTCCCACGTGATCGACATGCTGTTCCAGACCGGCCGGGACGACGTGGCGGCCTACGCGGAGGCGCGGCCGCTGGCGCACCCGCCCGGCACGGTGTGGAACTACTCGAGCGGCACCAGCAACATCGTCGCCGCGATCGCCGGTCGCGCGGTGGGCGGCGGCGAGGCGGGGATGCGCGCCTTCATGCAGCGCGAGCTGTTCGACCGCCTCGGCATGCGCAGCGCCAAGCCGCGCTTCGACGCCGCGGGAACCTTCATCGGCTCGTCGTACGTGTTCGCCACGGCGCGCGACTTCGCCCGCTTCGGCCTGCTCTACCTGCGCGACGGCGTCTGGGAGGACGGCCGCATCCTGCCCGAGGGCTGGGTCGCCGAGGCGCGCCGCGCGACGCCCGCGTCGGCCGGCGAGTACGGCGCCCACTGGTGGCTGGCGCTCGACGGCTCCGGGATCTACAACGCGAGCGGCTACCGCGGCCAGTACATCGTGGTCGACCCGTCGCGCGACCTGGTGCTGGTGCGCCTGGGCGGCTCGACGCCCGAGCAGCGCGTGGACGTGGTGCACGGCCTGGCCGAGATCGTGCGCTGCTTCCCGCGCTCCGCGTGAACCCACCACGGCGTGGTAGCTTCCGCCCGTGGCACCGTTCGAGGACCGCGATCGGATCGAGGCCAGCGCCTGGCTGGTAGGCGATCGCATCGAGGTGCGCGGCGTCGCAGGAGCCGACCCGCTCGCCCACCACGGAATCGTCGTCGGGGCCGGGGCGCACGGTCTGGCCATGGTCTTCCGCTACGGGGCGGTGGTCCTGTTCGAGGTCTCCGACGACGAGCGCGCTGCCTTCCTGGAGGGACTCGGTGCGCGCATCGTCGGGCTCTTCGCCTCGCCCGAGGGCGACGAGGCCGAGATCCAGCTCGATCGGGTGGGCGAGGAGGGGGTCGATGCCCAGGGTTGCGTCCACCTGCGCGACGCCGGGGTCGACCGCCTCCAGGTCGTTGCCGAGGTGCTGGCACGAAGCGCCGTGCTCGCCCACTACGAGGAGAGGGTGGCCGAGGTGCTCGACCGCGTCGAGCCGCTCGCCGCGCAGCTCCGCGAGGGCCGCGCGGTGCGCATCCCCGCGCGCCGGATCCTGCGGGAGCTGGGCGGCGTGCTCAGCACCGAGGCCCGGATGGTCGGTCGCTCGGAGGTGGCGGACCGGCCCGACTTGACCTGGGACCGCCCCGACCTGGACCGGCTCTGGGCGCGACTGTGTGACGAGTACGAGCTGCTCGATCGCGATCGGGTGCTGGCTCGGAAGCTCGACCTGGTGTCGCGAACCACGGGCACGCTGCTCGAGCTGCTCCAGAACCGGCGCAGCCTGCGCGTCGAGTGGTACATCGTGGTGCTGATCGCGGTCGAGATCGTGCTGATCGTCTACGACATCTTCCGCTGAGCGCGCGGAGATGGACCAGGGGGTCCGCGGAGGAGGCGTTGCCCTCCTCGAGTCTGCCGGGTCATGAGCTCGCCGAGGACGCTCCCGCCGCACTCAGCAGCTGCGCCGAAGCCACGCGCCCCAGCGCGCCCAGCAGCGCCCGATCCACCGGAGTGTAGACGTCGCCCGAGCTCCGCGGCCCGAGGCAGACGAAGGCGGCGAGCTCCGCGCCGTGGCGGACGGGGATCACGACCGACGCGTCGAGCGTCTCCAGGGCGGCGAGGTCGAAGGGCGTGAGGTCCTGGCCGCGGGCGGCCCGGCCGTCGCGCGTCGCCACGACGGGCGCGCTGCGGTCCTCGAGCACGCGCACCAGCGCGCTGCCGGTCTCGAAGCCGCGGGCCGCTGTGCTGCCGTCGGTGAAGACGGGCGTGAAGACGCCGGCCTCGGCCGCGTAGATCGCACACGACCGCGGCCGGTAGATCTCGACCAGGCGTCGGCCCACCAGCTCCCAGAGCGCGTCGGCCCGGGTCTGCTCGCCGACCAGGTCGAGCAGCTCTTCGACGCCCCGGTCGGCGCGGAAGCGCTCGCGGAAGAACAGACGGTCGATGCGCGGCCGCAGGCGGCCCTGCGCCGGCACGAGGACCGCGACCAGCGCGAGCGCGAGGCCCACGCGCGCCAGCGCCGGCTCGAGGCCGGTCGCGCCGGCCACGAGGGCGGCGGCGGGGGGGATGAGCAGCGCACCCAGGGCGGCCAGCAGCGCGACCGAGGCGACGGTCGCGGCCGTGGTGCTGATCAGCCGGTCGATGTCGAACAGGTTGTAGCGGACGATGGCGACGTAGATGCAGGCAGGCGTCGCCACCGTCGACCACAGCGCCAGCAGGATCGGCCAGCGCTGCTCGGGCCACACGCTCGCCACGCCGTAGGCGCCGGCGATCAGCGGGAACGGCAGCACCGCGCCGAACAGGATCCAGCGCAGCTGGCGGCGGCCGACCGGCGTGCTCCTCGCGTAGTTGCGCGCCAGCACCCCGATGCCGGCACCCACCGCCGCCGCGATCACGACCGGGAAGACGACGCGGGCCGCGGCGGGCGAGAGCGGGACGCCCGCTGCGTAGCTCACCAGCGCGACCGCGTAGAGCGGGGCGAAGATCCACGGCCAGCGCGGCGCCGGCGGCGCCGGATGGCGCGGGTCGACCGGGAGCAGGGCGGCGCAGCGCACCAGCAACGGCACGCTCAGCACGCCGCCGAACACCAGCAGCACGGCCAGGTTCGCGTAGCCGAGCGCGACCGGGCCGCCCTGGAACCAGAGGAACGCGGTGCTCGCCGACGTGCCGGCGAAGAACATGGTGCGCGCGGCGCGGACCTCGGGCGCGCGCAGCAGCACCCAGATCGAGATCAGCACCCAGCTGCCGGCCGCGGGCAGCAGCGCCCACCACGGCGACGGCAGCGGCCGCAGCTGCAGGATCGAGGCGCGCGCGACGCCGTCGCGCTCGGTCTCGAGCGCCACGCGGAGCGACGCGTCCGCCTCCGCCAGCGCCGCCGCTGCGACGTAGAACAGCGGAGCGCCGTGCATGTCGCGGTGGCCGACGCGCACGATCCGGTCGCCGCGGGCGAGTCCGGCGCCCGGGTCGGCGTAGCCGGGCTGGAACTGCTCGAAGACCGGGTACCCGGCCGCGTCGAGCCCGGGTGCGACGACGAGCCCCGGCCAGGCGAGTCGGCCGGCCGTTCCCTGGACCACGTGGAGGACGAGGCACACGCCCCAGACCAGCACCATCGCGCCGGCTGCGATCCGGTGCCCTCGGCCCAGCGCGCGCACCGGCGAGGGGCGCGCCACCGGTCCGCCCTCCAGAGCGGTCGCCATCGCCCGCGCCGAGGCGGGGCGGCCGGCGGGATCCTCTTCGAGCGCGTGCAGGATCTGGCGCTCGAGGCGCGGGTCGACCTCCGACACCATGCGCGACGGCGGCTGCTTGCGGATCGAGCGGTGCAGCGCGCGCGCCTCGGGGACGCTGCCCGCGTCGCACACGCGCCGTCCGGTCAGCAGCTCGCTCAGCACGAGCCCGAGTGCGTAGAGGTCGGTGCGCTCGGTGACGAGGCCGTCCGGATCGAGCTGCTCGGGCGCCATGTACGCGGGCGTGCCGGCGAGCGGCCCGCGCCCGCCGCCTTCGCGGATCGCGATGCCGAAGTCGGTGATGCGCGCACGCCCGGCGGCGTCGATCAGGACGTTCGCCGGCTTGAGGTCGCGGTGCAGGACGCCGCGCGCGTGGGCCTCCGCGAGCCCCGCGCACAGCTCCCGCGCGATCTCCATCACCTTCGCCGGGGGCACGCGGCCCAGGCGCCGGAGCTGGCGCTCGAGGTCCTCGCCCTCGACGAACTCCATCGTCACGAAGTGCCGTCCGTCGGACTCCCCCACGTCGTAGACGCGGCAGACGGAGGGATGAGACACCTCGCGGGCCAGGCGCACCTCGTTGCGCAGCGCCTCGACGTGCTCGGGCGTGGAGCCCAGCACGAACTTGAGCGCAACGGGGACGCCGAGGGTCAGGTCGTCGGCGCGGTAGACGGCGCCCATGCCCCCGCGGCCGAGCAGCGCGACGATCCGATAGCGGCCGGCGAACACCTGGCCCGCCTCGAAGGCGGGGGCTGCGTCGGCGTCGTCGGGTCGATCGTGCGCGTCGAGCAGCGCCTCGATGCGCGCGCGCAGCGCGGCGTCGCCGCCGCAGGCTTCGTCGAGGAAGGCGGCGCGGGAGCCGGGGTCGAGCTCGGCGGCGCGCAGGAAGAGCTCCTTGGCCGCTCCGTAGCGGCTGCTCACGAGCCGTCGGCCCCGCTGAGCTCCAGCCGCAGCCAGGCGCGCGCGTGCGTCCAGTCGTTGCGCACGGTGCGCTCCGAGACCCCGAGCTGCTCGGCGATCTCCGCTGGCGCGAGGCCGCCGAAGCAGCGCAGCTCGACCCCCTTCGCCGCCCGCTCGTCCTCGGCGGCCAGGCGTGCGAGCGCGTCCTCGAGTGCGAGCAGGTCGGCGGGGTCGAGCCCGCTCCCGCCGGCGGGGGAGGGCAGGTCGGAGAGGGTCACCTGCTGCCGGTTCGCGCCGCCTCGCTTGGCGCGGTCGCGGCCGCGCGCGTGGTCGACCAGCAGCCGCCGCATCGCGACCGCCGCGACCGCCTTGAAGTGGGTGCGTCCGCGCCACTCGACACGCGACTGGTCGGCGAGCCGCTCGTAGGCCTCGTGAACGAGCGCCGTCGCCTGCAGCGTGTGGCCGGGCCGTTCTCGGCGGAAGTAGCGGCCGGCGAGGTCCCGCAGCTCGTCGTAGACCAGCGGGAGCAGCTCTGCGGCCTCGGCGGGGGCCGGTGCTCCGCCGCTCAGGCCAGACAGGATCGCGGTGACTCTCGCTCTCGGGTCCTCGGCCATGGAGGGCCCACAGGATACCGCGCGCCCCGATGGACCACGCCCCGGCCGGGGCCGGGGCGTGGTGGACGATCGCGCTCGCTCCGGGAGGTCAGCGCGCGCGTCGCCGCTGCAGGTGCGCCCGCAGCCGCGCGAGCGGGATCAGCAGCAGTCCGCCTTCGGCGCCCAGGCCGCAGGCCGGGCCGGCCGGGTTGTACTCGAAGGCGCCCACGTCGCAGGCCGCATCGCGCGGACGTCCGCGCTGGTCGTCCGCGGGGCAGTCGTCGTGCTCGGCCGCGCCGCGCGCGATGCTCTCCGGCGGGATGCGATGGGTCGGTGTGGGCCCGCCGTGGTCGCCGAGCAGGCTCAGGTTCACCGACGCGTCGGGCACGGCGACCCGATCGGTCGGCTGGCCGAGCGAGCAGGTGTTGCCCGCCACCTCCATGTTGCCGCCCATCGAGACGAAGAAGAGCCCGCTGCAGCCGTCGTCGAGCAGCGTGTTGCCGAGGAACACGAGGCTGCCGCTGCTGCTGTCGAGGCCCCAGCCGCCCGTCGTGGCGACGTTGTCCGCGACGGTCACGCTCTCGAGCGTCACCTCGCCGTCCGCAGCCACGGCGCCGCCGGTTCCCGCGAAGTTCATGCTGATCGTCGAGTTGGTCGCGGTGACGGTCCCGCCGGTGTTGTAGATCCCTCCGCCAGAGCCGGCGCTGTTGGTGCCGTTCGAGTGGAGGGTCGACGACTCGATCGTGAGCGTGCCGGTGGCCCCGTTGTAGACGCCGCCGCCGAACGAGGGAATGAAGCTGAACGGCGAGACCGCCGAGTTCTCCTCCACCGACACCTCGCGCAGCGTGAGCTGGCCGGCGTTGTGGATTCCGCCGCCCAGCGACGGGCCGCGGCCGCCTGTGACGGTCACCCCCTCGATCGTCGCGGAAGCGAGCTGCGCGATCGCGAACACCCGATCGCCGTGGTCGGCCTCGATCACGGTCTGGGGCGCGCCGGCGCCGACGATCTCCACGGACCCGGTCACGTCGAGGTCGCCCACGCCGTCGCCGCTTCCGGCGAGCGTCAGGACGTACTGGCCCGGCGGCACGACGATCCGGTCGAGCGCGACCGTGCCGCTCCGGCAGCCGTCCACGGGGACGTCGTCGTTCGCGGCCTGGATGGCCTCGCGCAGCGTGCAGCTGCCGTTGTCCGGGCTCGCCGCGTTCTCGTCTGCGGTGCTGTCGACCACGATCGCGGTCTCCCCATCCAGCTCGAATGCGCCCGCGTCGCAGTCGGGAGCGCGCACCACGCCGCGTTGGTCGACCGCCGGGCACTCGGCCGCGACGCCCGCGGCGACGGCCACGCTGCCCCCGCCGAGGGCGTGCGTCCGGGTGGGGCCGCCGTTGTCGCCGAGCGCGCCCAGCGCGAGGTCGAAGGTGCTCGTCGAGGGCTGGTCGGTCGCGTCGACCAGACCGCAGGTGTGGAGCGGGCTCTCGACGTTGCCTCCCAGCGTGATCCAGGGGCCCGACCCGAAGCAGAAGCCGTCGATCACGCTGTTCGCGAAGGTGAAGTCCGCGAAGCCCTGGTTCGCGACCACGAGGCCGGGCCCCACCACGGTGGCGTTGGTCAGCTGCACGTGGGTGATCAGGCCCTGGGCGCCCTCCGCGTACAGCTCGATCGCGTTGCCCGAGATGGTGGAGTTGGTGATCCCCGTGACCGCGCCGAGTCCGGTCGTGGTGCGGATGCCGTCGCCGGTGTTGCCGCTGACGGTGGTGCCCGTCACGAAGGCGGCGTCGCTGTTGGCGATCCCGTGGCCGCCATTGCCGCTCACGGTGGAGTCGGCCAGCGTCAGGCTGCCGAAGATGCCGCCCGTCACGATGCCGTCGCCGTCGTTGTCGCTCACGACGATCCGCGTCGCCGTGAGGCTGCCGGCGTTCGACACGCCGCCTTCGCTGTCGGTGATCTCCAGGTCGGCCAGCACCGCGGTCGCCGCCGCGCCCACGAGGACGCCGGCGCCGGGGCCTCCCGCGCCGTCGCGGATGCCGAGACCGCGGATCTCGACCCGCGCATCGGTGTCCCCGGGCGGGTTCGCCTGGACGTGGAAGGCGCGGTCGATGGCGTTCGCGTCGATCACGGTCGCGCCCACCCCCGCACCGACGATCTCGACGTCGCCGTGGGGGTCGAGAGCGCCCGCGAGGTCCAGGTCGCCGGTCTCGCCGGCGTCCTCGCCGGCCCCCGCGATCGACAGGAAGATCGTGCCCGCCGGCACCTGGATGGTGTCCACGGTGGGCGGGCCGTCGCCCTGAGCACAGCCGTCCACTGGCACGTTCCCGTTCGCCGCGAGGACCGCCTCGCGCAGCGTGCAGGTGCCGTTGGGCGGGCTCGCGGTGTTCTCGTCCGCCAGGCTGTCGACGACGATCGTCGCGGCGGTCGCGTCGCCCGGGCCGTGAACGAGGGCGACGGCCAGCATCGAGCCGGCACAGAGCCGACGGAGAGTCAGAGCGAGGTCGGATTGCAGGGGCATGTCGGTTCCTCCCGATGTCGCCGCGGATTCGCGGCCTGTCACCGGGAACGCGACAGCCACTCCGGATCCGGCAATGGGCTCGGAGCACCGAGACCCCCGCGGGACGATCCGCCCCGATCGGGAGCTCGAGCGGCGCCGAGAGGGGCCCGGCTCGACCGCTGGCCGCGTGCTCAGTCGCCGCCGCGCCCGTCGAGCTCCGCGCGGATGCGCCCGTGCTCGCGCGCGTCCAGGCGGAAGCGCAGCAGGATCGCGGCGGCCAGCAGCGACGCCACGAGCGGGGCGCCCGAGAACAGCCCCCGCAGGGTCAGCTCCGCCGTCCGCGTCTGCTGCACGTTCGGCTCGAAGCCGGCCAGCTGCAGCGCGAACCCGGTGAGGATCACCACGATCCCGATCGAGAGCTTGAAGGAGAAGCCCCAGGCGGCCGAGTAGGCGCCCTCCTTGCGCTCGCCGCTGCGCAGCTCGTCGTAGTCGATCACGTCGGCCAGCATCGAGGCGCCGATCGCGCCGCCGCAGCCGTTGGCGAAGCCCGCGCCGACCAGCAGCACCGAGAGCAGCGGGATGTCTCCCGGACCCACGAAGAAGATCGCGCCGAAGAAGAGGCCGTTCGCAGTGACCGCGGCGACCCAGACGTTGCGCTTGCCGAAGCGCCGCGACAGGGCGATCCACACCGGGATCGACGCGACGCTCGCCACCACGAAGAAGGCCGGCACCACGGCGATCAGGTCGGGCCGCCCGATCACGTACTCGGTCAGGTAGGGCGACAGCACGCCCAGGACGCCGCCGCCCAGGCCCTCGACGAACCAGGCGAACAGCAGGATGCGGGCGTGTGGGTTGCGCGCGACGTCGCGCAGCGCCTGCCACGGGCTGCCGGCGCCGCGGCCCTGGTACTCGACGCGTTCGCGCACTCCCGCTGGAGCCGCGAGCAGCAGCGCGGAGGCGGCCACGGCCCCGGCCACGGCCAGCACCAGCGCCGTGGCGCGGCGGTCGTCGGCGTTGGTGGCGACGCCGATCGCGGCGAACGCCGCCATCATTCCCAGCACGAACGCCACGCGCTGCGCGCCGAACACGCGCGTGCGCTGGTGGTGGTCGGTCGAGATCTCGGCGCCGAGCGAGGCGTGGGGAATCGAGTAGATCGTGTACGAGGTGTAGAAGCCCAGCAGGGCGACGGCCGACCAGGCGACGAGTGCGCCGGGCCCCAGCGCGGTCGGCGGGCTCCACACCATGATCGACGACACCGCCAGCAACGGGATCGCGGCCAGCATCCACGGTCGCCGGCGGCCCCAGCGGCTGCGCGTGCGATCGCTCCAGTAGCCGACCAGCGGATCGGAGAACGCGTCCCAGATCCGGCCCACGCCCATCAGGGCGCCGATCACCGCGGGCGCCGCCAGCAGCACGTCGGTGGCGAACTTCAGGAAGTAGAACTGGATGAAGAACAGGTAGAAGGCGTAGGCGGCGGCCGGCGTGCCATAGGCGAGCAGTGCGCCCCAGCCCACAGGCGCTGCGCCCGGCCCGGGCCCGGGCGTCTCGGCGGTCGCAGCCGGCGGCATTCAGGCCGGGAGGGCGGGGCGGGGCATGGCGCGCAGCGTAACATGAGCCCGGGCCGGTACCATCGCGCGCGTGCCGGCCCGCGCGCTCGCGCAGCTCTGGGATCGCGTCTTCGGGATCGCCTGGCGGCGTGGCGAGGAGGAGGCGGCGGCCTTCCGCGCGGACCCCGCTGCGCGGCGCGTGGATACCAAGGTGATCACGGTGCTGGTGCTGTGCGCCGTGATCCTCACGGCGCTCGAGTACGTCTCGCTCGGGCGCGGAGCCACAGCGTTGGCGCGCGCGCTGGCCGAGGCGGGCTGGTCCACGGGCAATCCCCGTCTCGACCGCCTGGCCTGCTGGGCCGGGATCTACATCGCGCTCTACGTGCCGATTCCGATGCTCGTGGTGCGCTTCGGGTTCCGCGAGTCGCTGCGCGACTACGGCCTCGGACTGCGCGGGGCGCTGCGCGACGCCTGGCTGTACGGCGTGCTGTTGGGGGTGCTGGCGCCCGTCCTGTGGGTCGCGTCGACGCTCGAGTCCTTTCAGGCGCGCTACCCGTTCTACGACCTGCGGGCCGGCGAGTCACTCTGGCCCTGGCTGTGGGCCTGGGAGGGGCTCCAGCTCCTGTACTTCTTCTCGCTCGAGTGGTTCTTCCGCGGCTTCCTGGTGCACGGTCTGCGCCAGCGCCTGGGCTTCTACGCGGTGCCCGTGATGGCGGTGCCGTACTGCATGATCCACTTCGGCAAGCCTCTGCCCGAGACGCTCGCCGCCATCGTGGCCGGCCTGGTGCTGGGCTCGCTGAGCCTGAAGAACCGCACCATCTGGCTGGGCGTGGCGATCCACGCCACCGTCGCGCTGTCGATGGACCTCGCGTCGCTGTGGCGCCGCGGCCTGCTGTGGTAGTACCCGGGGCACGATGCGCGCCACCGCCTATCGGGCGCTCTGCGGAGGGCTGGGCGGGCTGATGGTCCTGGTCGGCCTGCTGTTCGTGGCCCTCGCCGCGCAAGCGCAGCCGCGAAGCGGCGAAGCGCGCAGCGAGGCGAAGCCGAGCGAAGTTCATATGAACGGCCGGCGGTCGAGGACGAGCCGGAGCGGTGGTTCGCTGCGGAGCTCGTCGGGGAGCGTCTGCTGCAGCTCGGCCAGCGCGCAGACTGCGCCGAAGAGCCGGTGCAGGTCGTCGAGTCCCTCGTGCGTATCGGGGTCGAGCGACTCCAGGAAGGCGACGTACTCGGCGGCGAAGTCGCGCAGCACCGCGAGGGCCTCCTCCCGTCTGTGGTCGCAGCGCCGCAGGCAGCGCGTCAGGCAGTACACCCAGTCGACGTCCGCGAACCACACCAGGCGCGCCAGCGGGAAGGCGCCGCCCGCGCGGATCGCGAGGCAGGTGTCGATCAGCGCCTCGGGGTGCGGCCAGGGACGGTCGCGGTGCTCGAAGTTGAACAGGTAGTGGAAGCTGCCGGCCAGGTGCGGGAAGAGGCGGCCGTCGCCGCGCGCGAGCCCGGCGTGGCAGCCGCGCCGGAGCAGTCCCGTCGCGCGATCCACCTCGCGCGCCAGCCAGTCGAAGTAGCGCGCCTCCCACGTCGCATCGACGTCCCCGGCAATCACCAGGGCCGCGTAGAGGCCGGCCCCCCGATGCGCCTCGGTCCAGGGCTCGCCGCCCCAGTCGAGCGCCGCGAGGAAGCCCTCCGCGGCGCTCGGATCGCGCAGCGGCCGCAGGGCGCGCAGCGGATGGGCCGGGCGCGCGTCGAGCAGCTCGAGCGCGGCCACGCAGTGGGCCGTGGTGTGGAGGGGGGCGTGCGTCGCCTCGTGGAAGAGCCCCGTCTCCGCGTCCTGGAACGCGCCCAGCGCTTCGATCCAGGCGCCGCGCTCGGTGCTCGGAACGGGCCGGTCGAGCGTATGGAGCAGGTTGACCGCGTCGGCACTGCCGTACGCGTTCGGGCCCGCCGGGCGCTCTCCGGGACCCTCGCGGCCAGTGAAGCGGGCGTACGAGCCGGGCTCGCCGAGCGCGTGACGAGCCAGGACGCGCTCCACGCGCTGGAGCAGCGGGCGCAGGTCGATCATGGGCCGCGTCAGCGTGGCACGCCGAGGGCCGTGCGCAACCCGGGACCGGCTGCTCGTGGTAGCGTTCGGGCGCAGGGGAGGCGCTTTCGATGCGACACGGACGAGCGGGTTGGCGGGCTCTGGGGCTGTATCCGGGCGCGCTGCTGGCCGCCGCGCTGCTGGCCGCCGGCCCGCTGGGGGCGGCACACCACGAGCCCGAGCCGCTCGAGTGGAACCCCAAGCGCGTCGCCACGTTGGCGCGCAGTCTCGTGATCGCCGTCAAGAAC
>JASJBO010000155.1 GCA_030066475.1 Myxococcota bacterium
TCGGCCCGGACCACCAGGGTCACGGTGGTGCCGGTGCCCACCACCGCGCCGTCCAAGGGCGCCGCGATCGTGACGACCGGCGCGACGTTCGCGACGACGGCGTAGCTGCGCAGCAGCGGCGCGCTCTCCTGGCCGAGGTCGTCGCGCGCGGTCACTCGGAGGTCGAGGCGCGGCTCGGGGATCCCGTCGAGGTCGAGCGGGAGGGTGAGCGGCAGCTCGAAGGGCGGCGTGTCGTCCTCGAGCGCCACCGGACTCGCGAGCACGCTGCCCGACGCCTCGAGGCGCACCCGCGCGAGGCCGCGGTCGTCGGCGGCGGTGGCCGCGAACACGAGCGGCGATCCCGCCACCAGCACGGCGCCCTCGGCGGGCAGGAGCCCGGTCACGGCGGGCGGCGCGTCGCCGATCACGGCCAGCGCGACCGAGTCGCTCGCCACCTGGTCGCGCCGGTCGAAGGCGCGGGCGGTGAGATCGAGCGTCCCGCCGGGCAGCGCGGCCAGCGCCGGCACCACCAGGTCGAAGACCGCCAGGTCGCCGACCGGGAAGCTCACCTCGGTGCCCGCGGGCGCGTCGAGCTCGACGCGCTCCACGCCGACGTCGTCCGCGACCGAGACAAGGATGCGGACCGCGCTGCCCTCGACGAGCGGCGCGAGCGGATCGCTCTCGATCGACAGCACCGCGGGCGGCGCGTCGTCGGAGACGCGCAGCACGCGGCGCTCGACGCTCTCCTGGTCGCTGGCGTCGCGGGCCACCAGCTCGAGCGTCAGGTCGGTGGCGGCCGTCACCTCGGGCGCCGTGAAGGTGGTCGAGAGGAAGCCGCCGGCGGACGACGCGATCTCGGTGCCGTCCAGCAGCAGGCGGAGGCCGGCGACCGCCACCTCGTCGGTGGCCTGGGCCACCACGCTCACGTCGGTCGCCTCGATCACGGCGAGCCCCGGGCTGACGTCGAAGCGCGTGATGCGCGGCGGCGCGTCGGCAATGACGGTCACGGTGGCGAGCGGCGTGGTGGCGCTGCGGCCGACGCCGTCCTCGGCGCGCGCCTCGATCTCGAGCACGCTCCCGGCGCTACCCGGCGGTGCTTCGAGGACGAGCTGATAGGGGAAGTCGACGTCGACCGCGACGGTCGCTCCGTTCACGATCCACTCGACGAAGCGCAGGCTGGCGTCGTCGCTGGCCAGCGCCCCGATCGTGCGCTGGCTGCCCTCGGCCAGCGTGGTGCCGTCGACGGCTCCGGTCAGCGACACCACGGGCGGCTCCGCGTCGGCCACCACGTCGATCGTGCGCGCCGCCTCGCTCACGTTGCCGGAGGCGTCGAGCGCCCGGGCGCGCAGCTCGACCGCGCCGGCGACGCCGAGCGGGACCACCCAGTCGAACGCGAAGGGCTCGGTGTCGAGCGTGGTGATCAGGGCGCCGTCGGCCAGGAGCTGCACGCGAGGCGCGCCGCGGTCGTCCTCTGCGTCGACGCGGAGTGGGAGCACGCCGCCCTGCGGCGCGCTGGCGTCCGCATCCGGCGCGCTCCAGCTCACCAGCGGCGCGCTCTCGTCGGGCAGGTCGACCTGCAGCGTGACGGGACGGGCGGTGTCGCTGCGGCCCGCGGCGTCGATCGCGAGCGCGTCGATCTCGAGCCGGGCGCCCTGCGGCCGGTCGCTCGGCACCGGCAGCAGCAGCTCGTGCCCGCGCGGCCCGGCCAGGCGCGCCTGCACGACCCCGTCGACCCGCACCGCGACGCTGACCGCGCCGCGGTCGTCGGCACTCACCACCCGCAGCGGGACGGCCGAGCCGGCGGCCACCGCGTCGCCGTCGCGCGGCGCGCGCAGCTCGACCGCCGGCACGCCGAGGTCGGCGCCGAGCTCGACCGCCTGCACGCCGAGCGGACCGGCCGCTGCGAGCACCTGGCCGCGTGCCGCCGCGGTCGACTCGACCAGGTCGGGCATCGCCAGGCTGCCCAGCCGGCGCGGGGTCTCGGGCTCGGTCACGTCGACCCAGACGATGCGCGCGCCGTCGGAGAGCACGGCCGTGCTGCCGATCCGGCTCACGTGGACGGGCGCCAGGCCCACCTCGCCGAGCTCGCCGGCCAGGCGCGGCTGCGTGGGATCGCGCACGTCGAGCACGCGCAGGCCGGCCTCGCCCCACGCCACCAGCGCGTAGCCGTCGAGCAGCACGACGTGCTCGGCCAGCCCGGGCCCGCCCGGCTCGAAGGCGCCGATCTCGATCGGATCGGAGGGATCGGACACGTCGAGCACGCGCAGGCCCGCGCTGCCCGCGGCCAGCACGGCGATCCCGTCCGCCACCGCGAGACCGGACGGCTCGCCGGGGGTCGCGATCCCGCTCGCGAGCACGACGGGGCTGTTCGGGAAGCGGAGGTCGACCACCGACAGGCTGGAGCCGAACGCGTAGAGCCGGTCGCCGTCGAGCGCGAGACCGGTCACGGACCCGAGGCCCGAGACCACGCGCAGGCTGCTCACCGGCGTCGAGCCGGGGACCGCGGCGTCGAGCTCGCGGCGCTCCTGGATGCGGATGCCCGAGAAGCCGTCGGCGGTGACCAGGTAGCGGCCGAGCACCGCCACGTCGGCCGCCGCGCCCGGCGTGTCGACGTGGGTGAGACGCGCGGGCGGCGAGGCGCCGACGTCGACCACCTGGACCCCCGACGGGCCGCTCGCGACGTAGGCGACGTCGTCGGCCACGGCGATGCGCCGCGCGATGCCCACCGGACCGAGCTGACCCCGCGGCGTGTCGGCCGTGGTCGCGCGGCCCGCGAACGGCACGATCTCGATGCCCGCCCCGCTCGCGACCGCCACGAAGCCGCTGCCGACCGCCACGTCGCGGGCGCCCGCCGCGAGCGGCGTGCGGCCCACCTCGCGCGGCTCGCCGGCGCTGGCCCGCTCGAGCCAGACGAGCTCGCCCGTGCCGGTGACCACGGCGCTGAGCGCCCCGACCGATGCGAGCGCGCGCGCGTCGTCGAGGGCCAGGCTCTCGCTCTCGTTGAGCGAGCTCGCCTCGAGTCGGCGCAGGGCCGCGGCGTCGAGCGTCAGCACCGCGCCCTCGCGCAGCCCGGCCCACACCACCGGCTGTCCGGTGAAGTGCGAATCGATCGCGACCGGCCGCGCCGGCCGCGACACGTCGAGCAGCTTCACGCCGTCGGCGCCGTCGGCCAGCAGCAGCAGGCCGGCCCCCGCCGGCGCCAGCCGCCGCGCGTCGGCGGTCGCGAGCTGCGCCAGCCGGCGCGGCGCGCGGCCCGGCCGCAGCTCGAACACGCCGACGCCGGCCACGCCCTCGGCCGTGAACACCAGCTCGCCGAGCGCCACCAGGTGCAGCGCGGGACCGACCGTGTCCGCGGCGCTCAGCACGGCGCCCGTCGCGGCCTCCAGCTCCAGCAGACCAGCCGCGCCGTCGGCCACCAGCAGGCGGTCGCCGAGCTCCACGACCGCGCGCGCGTCGGTCGCCGCGTCGTAGCTCGCGGCGGCGACGGGCGCGGTGGGGTCGTCCAGATCGAAGCCGCGCACGCCGGCGGCGCCGGCCGCGACCCACAGGCGTTGGTCGACCGCAGCCAGACCGGAGGCCATGCCGTCGAGCGCCAGGACCCGCGGCGCCCCGGCGCCCACGCCGCCCACGACCTCGAGGCGGCGTTCGGCCGTGGTCGCGTTGCCGGCGCGATCGCGCGCCTGCGCGCGTACGAGCAGCGCGGCCGCCTCCGCCGGCACCGTCAGCTCCACCGCCTCGAGGCCGCTCTGCAGCGGCGACCCGTCGGCCTCGACCTCGAGCCGCGCGCTCGCGACTGCCGTCTCGTCGCTGGCGACCGCCCGCAGCCGCAGCGTCGTGCCCGCCAGCAGCCGCGGCAGGTCGGGCTCGACCTCGATGGCGAGATCGGGCGGCAGGGTGTCGTCGTTGACGTTCACGGTGGCCGCGGCGGGCGCGCTGCGGTTGCCGCCGTCGTCGATCGCGCGCACGGCCAGGGACACCGGCGTGAAGCCGTCGACCAGCGGCAGCTCCACGTCCAGCTCGTAGGGCGGCGCAGCGACCCGCCCCACGAGGCGGCCGGCCAGCTCGAACTCCACCGCCAGCACCGCGCCGTCGGGATCCTCGGCGCTGGCCGCCACGCGGAGGGAGCGGCCCTCGATGACCGGCGTGCCGTCGGCCGGCGCCAGCAGGCTCACGGTCGGCGGCAGCGGGCTGCCGTCGCCGATCACCAGCAGGTCGCGGTCGAGGCTCGCCTCGTTGCCCGCCGCATCGCGCGCCCGCGCGCGCAGCGCGAGCGTGCCGGGCGCTGCGGGCGCCTCGACCTCGAACTCGAACGGCGGCGCCGTGAGCTCGCCCTGCGGCGCGCCCCCGACCTCGAGCGAGACGGCAGCGATGCCGGAGTGATCGCGGGCGCGCACGCGGTAGGTCTCGCGCTGCCCGGCGAAGAGCGTGCCGGGTCCCCCGATCGCCAGCAGCTCGGGCGGCGCGCCGTCCGCCGCGAGCGCGATGCGATGGACCGCGGTGGCCTCCTGACCGCGCTGGTCGCGCGCCACCACGCGCACGTCGACGAACTCGCCCAGCAGCAGCTCGGGCGCCAGGCGCAGCCCCACCTCGTGCGGCGCCGAGCGGGTCTGTGCGAACGGCTCGGGCGCGCCTTCCAGCGCGTAGGTGACCGACACGCCGGTGTCGTCGGTAGCGGTGGCCCCGATCCGGACGATCGCGCCCGGCGCCGCCGTGTCGGGCGCCTCCACCTCCAGCGCGGGCGTCGCCGGACCCGCCGCGAGGGCGAAGCGCGCCAGCGCGGTGTCCGACGCCACCAGCAGCCGCTCGCCGGCCAGCGCGAGCGCGCGACCCGCCGCCTGCGGGAAGCGGCCGACGAGCTGCGGCGCCGCGAGGGACGAGGCGTCGAAGACGTGGAGGCCCGCGCCCCCGATTGCGAGCAGGCGGTCGCCGCTCCACTGCAGGTCGCGGCCGGGCGCCTCCGCCAGCAGCGCGCCCGCGGCCAGCGCGTCGCCCGCCGTGTCGTAGAGCGCGACCCCGCCGGCGCCGAGCGCGACGGCCAGGCGATCGCCGCGGAAGGCGAGCGCGACGGGCGCGGCCGGGGGCGCGCGGACGTCGAGCGCGACCGGCTGGAGCGGATCGCTCAGGTCGTAGAGCGCCAGCGCGTCGGGTCCCGCCACCACCAGGCGATCGGTGGCCTGCGCCAGCGCCGTGTGCGGCGCACCCAGCTCGATCGCGAGCGGCGCCGCGAGCGTGCCGTCGGCCCGCAGCTCCACCACGCGCAGCGCGGCGCCGTCGAGCGCGTAGCCGATCGGTCCGCGCGCCGCGACGGCCCGAATCGACTCGTGGGCGGGCAGCCGCGCGCCGAGCGCGCCGTCGGGCGCGAGCACCGCGAGGCCCTGCGCCCCCTCCGCGACCCAGACGGCCCCCGCGGCCACGGCCACGTCGCGCGCGTCCGTGGTCGCGCCCTGCGCGGCGGGAGGCGCATCGGCCTCGGCCGCGAGCAGCGGGCCACCGCCTCCGGCCGCGAACCAGCGCGTGCCGAGCACCTCGATGGTGCCGACGGCCTGCCCGATCGGCACCTCGACGGCCGGCTCGAGCGCGGCCAGGAAGGCCTCGACCGCCGCGCTCCGCTCGCTGGCCGCCGTGTTGCCCGCCGCGTCGACCGCCTCGCCGCGCACGCGGAGCGCGCTGGCGTCCACCGGCAGGGTCAGGCCGAGGTCGACGCCGAGCCCAGCCACCACCGACGCCGTGCCGGCGGGCCGCTCGGCCAGCAGCGACAGCGTACCGGTGTCGCCCGGAGCGGCCGGCTCGGCGCGCACGCTCACGCGCGAGCCGCCGAGCAGCACCGGCGCGTCGGGATCCAGTGCGAGCCCCGGCGCGGCGGGACCCTCGGGATCGTCGAGCACGGCGATCGCCACCGGGTTGGCGTTGCCCGCCGAGTTGCCGGCCGTGTCGAACGCGATCGCCTCCACCGCGACGTCGAGCCGGTCGGCCGCGACCTCGGGCGCGCGCACGGTGAGCCGCCAGGGCGGCGCGAAGACGGTCCCCACCGGCGCGCCGTCGAGCACGAAGCTCACGCGCGAGAGCGCGCGGTCGTCGCGCGCGTCGGCCACCAGCTCGAGCGGCTCCCCCTCGACGGCGGCCGCGCCGGGCAGCGGCGCTACCACGTACACGCTGGGTGCCACTGCGTCGTCCACGACCGTCACGTCTACCGGGGTCGCCGTCGCCGGATTGCCGGCGCCGTCACGCGCCGTCGCGGCCACCCGCAGCGTCGCGTCGGCCGTCACCGCCGGCAGCGCGAACGTCGCCTGGTAGGGGGCGGCCAGGATCACGTCGTCGAAGGGCGCGCCGTCGAGCGTGAGGGTCACGCGCACCTCGGCCACGTCCACGTTGTCGGTGGCGGTCACCGCCACCAGCAGCGGCGCGCCCTCGGACAGCGACGCGCCGGGCGCCGGGCTGGTGAGCGCGATCGCGGGCGGCGTCGCGTCGGACGAGACGAGCACGCTGGCCTGGTCGCTCGCCGCCTGGCCGCGCGCATCGAGCGCGCGCACCGCCACCACGTACTGGGCGCTCTCGGCCGCGAGCGGCAGCCGAGTGCGGAAGCGCGCGACCCCGCCAGCCGGCGCACCGGCCGCCGCGTCCACCAGCACCAGCGAGGCCGGGTCGGGCCCGACGAGCAGCTCGGTGCGCACCACGCCCATGTCGTCGGAGACCTCGGCCTCGACGTCGACGAAGCTCCCCTCCTGGAGGGTGGCGCCGCCGAGCGGCGCCGTGAGCCGCACGCCGGGCGGGTCGTCGACGGGCTCGAACACCAGCAGCCGCAGCGTCGCGGTGCTCTCGCGGTTGGCGAAGTCGCGCGCGGTGATCGTAACCAGCAGCTCGCCGGCCGTGTCCGGGGCGGTGAGCGAGAAGGGGTGCCCGCCGGCCTCGTCGGTGGAGCTGCGGCCGAGCACGCCGTCGCTGCGCGTGAAGAACACGACGCCGAGGGCCAGGCTGTCGCTGCCGTTGGCGCGGAACGAGAACTCCGAGCCCGCGGGCACGTCGATCGGCGTGGGCGCCAGCGGCAGCGGCGCACCAGTCGGATCGCTCGGCGCCAGCGCGGGCGGCTCGGTGTCGACCGTGGTGAACTCGCGAACGCGGGTGCCGCCGGAGAGCGGGTTGCCGGCCAGGTCCTCGATGCCCGGCTCGATGACGAGGCGCAGGCGCGCGTCGGGCGGCAGGTCGGCGCCGGGTCCCAGCGGGTCGAACACGAGCTGGGTGCCCGCCTCGGTGTAGTCGCCGGGCACCGGGATCTCGCTGTCGCCCTCGACGCGCAGCAGGCGGAAGGCGCTGGCCGGGTCGACCGGCAGCCGGACCGCCTCGCTGAACGTCGCCACGATCTGGGTGTCGACCGCGACGTTTCGCTGGGTGTCGACCGGGCTGGTGGCGACGAGCCGGGGCGACGAGGAGTCCTCGCGCACCAGCGCGCCGGGCAGCTCGAGACGGCGGCCGTCGGTCGCCACCAGGGTCAGCAGCGGAGCCCCGGAGCCGCCGGCCGGACTCGAGAACGTGAGGCTCGGCAGGGTCCCGCCGGCGCCGGCGGCGAACGAGCGCACCGCCACCGGCGCGCCGTCCACCTCGACGCGGGTGCCGATCGTCAGGCCGGCTGCGGCGACGGTGACGACGGCGCCGCCCTCGACCGGCAGCACCATCGGACCCACCGCGACGTCGCCGGCGGCGGGCAGCGGCGCCACGGCGGTGAAGCCCGCGCGGCGCGTGGCGAACGGGCCGGCGGCCGCGCTGCCGAGCCGAACCTCGGCGTTGCCGGGCGCCGCCAGGGCGGGCACGTCGGCGCTGACGCGCACGCTGCCGTCCCCGAGCAGGACGCGGCGCACGCCGGTCGCGGGCTGGTCGGCCACCCGCACGACCGGCACCAGCCCGACGCCAGTCGCGAGCAGCTCGATCGGCGCGACGTTGCCCGGCGCGGCGAAGCCCGTCTCGATCGACAGGATCTCGGGCGCGTTGCCGACGGGCGGACCGCGGATCGAGAGCAGCAGCGGCGCCGACAGCTCGTCGCCGATCAGCGCCGACTCGTCGCCGAGCCGCACGGTCAGCAGCGCGTCCTCGCCCGGGTCGAGCGCCGCGAGACCGAGCAGCGGACCGGGACCGCTGGTGGTGTCGTTGGGCGCGCCGTCGAGCGCGTTGAGATCGACGCTCGTGTCGCCACTGAGCGCGCCGCGGGCCAGCACCACGCGCGTGGCGTCGGCGGCGGGCTCCACCGCCACCAGGTTCTGGACGGGCTGGTCGATGATCTCGAGCGCGCCGGCCGCGGCGTGGACGACGTCGCCGGCCAGCGCCAGCGCGCCGGCGGGTGCGCCGGTCGCGAAGCTCGCGAGCTCGACGGGCGCCGCCGGATCGCTCAGGTCGAACAGGCGTACCCCGTCGGAATCGGCGGCGGCGGCGAGCGCCCCCTGCACCGCGACGACGGCGAACGAGCCGGGCAGGCGCGCGGTCTCGAGCGGTGCGGCCGGGTCGCTCACGTCGAGCACCAGCAGCCCGTCCGGCCCCACCGCCGCGCCGCGGTCGCCGTCGACGGCGAGGTCCGAGAGCCGCAGGTCAGTCGCGAGCGCGCCCAGCAGGGCCAGGCCGGGCGTGCGCAGGTCGCGCGCCTCGATCCGGTCGACGCCGTCCTCGCGAACGATCAGCCAGGCGCGCCCGCCGTCGGCCGCGGCGCGCACCACCGCGCCGGCGGGCACGAGCTGGTCGACCAGCGGCCGCTCCGGGCGATCGAGCCGCACCAGCACCAGGCTGCCGTCCGCGACCACCAGCCCGAGGTCGTCGCTGGCGTCGACGTCGGTCGCCGTCGCCTGGACGGGCAGCGCGAGCGGGCCCTCGTCGCGCATGCCGCCGGGCAGCGCGCGGACCACCCGCACCTCGCCGTCCACGAGCACCAGCAGCAGCCGGTCCTGGCCGTCGCTGCCCGCCGCCACGCGGGTCGCCGTCCCGGGCAGCGCCAGCTCGCTCTCGATCTGGGGATTGCCCGGGTCGATCACCGCGACCTCGCGCAGCCCCTCGGCGCCGAGCGCCGCGTAGAGGCGCGTGCCGTCCAGCGCGAGACCGCGCGCGCCGGCGAAGCCGACGCGGGCGCGGCTCACCAGCCGCAGCTCGAGCGGACGCGCCGCGGTGGCGAGCTCGCCGGCGGAGCGCGGGGTGAAGGCGCGCAGCGGATGGGTGCCGAGCAGGCGCCCGTCGGGCGGCTCGACGCGCAGCTCGCCGCTGCCGAGCAGCGCCGTCACCGCCACCTCGAGGCCGCCGAGCTCGACGCGCGTGCCGGGGAAGAAGCCGCGCCCGCGCAGCGTGATCTCCTCCGGGCCGCGGAAGAAGGTGCCTTCGGGCTCGAGCGCGTCGAGCTGCGGGCGGGGGAGCGCGTTGAAGGCGCCCACGGTCAGCGCCGCCAGACCGCCCGGATTGACCACGCGAAGCGCCAGCGGCGTGACGTCCCCGTCCTCGAGCGTCGGCAGCGCCGGCGCCAGCACGCGCAGCTCCTCGCCGTCCGCGCTGCGCGACACCACGGTCGCCTCGACCCCGCCCACCAGCACGCGCACCCCGTCCTGGAAGCGACGGCCGGTGATGCGCAGCTCGTCCCCGCCCTCCCAGAGCGCGAAGGCGGGCTCCACCGCGTCGACCTCAGGGATCGCGGCGCCCGGCACGTCGCTCACGTCGAAGCGGCTGCGCCAGGGAGCGAGCAGCGGATCGCCGCGCAGGTCGAGCACGTCGCGCGTGACGTGCACGCGGTAGCCGGCGCCCGCCGCGAGCGGCGCGTCCGGCACCAGCTCCAGCTCGGTCCCGCTCGCGGTGGGTCGCGTCTCGATCGTCGCCGGCAGCGCGGGCCCGTCCTCGGCGCGGATGCCGTCCCCGTTCGTGTCGACCAGCTCGGTCAGGAAGAAGCTCGACGCGTCGACGCTGTCGGGGTCGACGAAGCCGGTGAGCGCCACCCGCACCACCGCGTCCTGCGGCGCCAGCGACAGGTCGGCCGGCTCCACCGAGGCGACGTTCACGCCGTCGAGGCGCAGCACCTGCACGCTGCCCTCGGACGCGTCGACCTCGATGCCGGCCACGGCCGTGTTGCCGAGCGCCGTCACCGAGCGCGCGACGCCCGCGGTGTCGGCGAAGCGGATCCGCACGGGGGCGTCGCGGTCGCTCGCGTCGAAGATCTGGAGACCGCCCGCCCCCGCGGCCACGAACGCCAGCGGGCCCACCACGTCCACGTCGAGGGCCTCGGGCTCGAGGTCGCCGGCGATGCGGTCGAGCCGCAGGAAGCCGCGCGGCACCAGCAGCGTGCGCGTGCTCAGGTCGAAGATCTGCACCACGCCCACCGCGCCGGTGGCCACGTACGCCACGTTGCCGGCGAGCCGGATGCGCAGGCCGGGGCCCGCGAGCTCCTGGCTCGCGAGCTCGGGGAAGCCCGGCGTGGTGAGATCGAGCACGCGCAGCCGCTCGCTGCCGTCGGGCGCCAGCACGCTGACCAGCGCGACGTCCGCCGCCGCGTCCACCGCGCGCGGCGTCCCGCCCACGTCGAACGCGCCGAGCCGCAGCGCGTTGTCGTAGAGCGCGGTGTCGAAGACGACGAGCCCCTCGCTCTCGTCGGCGGCGAGCACGAGCGCCTCCACGGCGGCCACGCCCACCACGGAGCCCGCGGTGGCCAGGCCGTCGGAGAGCGCGGCGTCGAGGCGCGGCGCGGCGGGCAGCGACACGTCGACCGCCACAACGCCCGCCTCGGTGGCCGCCAGCAGCGTGTCGTCGCCGAGCCGCGCCAGGTCGCGCACCGAGAGGCCCGCCGGCGACAGGCGGATCTGCCCGCGCGAGCCGGTCTCGTCGCTGATCACGCGCGGATCGACCGGGTCCGAGATGTCGAGCACCGAGAAGGTGTCGGGCGGCCCGAGCAGGCTGCCGGCGAAGACCACGTCGGTGCCGAGCACGAGCGCGTCGACCGGCCCGAGCTCGGCCACCAGATTGCCAATCACGGGCACGCTGTAGGTGTAGGCGAGCGGCAGCACGGCGCGGGCGACCGGCTCGCCCGGCAGCCGGAGCTCGACGTCGGCCTGCACCAGCCCGCCGGCGGGCACGGCGGGCACGACGGCGCTGAGCGTCTCGGTCGAGCGCACCACCACGCCGCCGGCCTCGAACGCCTCGTCGGTCTCGGGGTCGACGAACAGCACGCGCGTCCCGGGCAGGAAGCCGCGCCCGCGGACCGTGACGGTGTTGCCGCCCTGCGGCGGACCCGCGTCGGGGCTCACCGACTCGACGGCCAGCGCCGGCAGGTACACGAAGGCGCCCACGCGCACGTCGGCCAGACCGCCCGGGTTCTCGAGGCGCAGCGCGGCGGTGCCGGGGTCGTTGGTGGCGAGCGGCGGCGCGACGAAGCGCAGCTCGAAGCGCTCCTCGCCGTCGGCGTCCGGGCCGAGCGCGATCGGGTCGCCGAGTGGCGCGACCGGCTGGCCCCCGAGCGCGAGCGTGAAGCCCGGGTCGAGGCGCTGGGCGACGACGGCGAGCTCGGTGCCGCCGCCCACCGGTCCGTAGCGCGGCGCCACGGACACGATGCGCGGCAGCCGCGCCGTCGCAGCGCCGGCGGTGCGGAAGCGCGACACGAACGGCTGCGCCAGCGCCAGCGTCGTGATGTCGGTGACCGCCGTCGTCACGCGCACCTCGTACTCGGCGCCGGGCGCCAGCGGCGCCAGCGGCGTGAGGGTCGCGATGCTGCCGAAGGTGGTGAACGCGACCGGGACCCCGCCCTCCTCGTCGAGCGCGATCGGCACCACGGCGCCGCTCGCGTCGCGCAGCGCGATCGCGTCGGGCGTGGCCGTCGACGGCTTGAGCGGCCGCGAGAAGACCAGCTCCACGGCCGCATCCACGGGCGCCAGGGCCTCCGCCGCCGGGCGCACCTCCGTCACGTTGAGCAGCGGAACGTTGACCAGCTCGACGTCGGTGCCCGCCACGAACGCGGTGCCGCCCACCACGTCGACCCCGCGCAGGGCGTCGTCGGCCCCGGCCAGGAACACCTCCTCGGGCGCGGTCTCGGGACCCACGGCCTCGCGGTCGGCGAATGCGCCCACGTCGAGCACCAACAGCCGCTCGTCGAAGGTGGCGAATGCGAAGCCCCCGATCACGCGCAGGTGCGGGGTGCCGTCCGGCATCGTGTCCATCGAGAGCGCGGTGGGCCGCCCCAGGATGGCACCGGTCTCGGCGTCGAGCACCGCGAGCACGGGCTCGTCCTCGAGCAGCCCGAGGACGTAGAGCTCCGTCCCGACCAGCTCGAAGTCGAGCGGCTCGAGCGGCAGCGCCAGCTCGCGGCGCAGCACCAGCCGCGGCGTGGCGAGGTCGAACTGCTGGAGCAGGCCGCCGCCGGGCACGAACGCGTTGGCCACCACCACCCAGGCCTCGCCGTCGCGCACGCGGACGGCGCGCGCGAAGCCGTCGGTGGCGCCCTGGTCCACCACGAACGGCTGGGTCGGGTCGCTCGTGTCGACCACGAAGAAGCCCTGGGCGCCGGCGGTGACCAGCGCCACGTCGGCCAGCGGCAGCACGCCGCGCACCGCGCCGGGCAGCTCCACGCGGCCGAGCGAGAGCGGGCGCTCGGGAATCCGGATGTCGAAGATCTCGAGGCCGGGGGAGTTGGCGGACGCCACGTAGGCCAGGTCGCCGACCACGCGCAGATCCACCGCCTGGCGCGGCGGGTAGAGCGGCAGGTCGATCGCCAGCGGGGCCGCCGGCAGGTCGTAGGAGAACACGCCGGCCAGGACGGGCTCGACCCCCTCGTTCTCGACCCAGACCTCGGCCAGCCCGGGCCGGTCGGCGCGCGGCGCCAGCACGGTCAGGAAGCGCAGGTTCGCCACGTCGAGGTCGATGCCCTCGACCTCGCCGCTCGGCTCGTCGAACACGCTGCCCCGGAACCGCACGCGCGCGCCGGGCGCGAAGGCGTCGCGGTCGGCCGTGATGGCCAGCTCGGTGCCGCCCACGCGCGGACCGGCCTCGGGCGAGAACGAGAGCTCGACCCGGTCGAGCGGCGCGACCACCAGCAGCAGGCCGAAGCGCACGTCCGCGAGCCCGCCGGGGTTCTCGACGCGCACCGGCAGGCTGCCGGTCTCGACGCTCTCGGGCACCGCGACGTCGAGCCGGGTCTCGTCGACGTAGCCCACCGGCCCGGCCTCGACGCCGCCCAGGAAGACGCGCGCGCCGGCGCGGAAGCCGCTGCCGAGCACGGCCAGCGACTCGCCCGGCGTGACGGTGGAGCGGTCGAAGCCCTCGATCGCGGGCTGCACGGCGCCGGCGCCGCCGGTGCGATAGTCCGCCGCGAAGGGCACCAGCATCCCGGCACCCTTGCGGTCGCGCACCGCGGTGGTCACCACCAGCCGGTAGGCCTCGTCGGGGTCGAGCCCGTCGGGCACCAGCGTCCAGACGTCGGTGGGCACCTCCGGGTCGGCCGGGTCGAGCGGAGCGTCCTCGGTGCCGAGCACGAGCGTCGCGGTCGCGCGCATCGCGTCGTCGACTCGCTCGAGGAAGACGCTGTCGGCGCTGACCGTCGCGACGGCGGTATCGCGGTTGAAGCGCAGCACGAAGCGCTGGTCGGTGGGAACCAGCGAGTCGCGCGGCGGCTCGACGCTCGCGACGTTCGAGAACGGGGTCGCCAGCGTGGCCAGACCTGCGGCGCCGCCCGCCACCACCGCCACGTCCTTCAGCACGTCGGTGTGGCGCGCCAGCTCGGTATTGCCCGCCGAGAGCACGACCGGCGCGTCGGGATCGCTCAGGTCGAAGACCTGCACGCCGCCCTCCCCCGCCGCGACGAAGGCCAGGTTGCCCTGCAGCTCCACGCTCACCGGCAGGCCCGGGTTGGCGACGAGGTCGGTGTCGAGACGGAGCTGCGCCGTGATGCGGTCGTCGCGCCCGTCGCCGTCCTCGTCGATCGGCTCGAGGCCGGGTCGCGTCACGTCGACGACCAGCAGCCCCTCGTTGTAGGCAGACACCACGGCGCGGTCGCCCAGCAGCGCGAGCCCGGTGGCGCTGTCGGGCAGCTCGACGCGCGCCACCCGGGTAGGCGTCGCCGTGGCGAGATCGAGGATCTCGAGCGTCCCGACGCGCTGGTCGTAGGGATCGAAAGCGCCGTCGAGGCGGGCGGGCGGCTGCGGCGGCACCGAGCAGCCGCGCCGCTCGGTGAGCTGCCGGTGCAGGCCGGTCGCGACGTAGGCGCGCCCGTCGCGCACCCGCACCTGGGTCGGATTGGCCTGCTCGTCCAGCTCGAGCTGCCAGAGCGTCACGGCATCGTCGGGCCGCGCCAGGCTGATCCCGAACAGCGGCCCCCCGCGCGGCTCGTAGAACGGGAAGCGGCAGGGGTCGGCGACCCGCCCGAGGTTCGAGGTCGAGAGCAGCGCCAGGTCGCCCACCATCGTGACGGCGACCGAGAAGTCCCCCTCGCTCACGCGCGACAGCTCCGGCAGCCCGAGCGGGTCGGTGGCGTCGAGCACCACCAGCCCCTCGAGGCCGTTCGCCACCAGCAGCAGGTCCTGGTCGCCGGGGCGGTCGAAGAACTCGATCGCGGGCGCGTCGACCCAGCTCTCGGGCATGAACTCGAGCTCGAAGGCGAAGAAGTTGTCGGTGTTGTCGCGCCCGCCCGCCACCTGCACGTCGGTGGGGTTGCTCACGTCGAACAGGATCGCGCGGTTGGTGAACTTGATGCTGAGCGCCTCGGCCGTGTCGGGATCGAGGCCCGGCGGCAGCGGCGTCTCGTTGCCCTCGACGTGATGGCCGCCGGCGGCGTAGACCAGCTCGGCGCCGAGCACGCGGTCGTCGAGCTCGGGGACCCGGATGCCGCCGAACGCTACGCGCGAGGGCGCGGAGGTGGCCTCGCGCCCGGCGCCCAGCGGCGGCAGCCCGTAGCGCACGCCGTCCTCCGCGCGCGCGACGCCCAGATCGGGGTTGCGCACCTCGAGGTCGGCGGGACCGAAGGCGCCGGGCGGCGCGGTGGTGAACAGCCGCCCGGTCGCCACCACGTCGACCGGCGTGAGGATGCCGCCGATGCGCACCTGGCTGCCGGCGAACACGCCGAAGGGCGGCACGAAGCCCCCGCCGTCGACGGTGACCGGCGTGCCCCCGAGCGGATCCAGGAAGAAGGGGCGGATCTCGTCGATCCGCGGCAGCTCCGCGTAGACCAGCGCGCCGCTGCGGCGCGACGCCAGACCACCCGGGTGCACCACGCGCAGCGGCGCGGGCCCAGGCGCGCCGGGCGGGACGAGCAGGGTGACCTGACGCGCGTCGATCCGGGCAACGTCGGCCGCCGGCACCTCGACGTCGCGCACGAACACGCGCAGCCCGGCGACGAACGGGCGATCGTCGCCCGCCACGGCCGAGAGCGTCACCTCGGTGCCGCCCGCGAGCGGGACGTAGCGCGGCCGGGCGCTCTCGAAGGCGGGCGGCGCGGAGGCGCCGACCACGTCGGC